>JAJYWT010000202.1 GCA_021791345.1 bacterium
CACTGCCCACCTCGGGGATGCAGGAGGACCACGTCTCCATGGGTTGGGGAGCCGCCCGCAAGCTGCGCCAGGTGGTGGACAACCTGTCGCGGATACTCGCGGTCGAGCTGCTGGCCGCCGCCCGCGGCCTGGAGCTGCGCCAGCCTCTGCGCCCCGGGCCGGCGGGCGAGGCGGTCGGCCAGCTGGTCCGGGAGCTCGGGGGAGGCGTGGGTCCCGACCGCTTCACCAGCCCAGAGCTGGAGGCGGTGGCGGCAGCGGTGCTCGACGGCCGGGTCCTGGAGCGGGCGCGCCAGGTGGTGCCGGAGCTGAGCTGAACTCTCGCTCCGGGGAGGGCGGCCCAAGGTCCCGGTGGCACCCTCACCTTCGAAAGCTGCGTCTCGACCAGGCGAGCGCACCGTGACGATCTTTGACTTTTGATGTTTGACGGCCAACACCAGAGCTGTGGTATAACCGGCCTATCTGAGAGTCGGCGGGGAGGCGCGGTGGCTCCGGGCGCCCCGGCCGGGCTGGCTCGCCCCTCCACACGGTCAGTTGTGGCGGGGCAGGGCCAGGTGACGAAGGTGGGCAGGTGGAATGGAGGGCGGTGGTGTGAGCGCTGAGATCTCGGGGCCGCGCCCGGTGCGCGCCCCGCGTGGGTCGCAGATCAGCTGCCTGGGCTGGCCCCAGGAGGCGGCGATGCGGATGCTCATGAACAACCTCGACCCCGAGGTCGCCGAGCACCCCGACCAGCTGGTGGTGTACGGGGGCTCGGGCCGCGCCGCCCGCTCCTGGGACGCCTTCGACGCCATCGTCCGCACCCTCAAGACCCTCAGGGGGGACGAGACGCTCCTGGTCCAGTCGGGCAAGCCGGTGGGGGTGTTCCAGACCCACGAGTGGGCACCCAGGGTGCTGATCGCCAACGCCAACCTGGTTCCGGACTGGGCCACCCCCGAGGAGTTCCGCCGGCTGGAGGCGGAGGGGCTCACCATGTACGGCCAGATGACGGCGGGCTCCTGGATCTACATCGGGACCCAGGGGATCCTCCAGGGCACCTACGAGACCTTCGCGGCGGTGGCCGCCAAGCGCTTCCAGGGATCGCTGGCCGGCACGGTCACGGTCACCGCCGGCCTCGGGGGCATGGGAGGCGCCCAGCCGCTGGCGGTGACCATGAACGGCGGGGTGGCCATCTGCATCGAGGTGGACCCGGAGCGGCTCCAGCGCCGCATCGACCATCGCTACCTGGACCAGGCGGCCCCTGACCTGGACTCCGCCCTCCAGGAGGCGGACCGGGCGCGCCGGGAACGGCGGGCCGTGTCGATCGGGGTGCTGGGCAACGCCGCCGAGCTGGTCCCGGAGATCGTGCGCCGGGGCTTCGCCGTGGACGTGGCCACCGACCAGACCCCGGCCCACGACTCGCTGATGTACCTCCCAACCGGGCTCACCCTCCCCGAGGCGCAAGACCTCCGAATGGAGGACCCCGAGGAGTACACCCGCCGCAGCCGTGAGAGCATGGCCCGGCATGTGGAGGCGCTGGTGGCGCTCATGGATCGGGGCGCCGAGGTCTTCGACTACGGCAACAGCCTTCGGGCCGAGGCCAAGTTGGGCGGGTACGAGAGGGCCTTCGACTACCCCGGCTTCGTCCCCGCCTACATCCGCCCGCTCTTCTGCGAGGGCAAGGGGCCCTTCCGCTGGGCCGCCCTCAGCGGGGACCCCAAGGACATCGCCGCCACCGACAGGGCCGTCCTGGAGGAGTTCCCGGAGCAGGAGTCGCTGGCCCGCTGGATCCGGATGGCGGGGGAGCGGGTCAAGTTCCAGGGGCTGCCCGCCCGCATCTGCTGGCTGGGCTACCGGGAGAGGGACCGGATGGGGCTGCGCTTCAACGAGATGGTGCGCAGCGGGGAGATCTCCGCTCCCATCGTCATCGGCCGGGACCACCTGGACTCCGGCTCGGTGGCCTCCCCCTACCGGGAGACCGAGTCGATGAGGGACGGGAGCGACGCCATCGCCGACTGGCCGCTGCTCAACGCCCTCCTCTCCACCTCCAGCGGTGCCTCCTGGGTCTCCATCCACCACGGCGGCGGGGTGGGGATCGGGCGGTCGATCCACGCCGGGATGGTGGCGGTCGCGGACGGCACCGATCTTGCCGCCCAGAAGCTCTCCCGCTGCCTGACCAATGATCCCGGCACCGGGGTGATGCGCCACGCCGACGCCGGGTACGAGATCGCCCTGGACACGGCGCGGGATCGTGGGCTGCGTCTGCCGATGCGGGAGGGACAGTGACCAGCTGGCTCCTGGAGCTCGCCTGGACCGGCGAGCGGTTGGAGCGGCGGCTCTGGCTCGAGGAGGAGGACGGCAGGATCCGGAGCCTCACCCCAATGGGTGGCCGGCCCGTCCCCAGGGGCGCGCGGGTGGTGTCCGGGCTCACGTTGCCCGGGCTTGCCAACGCCCACTCGCACGCCTTCCACCGGGCGATGCGAGGAAGGCAGGAGCGCCCCAAGGAGCGGCCGGGGGACTTCTGGAGCTGGCGCCGGGGGATGTACGAGCTGGCGGGCCGGATCACCCCGGAGCAGCTCTTCCACCTGGCCCGCGCGACCTACGGAGAGATGGTGCTCTCGGGCATCACCCAGGTGGGGGAGTTCCACTACCTACATCACGGCGCGGACGGTGCCCACTACCCGGGGCCGCTCATGGAGGAGGCGCTCTTCGCGGCGGCGGACGAGGCGGGAGTCCGCCTCACCCTGCTGGACACCTGCTACCTCCACCCCGGGCTCCGGGGAGGCGAGCTGAAGGGGCCCGCGGCCCGCTTCTCGGACGGAGACGCACTTTCCTGGCGGCGCCGGGTGGAGCAGCTGCCGGTCCCCTCCGGGGTGGTCCTGGGAGCGGCCATCCACAGCGTGCGGGCGCTGGCACGGGAGGAGATGGTGGTGGTGAGGGAGTGGGCCCAGGAGCGGGGAGCCCCCCTCCACCTGCACCTCTCGGAGCAGCTGGCAGAGAACCGGGACTGCCAGGCGGCGACCGGCCTGTCGCCCACCGAACTGGTGGCCGACCTGGCCGTCCTGGGGGAGCGGACCACGGCGGTCCACGCCATCCACCTCAGCCGGCACGACCGGGAGCTCCTGGGGGAGAGCGGCACCACGGTCTGCGCCTGCCCCACTACGGAGCGTGATCTGGGCGATGGCATCTGCCCCGCCCTGGAGCTGGAGCGGGCCGGCAGCCCGCTGGCACTGGGCAGCGACAGCCAAGCGGTCATCGACCTCTTCGAGGAGGCCAGGGCCCTGGAGCTGGACCAGCGGCTGCGGCGTCATCACAGGGGGCTGCACCAGCCGGAGGCCCTCCTCCGCGCGGCGACCCTGGGAGGAAGCCGCGCCCTGGGCTGGGATGCCGGCGAACTCCGGGAGGGAAGGCTTGCCGACTTCATCTCCGTTAGCCTCGAGGGACCGCGGATGGCCGGGGCCGACCTCGGCGACCCAGTGGCCCAGGCCGTGTACTCCGCCCACCAGGCGGACGTCCGCCTGGTCGTGGTGGGAGGAGAGCCGGTGGTGGAGGCCGGCGGGCATCTCCGGCTGGGGGGCGTGGGCGCCTTGCTGGAGCAGTCGCTGGCGGAGCTGGCCCCATGACCACGCTCCGCAACATCGGCCGGCTCTGGTCCCCGGGGGAGCCCGTCCGCTCCAACGTGGAGGTGGTCATCCAGGAGGGGCGGATCGCGGCAGTCCAGCCGACCGGGACGGCGGCTCCGGGGAGGGATGACTTCGACTGCCGGGGGCTCCTGCTCACCCCCGGGCTGATCGACGCCCACACCCATCCCCTCTACCTCCGGCCCCGGCTGGAGGAAGTCCAGCTCCGCTCGGAGGGAGTGGCCTACTCGGAGATCGCCGACCGCGGCGGAGGGATCCTCGAGACGGTGCGGGCGACCCGGACGGCCAGCTGGGAGGAGCTGACCAGGGCAACCCGGCAGCGGCTTCAGGGCTGGAGGCTCGCCGGCACGACCACCGTGGAGGTCAAGACCGGCTACCACCTCCAGGTGGAGGGCGAGCTTCGGGCCACATCCCTCCTCGCCGGCCTCGGCGCCGAGGATGAGCTGCCCGACCTATCCGTCACCTACCTCGCGGCCCACGAGCTCCCAAAGGAGAGAAGCTCCGACCGAGCCGGCTACGTGGCCGAGGTGGCCGAAAGCTGCCCGCGGGCCAGGGCCCAAGGGGCCCGCTCCTGCGACGTCTTCTGCGACCAGGGGGCTTTCACGGTGGAGGAGGCCAGGCAGATCCTGGAGGCTGCGGGCTGGGCCGGCCTCCGGCTCCGGATCCATGCGGACGAGCTGGCCCTGACCGGGGGATCACTGCTGGCCGCCGAGCTCGGTGCGGACTCCGCGGACCACCTGCTCCGCATCGGGAGCAAGGAGGCCAAGCTGCTCTCCCGGGCTGGGGTGGCCGCCACGCTGTGTCCGGTGACCGCTCTCTCGATGCGTACCCTCCCCGCGGCCCGGGAGCTGCTCGGCGTGGGTGTCACCCTGGCCCTGGGAAGCGACCACAATCCGGGCACCTCCGGCGCCGGCTCCATGAGCCTTGTGGTCTACCTGGCGGTGAGCCAGCTGGGCCTCTCCGTGGATGAGGCGCTCACCGCCGCCACCGCAGGCGGGGCCCGCTCCCTTCATCTTGCGGACCGGGGCCGGATCAGGGTGGGTGGGAGAGCCGATCTCAGCCTCTGGGGCGCTGACCACGAGGGGGCCTTTGGATGGGCGCCCCAGCTGGCGTGCCTGGGCTCCTGGAGAGAGGGGCGCCTCGCCGCAGCCTGAGGACTGTGGCCGGGCCTGGCCGGAGCACCGCGACACCTGTTAGCCCCGCTGTGCTGGCCAGCTGCTCGACACCGCCATCCACGGACTCCGGTGACACCAGCAGCAGGGCAGTGCCACCGGGCGCCAGGATCCGCCCCACCTCGGGGATGAGGCGGGCCAGCGGAAGGGCCGCCCGGGACACCAGGTAGTCGGGGGCCCGGAAGGATGGAGTCGAGCGGTAATCCCGGGAATCCAGGGCCACCACCTCGACGCTGCCCAGGCCTAGCTCAGCCGCTGTTGCGGTCAGAAAGCGTGCCTTCTTCTGGGTGCGCTCCAGCAGCCGAAGGCGTACGCCGGGCCGAGCCAACGCCAGGGGGATCCCCGGCAGCCCCCCTCCGCTCCCCAGGTCCAACGCCTCCGCGCCGTCCTCCCAAGGAGCCAGCTCCAAGAGAGAGAGGGACTCCTCGATATGGCGCCTAAAGGCGTCGTTTCGAGAGACTCGGGTGAGGTTGAGCGACCGGTTGGCGCTGTACAGGAGGTCCAGGTAGCGCTCCACCCGGGCGCGCAGCGTTCCCTCAAGCTCCATCACCTCAGAGTAGGCCCGAGGGCTACTGGGGGGCGGCCATGTGGCCGCCCCCCAGTGTCGTCAGGGAACCGCGATCGGGCTGAAGTACCCGAAGACGTCGATCAGCAGATCGGCGCTGCCGTTGGCATTCAGGACATTGAACGAGCCCGCGCCGTTGAGCGCTGCGATGGTCAGGTTGGGCACCACCTGGCCGGCGCTCCAGTTGACGTCCGAGGCCAGCGGCGCGCTGAGCCCGGGGTAGACCGTGAAGTAGCTGGCGGCGGTGGTGTTCACGGCGGTGACGTTGGTCACCACGGCGGTGGCGTTGGAGGCCACACCGTTCAGTCCGGCCATGTTGGCGACGAAGATCTGACCCGCTCCCAGTGGGGTGCCGGTGACCCGGGTGTCCACCGCCCTGGTCGGGGTTACTGGGCTGTAGAGGGTCTCGCCGGTGACCGGGGTGTTGTTGGCGGTGAAGTAGCCGTCCACGTCCACCACCACGTCCGCGGAGCCATTGGCGTTGTAGATGCTGACCTCGCCGGTCACCGGGTTGACCGGGACGATCACCCGGTTGGCCCGGGTCTCACCCGCCGACCAATTGAGATCGGAGGCGGTGGGCCGGGTCGAGCCCTGCGGGTACACGGTGAGGTAGCTGGCCTGGGTGGTGTCGGTTGCGGTCACGTTGAGGACCGCTGCCATGACCCCGCCGGCAGGAACCCCGCCGGCACCAGCCACCACCACGTTGAGCACGCTGCCCGCGGAGAGGGTGTGTCCGGCATTGGCCAGCCCACTGCCGGATCTGGTGTCAGTGATCCGGGCGGGGGTGAGGGGCACGTACCCTCCAACCGGGCCGGTCGCGCCTTCCGGTGCGAAGTAGCCCTGCAGGTCCACCACCACGTCGGTGGAACCCTGGCTGTTGTACAGGGTGACCTGGCCGTTGCTGCCGACTGGCACGATGACCAGGTTGGCCACCGTCTGGCCCCCCATCCAGTTGAGGTTGGAAACCGTTGGGATTGCGCTCCCGGTCGGGTAGACCGAGAGGTAGCTCTGGGCTGTGGTGTTGGTGGCGGTCACGTTGAGCGCCACTGCGGTGGCGTCAGCCGGAACCTCCCCACCGGTAACGGTGAGGTTGAGCATGCCGTTCGCGCCCAGTGCCTGGTGGGTGATCCTGGTGTCCAGGATCCGGGTGGGTTGCAGCGCCTGGTAGGTGCTGGCTTCGTAGGTGAACTCGGCGTTCGGATTGGCCGCGCTGGCTCCGGTCCCGCTGTACAGGCTCTCCAGGGTGGTCACGGTGACCGGGACGGTGCTGCCCGCGGCGCCGGGGGGTGCGGTTACCTGCGCTTGGTAGGTCTGGCCGCAGTCCAGGATGGCCTGCTGGTTGGTGAAGCTGGCCGCCGAGACCGAGCCGAACGAGACTCCGGTGATGCAGCCGAGGTTCTCACCGTTGATGGTCACCTGGGTCCCGCCGGCCGGCGAGCCGACATTCGGCGAGATCGAGTCCACCACCGGTGCGCCCGACGGGTAGAGAACGAAGAAGTCGGACGGCGGGTTGAGCGAGCAGCCGGTCACCGTGCAAAGTTGCACGTCCACGATCGCGGGATTCTGCTGCACGGTCGTGGTGCTTACGCTCGTGTCGCTGTTGATGGTGGCGGTGTACTGAGTGCCGAGCGAGTACGGGGTGTCGTAATCGGAGAAGACGACTGGAGGCAGCGCGTCACTGAAACCCTGCCCCGAAATGGTGATCGGGGTGCCACCGGTGTCGGGGCCTCCGTAGACCCCACCGACCGACACCGCCCCTGTGGAGGTGTTGGTCACCGAGGTCACCAACGGAATCCCAGCGTACGTGACCGGTGTCGCGCCACTGGTCCCGGCGATGGTAGTGATGCTCAGTGGAAGGGTCGCGGGCTCGACGGTGGCGCCGGCTGCGTTCGGGGCGATGGCGGGGAGCATGAGCTGGAGCTCGGTGCCCGACTCATAGGAGAAGTTGGTGTCCAGGGAGGACTCCAGGGCGGGGTTCCCGACCGCCGCCCAGGAGAGGGTCAAGGGGTCGAATCCGCTGCCGGTGATGGTCACGACCGTCCCGCCCAGTTCGTTGGCATAGGTGAGAGGAGGAAGGGCACTGGTCGAGACGCTGGTGATGGTGGGCACCGGGACGTAGTCGTACTCGGTTGGTGCCGGCATGACCTCGGTCCCGCTCACGGGAGCGACCACGCCCATGGCGTTGAATGCGATCGAGCCCTCATACGGCGGCAGGATCGGATCAGTGGCACTGCTCCCGTTGCTGTTGGTGACTACCACCTGAACCTGGCAGATGTCATTGGCCGGGTCCACCACGGCCCCCGTCGAGGGGTCGATCGTGCTGGCGGTTGCGCAGCTGGTCGTCCCGCTGGTGTAGGTCGGCACGGTGGCGGTGATCTCGTAGTCCGAGACGACCGTAACGCCGGTCGCCGCCACGCCGCCGAAGGTCACCGTGTCGCCAGCACTGAATCCGGAGCCGAAGATCGTCACCGTGTTGCCGGCGGTCTGCAGCCCGCCGTACGGGCTCACGCCGGTGACCGATGGCACAGTGCCGCCCGTCCCGTTCTCGTCAACGTATTCCAGGATTGATCCCGGTCCTGGCGAGCTCGTCATCCCGTTCGTGAGAGTGACGGTGATGTCCGCCGGACCTGTGCCGTCCTGGGGCGCCCCGGGCGCAGCGATGAGGGACGCTGGCGGCACTAGCACGGTCAATTGGGTCGGACTTTGAACTGTGATGTAATAGGAGAACGGGGTGGTCACGCCATCGATGCCCACGTTCGCGACGTCGGGAACTCCGCCCGACTCGAAGCCGGTGCCGGTCACCACTACGTTCTGGCCGGCCGGCCCGGGAGATACGAATTTCGGATTCAGAGCGCTCACCGTGGGTGCGGAGCCAGTTGGTGGCTGATAGTTGCAGAGGTAGTAGGCGAGCCCGTCAGTGTCGCCCGGCGCGGTGAGCATCGGGGAGCCCAGCCCCGAGGCCAGGTCATAGCCCGCCGTGGCGGGAAAGACCAACCCGTTGTCGAGACCGTAGATGTCGTTGCTGCCGACCGTGATGTCATTGAAGGAGGCGGCGTACGCCGTGGAATTGGAAGCCACCCCGTACAGAAGTGGACTCACAAACCCAACTCCCGTGCCGGTCCCAGGGCCGGTTCCCGGCGTGCACGAGGCGGAGGTCTTGGAGGCGTTCACCAGAGCCAGCGAGCTGGCCCAGATCGGAGTCGCCGACGAGGTGCCGCCAATCGTGATCCACCCAGTGGGGGTGGACGGCGACACAAACATGCTGCTGTAGATCGTCACCGCTCCGGTGAACTCGTTGGCCTGAGCTGAGACATCCGGCACAGTGCGACATGGGATAGCGGCTGGCGCGATGGTGGGATTGGCGTCGCAGAAGTTCGGAGCGAACCCAAACTGGCTCTCCACGGAATCGGCATTGGTGTAGTCGGTACCGTTCGGCATTACCTGCGCCATCCCGGGAACCAGCGAGGACTGCTGCCAGGTGGGCATGGTCCAAGTCATCGAGATGCCGCCGCCGCCGGCACCCCACTCGGCCCCGTCGTTCCAGACCTTCTCACCGGCCGGCTGGGTGGCCGCATCGTAGATGGTGGTGCCACCCACGGAGACCACGTACGGCTGGCTGCCCGGATCGTCGACGGAGAGCGGGTTCTGGCCCGGCGGCGGAACCGGCGCCCGGAAGGCGTTGCAGTCGTCGGAGCCGGTGTCCCCGGCGGCTGCGAAGACCGACTGCCCCTGGGCGGCCGCCTGCTGGAAGAGGAAGTTCTCGGTCTGCTGGATCCCCGGCTCACCGAGCTGGACCGCCTGCTCGCAGAGTCCCCAGCTGGAGGTCACCACCTGGGCGGTGTCCTGGTTGACGATCGCCGAGTACTCGTCGATCCCGCCGAATGAGGTGTTGGGAGCCTCGTAGACGTTGATGTTGGCCTGGGGAGCGATGGCGGACACATCCTGGACGTCCAGGACCGCCTCGCCACTTCCGGGGCCCGCCGGCTGGCCACCATCCACGGGGACGACGTTGAGCCGGTTGTTCATGAGGTTGGCCGCCGTGGCGCCGAAGTAGCAGGTGTCGAAGGTGTTGATGTCGGAGCGCTGGAACGGCTCCAGCTCGTACACGGCGATGGTCTGCCCCTGGCCGAAGTCGTTGTTCCCGTAGAGGCCGAAGGCACCGTAGGCGTTGGCGATCTGGTCATCGGTGAGGCCGCCGAACTCGGTGGCGGCCTGCTGGGCGCTGGGGCAGGCATTGGGCGATCCCGCCGGGTGGCTGAAGGTCGCGGTCTTGACCTGGGGCTCGGTGCCGGCGTTGGTCGCTGGCTGGCGGATCAGGCCAGCGGGCTGGGCGTGGACCAGGTTGTCGAGCCCGATCACCGCGGCGACCGAGCCGGCCACGGTGGCCGGGAGACGGATCGCCGAGGTGGTGGCCAGCCCCTGGCTGCCATCGGCCAGCTTGTAGGTCGCAAGCCCGGTGTCGAAGGCGTGCTCCACCGAGCCGGCGGTGCCGGCGAAGTTGATCAGCATCCCGTCCTTGGCCACTCCGGTGACCCGCAGGTCAGAGGCGGCCAGGAAGTCCTTGACGGCGGAGATGGTCGCCTGGGTGGGGCCGAAGACCGAGCCGAAGGCGCCCGGTGCCAGGTAGTGGTGGAAGAGGGATGAGTGCTTGTTGGTGACCTCGGAGATGAACTTGGCCAGAGCGGCCGGGTCCCGCGGTTGCAGGGAGACGGCGCCGGTCTCCGGGGCCGAGAGCGCCGGAGCACCGGTGGCGACCGCGCCCACGGGGATGTGCGGTGCCTGGGTCACTACCGCCGGGCCGGCCGATGCGGACCCGCCTGTAGAAGCGGAACCACCGGAGGTCGCCGCGGGTCCGCTTGCCGGTGCCGGAACCACGCTGGCGCGCACCGCGGTCATCCCGGCACCACCGGCGAGGAGGGGCACAAGGACCCCCGCCACCCCAAGGGAGATCCCGGCCAGCAGCCGCCGCGACGACAGGACCACCTGACTTCCGAACCTCATTCGTGTCCTCCCCGCATGCCCAATCCCTGACCCAAGAGATGGCCCGAGCCAGGCGCGCCCACACCTTGGCCCACTTCCACTCCGGCGGCGGACGATAGGCCTCGGCGGAGGCCGCCGTCAAGGGGGGGCCCGGGGCCCTCGGTCCGATGGGCCGCCGCCACCCGCGCCTTCGATCTCCGGGGCGGGCCGGGCAAGTCCCAGAGCCGCTTAATGACGTGTTAGTCACCAAACCGGCCCCAGGACTCACGACCCGGCGGTTGACGCCAGCCCGGCGGTGCGGTTAGGTTGGCTTCAGTGCTGAGCGACGCCGTCCTCCGGAGGCGGGAGCTGGTCCTGGCGGACCTCATCCCCGGGACCCTGGCGCGAGACGTGCTTCTCGTCCTGGGCTTCGCGGCCCTGACCGGGCTCTCCGCCCAGATCTCCATCCGCCTCCCCTTCACCCCAGTGCCGATCACCGGCCAGACCCTGGCCGTCCTCCTCGGGGGGATGGCCCTGGGGGCGCCCCGCGCCATCCTGGGAATGCTGGCCTACCTGGGGATCGGGCTGATCGGCCTGCCCTGGTTCGCGGGCGGGGCCGGGGGATGGGCGGTGGTCAGCAGCGCCTCCTTCGGATACCTCCTCGGCTTCATCCTGGCCGCCGCGGTGGTCGGGTGGCTCGCCGCCCGCGGCTTCGACCGCGGCCCGCTCCGGGTCCTCCTGGCCATGGTAGTCGGGAACGCCCTCATCTACCTACTGGGGGCGACCTGGCTGGCCGTGGACCTTCACCTCGGCGTCTCCGAGGCGCTCTCCCTGGGCGTCACCCCCTTCCTGCTCGGCGACGCCATCAAGGCGGCGGTGGCCATGGGGCTTTTGCCCGGTGCCTGGCAGCTCGCCGGCCGGCGGGCCGGTTCCTAGAAGAGGCCGAGCTCCAGCTTCACCTCGTCGGAGGCCATGGTGTGGGGGTCCCAGGGCGGGTCCCAGACCAGGTCCACCTTGACCCCCTGGATCCCCGGGAGGAACTGGGTGGCGGCATGGACCTGGGACTCCAGCATCGGACCGAGGGGGCAGTAGGGGGTGGTGAGGGTCATGCGCACGGTGGCCTCCCCCTCGTCATCCACCTCCACCCCGTAGACCAGGCCCAGGCTGACCACGTCCAGACCGAGCTCGGGGTCGATCACCTCGCGGAGGGCGTCCATGACGTCGTCGGCGGTGGCCACTGGGCCGCGGGCCGGCACCGGCTGGGCGGAGTCGTCAGCCACTCTCTCCCTCCGCCCGGCTGAGGCCCTCCTCCAGCGCCACCCAGGGGAGCATCGCGCACTTCACCCGGGCGAGGTACTTGCGCACGCCGGAGAGCGCCTCCAGGTCGCCGAGATCCCCCAGCTCGGCGGGGTCCTTCCCCTCCACCAGCAGCCCCCGGAAGCGCGAGATCAGGTCGTGCACCTCGGTGAGCGGCCGGCCCTCGACCTCCTCAGCCATCATCGAGGCGGAGGCCATGGAGATGGAACACCCCTGCCCCTGGAAGGCCACCTGCTGGAGCTCACCGTCCCGAAGACGGAGGCTCACATCGACCTCGTCCCCGCAGAGCGGGTTGTGGCCGTGGGCGGTGGCGGTCGGAGCCTCCACCTCCCCACGGTGGCGGGGATGGCGGTAGTGGTCGAGGAGGATCTCGCGGTAGAGCTCGTCGTCCACAGCGCCTGACACCTCGGCCATGACTTAATCCTACCCACTTACACGAAAAGCGGCGGCGCCGGGATCGAGCCGCCCGGCACCGCCGCTCTGGGAGTTGGATCTGAGGTTCGGCGACGCGGGACACCCGCCGGTGCCGGGCCCACGCCCGGTGATGCACCTGCGGTCGACCAGCGCCTCCAGAGAGTTCAGGTCCCGGTGGCCGCCCTCAGCCGGCGCCCCCAAGGGTGAGGATCGATTGACTATCGTCTGGCATGGGCAAACCCTCCTTTTTCCTCGGGTACCGCCGGTGTGGAGGGCCCGGGCCCTCCGGCGGCCGGACGGCGCTGTCCCGGACAGTGTAGGTCGGGGCCGCAGGGATGGGAAGGAGGTCGTCAGATGGAGCCGGCCTCGATGGCCTGGCGGATCCAGGGGATCACCTCGTCGAGCATCTCCTCCAGGCTGGTGGTGGCCTCGAATCCCAGGATCTCCCGGGCCTTCTCGGTGGCCGGCACCCGGCGCTGGACGTCGTGCTCGAAGGGCGGGTCGCTGACGTAGCGGAAGGGCTCGTCGCCCCTGACCTTGGCCCAGATGAGCTGGGCCAGCTCCAGCACGGTGGTGGAGCGGGCGGTGGAGAGGTTGAAGTCCTGGTTGAGGGCCTGGGGGCTGGCCATGGCGGTCACGATGCCCCTGGCCAGGTCCCCTCCGTAGGTGTAGTGCCGGATCTGGCTGCCGTCGCCCAGGATGTGCAGCGGGTCCTGCCCCTTCAGCACCTTCTGGACCAGGTCGGGGACCACGTGGCTCATGGCCAGCTTGACGTTGCCACTCTCGATCTCCACGTCCCCCCGGGCCCGGCCCTCGCCGATGCCCACGCAGTTGAAGGGACGGATGATGGTGTAGGGGAGGCCGTACTGCTGGTGGGCGGCCCGGGCGAAGTACTCCACCGCCAGCTTCTGGAAGCCGTATGAGGAGCGCGGTGGCGCCACCTCGAGCTCCTGCCCCTCGTAAGAGGGCCAGCGGTCGGTGCCCTCGAAGACCATCGAGGAGCTGAGGTAGGTCACCTTCTGTAGGCGCCCCTCGCGGTGGGCCCGGATGGCGGCGTCGCAGGTGGCCGCCATGATGCGCTCGTTGGTGGCCAGGAGGTCGTAGGCGTAGGTGTGGAAGTAGGAGATCCCACCGATCATGGCCGCCCCGGCGATCAGGTGGTCGCAGTCCCGGGCCAGCCGGTAGACCAGCTCCGGGTCGCGGGCATCGCCGACCACCAGCCGGTAATTGGGGTGCTGGTCATAGGAGCGGCTGACCGGACCGTACTTGGAATGGTCATCCAGCCCCACCACCTCGTACCCCTCCGCCAGGAGGCGCTCCACCGTGTAGCCGCCGATGAAGCCGGCAGACCCGGTCATCAGGACTCTCTCCATCAGGTCTTCCCCCTGTGCGGGCGCCACCTCTCATAGCCGGGGAGGGCGGCGACCAGGTACCAATGCAGGTAGCGGGGTATCCACTCCCGCACCTTGAAGTTTGACTGCCCCGAGGTCCGGTCCCGCCAGGTGGTGGGGATCTCCGTCACCCGCCGCCCCCGGCGGCGCGCCTTGGCCACCAGTTCGATTCCCATCTCGAAGCCGGCATCCGACTCGATCCCCACCTCCTCGACGAATTGCCGCGAGTAGGCCTTGAAGGAGTTGGTGGCGTCGTGCGTCCCCACCCGCGCCAGGAGGTGCAGGGAGACGCCTGCCGTCCTCGACACCAGCCCCTTGAGCGGGGGGCCCCCGAGCTGGCGCCCGCCGCGCATGTAGCGGGAGGCGGCGACCACCGCGAAGCCGCGCCGCACCAGCCGCACCATCTGGTCGATCTGGGCGACGTCGTCGCTGCCGTCGGCCATGGTGACCACCACCACCTCGGCCCGCGCCTGCTGGAAGCCGGCCTTGAGCGCCCCCGCCGGGCCCCGCCGCACCTGGTTCAGGACCCCGCGCACCCTGGGGTCACGGGCGGCCAGCTCCGCCACCGGGGCGGCGGTGGTGTCCTCGGGCCGGTCGTACACGACCAGGACCTCGACCGGGGAGCTGGTGGCCTCCAGGATCCGCTCCACACAGGGCACGATGGCCGAGCCCTCGTTGTAGGCGGGGACCACCACGGAGACCTCCGGTGCGGTCAAACGCGGCTTCCCTGGCCCCTGAGGTTGGTGATGTCCACGATGGGCACCCGCACCTCGAGTTCGCGGTACTCGGGGTGCGGGGCCCCGATGACCAAGAGGTCGGCCTCGGCCACGACCTGCTCCAGCGGGACCAGGTCAGGGTCGATGGTCACGTGGGGGTCGGTGCAGAGAACCTTCTTGGCCTTGAACTGCAGGATGCGCTTCAGGCGGTAGCTGAGGCTGGAGCGGATGTCGTCCGAGCCGGCCTTGAAGGCCATCCCCAGGATGCCCACGGTCATGGTGGAGAGGTCGAAGCGCTGCTCCAGCCGGGCCACCGTGTAAAGGGGTAGCCCCTCGTTGATGAGCATCGCCGAGTGGCCCAGGGTGAACTGGTTGTTGTTGAAGGCGGCCAGCTGCATGGTGTCCTTGAGCAGGCAAGGCCCGGCTGCCAGCCCCGCTCCCGGGAGATCTTGGGCCCTGGGGTAGTCCAGGGCCAGGGCGACGCGGATGCGGTCGTAGTCCAGGCCGTAGTCGTTGGCGATCATGAAGAGCTGGTTGGCGGTGGCGAACTTGATGTAGCGCCAGGTGTTGGTGAAGAGCTTGGCCAGCTCGGCCTCCTCCGGCTCCAGCTCGACGATCTTGTCGGTGAGTCTTCGGAACAGCTCGGCGGCGCGGCGGCGCACCGGCTCCTGGCGCGCGGCAACTATCTGGGGCAGGGAGTAGAGCTCGGTCATCGCCTTGCCCTCGGCTATACGCTCCGGGCAGAAGGCCACGTCCAGAGAGAGGCCGAGGGCCTTAAGCCGCCCCTCCACCATCCCGGTGACCCCCGGATAGAGCGTGCTCCGCAGCACCAGAAGCTGGCCGTCCCGAAGGTGTGGGGCCAGCTTCGCCACCTGGTGGGGGACGTCCAGCGCCTCGGGGTTGAGGTGCTTGTCGATCGGTGTCCCGATCACCACCACCACGGTGGACGCCTGAGAAAGGACCGCGGGGTCCGTCGTCGCCTCCAGTCGCCCGGAGCTCAGGACCTCCCGGAGGACATCCAGGGCGCCAGGCTCGTCGAACGGGAGCTGGCCCGACGAGATGATGGCCACGGCAGGTTCGCTCACGTCGAAGACGGCCACTGTGAGCCCGCGCTCAGCGAAGGCGATGCTGAGCGGAAGCCCAACATGGCCAGCTCCCCCTACCACCACCACGTCAAGCCGCCGCATGCGCAGTGGATTGTATAAGGCACCTCTCCGGCCCCCTCTGCGCGCCGGCGCCCAATCGGCCTGACGGAGAGAGCCCGCCGCGGTCCGCGGCCGATCCTATACTCGGCCTGCGTTCGGGGATCAGCTCCGCGTGGTGCGGGCTGCCGGTCGGTTGGGGGCCCATTGATCGACAACCGCGCATCTGGCGGGGCGGTGGGGTACGGACGCCTGGCCTGGGCCGTGTCGGCCGTGGTCATGGCCGCCCCGATCGGGCTCTACTTCTGGTTCGTCGATGTCTTCGGCGTGAACGTTCCCTTCGACGACACCTGGAACGGGACGCTTCCCCTGCTCCGGGCGCTCGCCGATGGCCGACTCCAGCTGGCCGCGCTGTGGGCGCAGCACAACGAGAACCGCATGCTCATCCCCAACCTGCTCACCCTCCTGATCGACTCCGCAACCCGCATGAACGAGCGGGCCGACATGCTGGTGAGCGGCTGCTTTCTGGTTCTTGCCCTGGTCGTCATCCTGGTTCTGGCCCGGCGCACGCTCCGACTCGGCCCGCTGCTGCTGGTCCCCGTGGCGTTCCTGGTGATGGGCCTGGTCCAGTGGGAGAACATCCTCTGGGCCTTCCAGCTCGCCTGGATGCTGATCCTCTTCCTCACGGTGGCGAGCCTGGCGGCCATCGAGTGGGCGGGGAACCGCTGGAGCGGGTTGGCGCTGGCGGCGACCTTCGGAGTCCTCGCCTCCTGCAGCTCCCTGCAGGGCCTGCTGGTCTGGCCGGTCGGCCTCTACTACGGCTGGGCGGTGGGCTGGTCCCGCAGTCGCGCTGCCGCTTGGACGGCCGCCGCCCTGGTCACCGCCGTCGGGTATTTCCGGGGCTTCGGTCCCGTGGGGACGCCCTCCCGCCCCCTGCTGGCCTTCCAGGAGCCGACCGTGGCGGCGCGCTACGCGGCGCTCCTCGTCGGCGGGATGTTCGGCTTCCACCACCTGCTCTTGGGAGGAGTCACGATTGCCGCGGTGGTGGCCCTGGCACTGTTCGTGGTGTCGGACCGGCGCTGGCGCCGGGAGCTGCGGCTTCCCATGGCTCTGATCGGCTTCGCCGTGGGCTTCGACGCCCTCGTCCTGGTGGGTCGGCTCCCTCTGGGGCTCGCCAGCGCTGGGGCATCTCGGTACACCACCTACAACCTCTGCCTCGTGGTCGGCCTATGGCTGGCCAGCCTCCACATGATGCGGCGCCGAGTTGCGCCCCAAGGTTCGCCGCCCTCGGCCTCCGCACCCCTGCTCTGGCTGGGGGCTGCGCTGGTGGCCGTGATCGTGGGTTGCCAACTCGGCGGTGATGTGCCCGCCGGGCTCTCGGGCGGTGCCAGGGCCCGCGCCCAGCGCGTTGCCGGTACGCACCTGCTGCTGGACCTGGCCCGGGCGCCGGACAGCGCCCTGGCAGCCGACCTCTTCTTCCCCAGCGGGCAGTACGTCCGGGTCTGGACCGGTGTGCTGCGTCTACACCGCTGGTCACTGTTCAGTGGAACGCCGTAGGGGTGGCCTGCGCTAGCTCCAGGAACCGCTCCTGAACACTCGGCGGAACTGGGCTCCGCCTCGCAGGTGACCCGGATTCGACATCGGCCGCCTACTCCAGGCGGGGTGGCGTGCCTGCCCGCCTACGGCGTGGCGGCGACGCGCCGCCGGGGTACCAAAGGCGGTCGATAGACTGGCCCGGTGATGCCGCCCGAGCCCAGAACTGCCCGGATCGAGGTCGGGCCTCCCCTCCGTTGACCGTCCGCCGCGAGTCGGGCGCGGTGGGAGAGGGAGCCGGAGGTTCTCCCGAGGGGCACTCGCTCAGGTGGCTCACCCTCTGCGTCG
This sequence comes from bacterium, assembly GCA_021791345.1. Next base: position 17,172 of record JAJYWT010000202.1, read on the forward strand.
CGTTCGCCCTTCTGATCGGCGCGCTCATGATCCCGGCGCTCCTGCTGGTGGCCTCGCCCGCGGTCGGTGCCCTGGACCCCTCTTGGCAGCTGAGCCTGGGAGCCGCTCTCGCTGATCACCTGAGGTTCGGCCCGCAGTACCTGTTCACGTACGGGCCGCTGGGGTTCATGCACGAGTCCCTGCAGTACCCCACGGCGGTCCTCACCGATCTGGCCATCGTCGCCATCGTTGGCTCCGCCATCGCCTACCCACTGGCCTTTCTCCTCTTCGCCGAGGCGATGCGGCGGATCACCGGCCGGGTGGGGTGGCAGGCGGTCGTCCTGTTCTTGGGCGCCGGCCTGGCCGCCTATTGGTCGGGGGCGATCGCCGGACCCGGGAGCCGCGCGGTGATCATCTCGCTGGCAGCGCTGACCACCTGCTGGCTCGTGCCCCGATCGAGATGGGCCCCCTGGCTGGCGGTCGGCGCCGGGTTGTGCCTGGCGTTTGCCGCCCTCTACAAAATCGACTACCAGTTCGTGGCCCTCGGGGAGCTGGCTGTCTTCACCGGGCTGGCACTGGGGGCCAAGGACGGGCCCCGCTCCACAGCGCTCTTGGCCTGGGCCTCTGCGCTGGTCGGCTATCTGGCCATCTGGCTCCTGGCCGGTCAGCGCTTGGCCGACCTTCCTTCGTTCTGGATCGGCGGCTGGCAGATTTCGGAGGGGTACAGCGCCGCCATGTCGCTGGCGGCACACTGGAAGACCCTGGCGGAATTGGCGCTGGTGGCGATGGTGGGGATCGGCCTGCCCCTGGTGGCGGAGCGCTGGCGTTCCCGGCAACTCTCCGCCCAGGCGGTGGCGGCCCTGATCAGCCTGCCCTGGCTGTACGCCAACTGGAAGGACGGGATGGTGAGGCAGGGGGGACTGGCTGGGGACAACGTTCGGGTGCTGGCGCTGTTCGCGGGGATCCTGGCGGTGGCCTGGCTGGTGGTGGTCGTCAGCCCGCGCCTCCTCTCCTGGCGAACTTTGCCACCCCTCCTGGGCGCAGGGGTCTGCGTAGCCGTCAGCGTGTACGGCTTCGGCTGGACCGAAGGCCCGCGGTGGATCCTCACCGTACTCCAGCCTCAGCAGCCCCCGGCGGTGAGCACCGCTGGGATCGTCCCCGCCTCCATCACCGCCTCGCTCCGGGGGCACACCGTGTCGGCCCTGCCCTGGGACGCCGCCTACGTGATCGAGAACCACCTCGCCTGGGACACCCTACCGGAGCCACAGACCTACTCCGCCTACACCCCCTACCTGGACCACCTGGACGCCAACCAGCTGGCATCCCCGGGGGGAGCTCAGCGGCTGGTGGTCACCCTGGAGGACATCGACGCCCGGTACCTCTTCTGGGACCCTCCGGCGGTCTGGGACACCGTCATCTCGCGCTACTCCTGTGGCGCGACGTTCCCCGGCAGCGTGGTGCTGAACCGCCGACCGCCGGCGGTGGGCCGCCAGGTCCCGATTGGGCAGGAGTCCGGGAAGGTGGGCAGCTGGATCCCGGTGCCCCGGACTGCGGATCCGTATGAATTCGCGTCGCTGCAGCTGGGCAGTTCGCTGGAGGGACGGGTGCTCAATCTGGCACTTCGCCAGACGGCGGTGATGGCAATGCTGCAGCTCAGCAACGGCAAGGTGGTCGGGCCGGACCGGATCATCACCAGCACCGCCGTGGACGGGCTCTACCTGTCCCACTACCTGACCTCAACCCAGGGGCTGTGCCGGGTGCTGTCCGGAGATGGCGCAGGGATCCCGGGGATCACGGCTATCCAGCTGATCCCCAGCCATCCGTCGGAGTGGGCGACCTCGGTCACCATCCGGTTCACCGCCGCCCGGTGATCCCCAGCCCCGGCCGTGCCCAGATCGGCCCCCCAACTGGGGCCGCTATCATCGGGCCGCGGGAGGAAGTCGGTGGGGACGGGCCAGGGCGCTGGAGACGGCGCCGCCCCTGGAGGATTGCGTGGCGATGAGCGTCCGAGTCGAGAGCGCCCGCTTGGCGGTGATCGGAGCCGGCTACGTCGGGCTGAGCACGGCCGTGTCTCTGGCCCACCTGGGGCACCGGGTCTCCCTAGGCGAGGTGGACCCGGGGAAGGTGGCGCGGCTCCGCCAGGGCACCCCCACCATCGTCGAAGAGGGGCTGGCGGAGATCCTCCGCGAGGGGCTCGACTCGGGCCGGCTGACGATAGAAGAGGGAGCGGTGGCCGCGGTCTCGGAGGCAGAGTTCGTATTCCTCTGCCTTCCCACCCCCCAGGGCGAGGACGGCTCGGCCGACCTCAGCTACCTGGAGGCGGTGGCCCAGGAGATCGGGCCGCACCTGGCCCGGGAGGCCGTCGTGGTGAACAAGTCGACCGTCCCGGTGGGTTCCACCATGGCAGTTGAGCGTCTTCTGAACCGCCCGGACGTGAGCGTGGTCTCCAACCCTGAGTTCCTGCGCGAGGGGTCGGCCATCCATGACTGCCTCCACCCGGAACGCATCGTGGTAGGCGCTGACGACCCCAAGGCGGCCGCCCGCGTGGGAGCGCTGTTCTCCCCCACCAACGCACCAGTTCTCATCACCTCGGCGGCCAGCGCCGAGACCATCAAGTACGCCAGCAACGCCTTCCTGGCCACCAAGCTCAGCTTCGTGAACTCGGTGGCCACTCTCTGCGAGTACTTGGGTGCGGACGTGCGAGACGTCCTCCTGGGAATGGCCTACGACCACCGGATCGGCTTCGACTACCTGCGTCCCGGCCCGGGTTGGGGCGGCTCCTGCCTGCCCAAGGACACCCTGGCCCTGGGCGCGATCAGCAGCGCGGCCGGGTACCACTTCGGGCTGCTGGAAGCGGCCATCGAGGCCAACCGCAGCCAGCTCCGCCAGGTGTCGGCCAAGATCCGACAAGCCGCCGGAGACCAGCCGGGGGCCACGGTGGCCATCTGGGGGCTCACCTTCAAGGCGGGCACCGATGACCTCCGGGACTCCCCGGCGCTGCAGGTGGTGCGCCAGCTGCGGGAGACGGGGATCCGGGTGCGCGCCTACGACCCCAGCGTCGGGGTGGGAACTCCAGCACCGGTGGAGGGGATGGAGCTCGGCGCGGACCCCTACTCGGTCTGCTCGGAGGCGGATGCCTTGGCGCTGCTCACCGAATGGGACGAGTTCCGCTGGGTCGATTTCGAGCGAGTGCGGGACTCGATGCGCCAACCCCATCTGGTCGACGCCCGCAACCTCCTGGACCCGACCGCCCTGCGCCGGCTGGGGTTCCAATATGTGGGCGTCGGCCGGCCGTGAGCAGATCCGGAGGGTCAGCGGAGCCGGCGGCTCGGTCGCGTCGCGTGGTGGTCACCGGGGGGGCCGGCTTCCTGGGATCCCACCTCTGCGAGGCACTGGTCGCGAGGGGGGACCGGGTCGTCTGCGTCGACGACCTCTCAACCGGGCGGCGAGAGAACCTGAAGTCGCTGGAGGGGTCGCCGGACTTCGAGTTCCTCGAGGCCGACGTCAGCCGCGGACTCCCCGTGGACGGACCCGTCGACGCTGTCCTGCATTTCGCCAGCGCCGCCTCGCCGCCTGCCTACCTGGCCCGCCCCCTCGAGACCCTGGCGGTGGGAAGTGACGGCACTCGGCACTGCCTGGAGCTGGCCGCCCGCCACAAGGCTCGCTTCATCATGGCCAGCACCAGCGAGGTCTACGGAGATCCCGAGGAGCACCCCCAGTCCGAGGAGTACTGGGGACGGGTCAATCCCGTCGGCCCGAGGAGCGTCTATGACGAGGCCAAGCGCTTCTCCGAGGCGCTCACCATGGCCTGGGCGCGCAGCCGGGGGGCAGACGTGGGGATTGCCCGCATCTTCAATACCTATGGCCCGCGGCTCCAGCCTGGCGACGGCCGGGTGGTGTCCAATTTCGTGGCCCAGGCTCTGTCGGGCCGGCCCCTCACCGTCTACGGAGACGGCTCCCAGACCCGTAGTTTCTGCTACGTGTCGGACCAGGTGCGGGGCCAGCTGCGCCTCCTCGACTCCGGCCTCACGGGTCCCTTCAACATCGGCAACCCCGGGGAAGTGACAATGCTGGAGATGGCCAGGCTGGTTCGGGAGCTGACGGGGGCGTCGTCGGCGATCGAGTTTCAGCCGCTACCCGTGGACGACCCCCGGCGCCGCTGCCCTGACATCACGAAGGCCAACCGGGAGCTCGGCTGGGCACCTGCGGTGGGTCTGCGCGCGGGGCTGCAGGCCACCATCGACGCCGCGCTCCGTTCGGCGCAGGAGGGAAGTTGATGGGGATCCGTGCTCCGCGCGAGTACCGCACCCTCTCGGTGGTGGTCCCCGTGTACAACGAGCGACCCACGCTGGCCGAGGTCATAAGGCGGATGCGAGCGGTCCAACTTCCCGTGGAGCTGGAGGTCATAGCCGTCGACGACGGATCCAGCGACGGGAGCGGGCAGGTGCTGCAGGCGCTCCAGGATTCCACGGTGCGAGTTCTGTCACACAGTCGAAATCAGGGCAAGGGTGCGGCGGTGCGCACCGGCCTCGCCGCCGCGCGCGGCGACCTGGTGCTCATCCAGGATGCCGACCTGGAATACGACCCGGAAGACTGGTTGCGACTCCTGGACCCGATCCTCAAAGGCAAGGCTCGGGTGGTATACGGCAGCCGCTTCACCGGCGAGCGCAAGAACATGTTCCCGATGCACTGGCTGGGCAACCGCCTCCTCACCCTGACCACCAACGTCCTGTACCAAACCACGCTCTCGGACATGGAGACCTGCTACAAGCTGTTCGACCGGGAGGTGCTTCAGGGGCTCCGCATCGAGTCCAACCGCTTCGACTTCGAGCCGGAGATCACCGCCAAGGTGCTGCGACGGGGTGAGCGGATCTATGAGGTTCCGATCTCCTATGCCGGGCGCGAGTTCGCGGAGGGGAAGAAGATCACCTGGCGCGATGGCTTCGCCGCCATGTCCGCCCTGATCCGCTACCGGCTGCGCCGCCGGGTGTGATCCTGGACCCGTCCCGGCGGGCCGAGCGCGCGCCCACCTCGGCTCGGCGCCGCCCGCCCGACGCCACCGGGAGCTGACCTCAGGTGGAGAAGGTGGCGGAGGGCCGCCGTTTCCCCTCCTGGGTGCCCCCGGTCACGATCGCGGTCCTGGTGATGCTGGCCAACGTTCTGGCCCTCAGTGGGGCGGTGGACACCAACCCCCTCCTGCTCCACAGTGGCTTAGGGGTGGGGATGCGCCCGGGACTGCTTCCGGGCTTCCCGTCGATCGACCCCAACGACGGCTTCACGCTCCAGGCGCTCGGCCACCTGGCAGCGTCGGCCTGGCTCTCCGGGAAGGTGCCCTGGTGGAACCCTTTCGAGGGGCTCGGAGCACCGCTGGCCGGGGAGATGCAGTCGGCGGCTCTGTTCCTGCCCGCCATCCTCCTCAACGTGGGCCAGGGGGTCCTCTACTTTCACGTCCTGCTCGAGCTGGTGGCGGGGCTGGCCACCTACCTCCTTCTGCGCCGGCTCGGGGTGGGGGAGCTGGCGGCCCTGGTTGGCGGAGTGGCGTTTGCCCTGAACGGTACCTTCGCCTGGCTGGGCAATGCGGCCGCCAGCCCGATCTGCTTCCTGCCCGTGACCCTGTGGGGTTTGGAACTCATCCGCTCTCACCCGGCGCGGGGAAGCCGCCTCGGCTGGGCGGTGGTGGCGGTGGGGGTGGCCGGCTCCATCTACGCCGGCTTCCCCGAGACCACCGCCGTCGACACCCTGCTGGTGGGGCTCTGGACCCTACTGCGCCTCCCGGGGCTGGACCGCCCGCAGATGGGGCGGTACCTGGCCCTCTCGGCGGGCGGGGCACTCCTCGGCCTGCTCCTCGCGGCACCGCTGATCGATGCCTTCCTCTCCTACCTGCCCCACGCCAACGTGGGAGGGCACGCCGGCGGGTTTGGGACCGCCTACCTCTCCCGCTCGGCGGTGGCCATGCTGCTCATGCCCTACGTCTTCGGTCCGATCTTCGGCTTCTACACCTTCGACCACAGCGGAGCCCTGGGAGCCATCTGGGGAAACATCGGCGGCTACACCACCGCGGGGCTGGTCGCATTGGCCTCCATGGCCGTCTGGTCGGCGATCCTCTCGGGGCGTCAGCGCTGGCTGCGGCTCGGATTGACGGCCTGGGTCGCCCTCGCGTGGGCGAAGACCTTCGGGGTGCCCGTGGTCAACCAGCTGGTCGCCCACCTTCCGGGTTTCTCCGGGGTGGCCTTCTATCGATACGCGCCGCCCTCGTGGGAGATGGCTCTGGTGGTGCTGGCCGCCCTGGGGCTCGACGACCTCGCCCGAGGTCACCTCTCGCTCGGGGTCGCCTGGCGCGCCACCGGCAGCTCCCTGCTCTTCCTGTTGATCGCCCTGGGAGCGGCGGCGCACGAGCTGGCCCGCATCCATGGGGCGCCCCACCTCAGCCTCTGGGCCGGCGCCTCCCTGCTCCTGGCGCTGGGGCTCATCGTTCTGGTCGGGCTTGCGGCTGCCTACCCGGAGCGGCTGCGCTCATCGGGCCGCCTGGGGGGTCCAGCTGCCGTAGCCGTGGCCGTGGTTGCCGAGGCCGTGGCGCTCTTCTTCCTACCCCAGCTGTCCGCTCCCCGGGGGGGGCGGGTGGACCTGGCCCCGGTCCGCTACCTGGCAGCCCACCTTGGGGGCCATAGGTTCTTCACCCTGGGTCCACTCGCACCCAATTACGGGTCGTACTTCGGCCTGCCGGAGCTGAACGTCAACGATCTCCCCATCCCCAGTGCCTTCGCCACCTTCGTCATCACCCACCTGGATCCCAACGTAAACCCGGTAATCTTCACCGGCGGCACCCAGTCCAGCCCCACCGGTCCATCTCCCGAGCAATCGCTGCTGCGAGACCTGGCCGGGTACCGCCTGGCAGGGGTCGCCTACGTGGTGACCGCGCCCGGACCCCTGCCCCAACCACTCGGCCTCCCGAAGGTTTTCAGCGATTCCGCCGCCACTATCTACCGCCTCCCCGGGGCCGAGCCGCTGATGACCGTGTCCGCCGGGTGCCAGGTGCTCACCTCCAGCACCTACTCTGCCAAGGTCAGCTGCCGCCAGGCGGGGACCCTCCTCTGGCGGGAGCTCGACCTTCCGGGATGGACGGCGACCATATCCGGCCGGAGGGTGGCGGTCCGGCCCGCCGGCCCGGCCTTCCAGGAGGTGCCCCTCACCGTTGGACGGCAGCTGGTCAAGTTCAGCTTCGAGCCTCCCAACGAGTCAGCGGGCGCGGCGCTGGCCGCCCTCGGGATCCTGGTACTCCTGGCCGGAGCCGCGATCGCATGGAGGCGCCGGGTCGGGATCCCGGAGGCTGGGCGGTGAGGGGCCGCCGCCCGCGGGTTGAAACAGCCGGTCTCGTGGCGCGGCGATCTCAGCCCTGGGCCGGCGAGATCGGCCGTCCCAGGGGTTGCCCCCCACCTAGAATCGTGTCGCACCCCCCGCGGTCCTGAGGAGCCCCTCTTGTCCTTTGGCGATCGTCTGAGGCAGCGGCGCCGGCTGCGCCGGCTGCACGATCACCTCCAACTGCTGGCGGGGTCCGACCTCTTCGACCCCGATTGGTACTTGCGCACCTACCCGGATGTGGCCAGCTCCGGGCAGGACCCCGCCCACCACTACCTGGTGTACGGAGGCGGGGAGGGACGCCATCCGGGGCCTCGCTTTGACACCAAGTACTACCTTCAGAACAACCCCTCCGTCGGGGATTCCGGCCTGAATCCCTTGATCCACTACCTGTTGAGGGGCCGAGCGGAAGGCTGCCGGATCCTGCCGGTGAGCTCCTTCTCCGTCTTCGAAACCCACCCCGAACTGGCTCCTCTTGAGGTCCACTTCCAGCTGGGGGGTGATGTGCGGGTGAATCTCGTCACCGAGAGCACCGCCCCTCCCCACCTGCTGGGGGGGGTGATGACCTCCCTGATCCTCGGGGTGCTCCTGTCCGAGCGGTTGGGGGCCCGGCTGCGGCTGGTGACCCGGACCGAGGGCCCGGACCTCAGCCGGCTCCCCGACGTCCTGCGAGCGGCCGGGGTGGGGCCGGCTCCGGAGATCGAAGCCGTGCACCTCTCCGCTCGCAACCCGCTGGCGAGCATCGATGTGACCGCCAAGGACGTCTTCCTCACGACCTCATGGTGGACGACGCGCGCGACGCTGGGCAGCCTGCCCGGCCGCCAGGTCGTCTATCTGGTCCAGGAGGACGAGCGCCTCTTCTACCCCTCCGGGGACCTCCGGCTGCGCTGTCAGGAGCTTCTCGACGAGCCCGGCCTCACCTTCGCAGTCAACACCGAGCTGCTCCTCCGCCACTTCGGTGCCACCGGCGCCGAGAACGTGGTCTCCTCCGGGCACTTCTTCGAGCCGGCGTTCCCCACCGCCCTCTACCACCCCCGCCCCAGGGCCGGAGGCCGGCGCCGGTTCGCCTTCTACGCTCGGCCCAAGAACCTCCGCAACCTCTACGAGCGCGGCCTGGAGGTCCTGGTGGAGGCGATCCAGCGAGGGATCCTCCGCCCGGACGAGTGGGAGTTCATCTTCTTCGGCAGCCCGCCGGACTCGGTGATCCTGCCCCAGGGGGTGCATCCGGCCTACAGCGCTGACCTTCCGCTGAGCGAATACGCCGAGCTGCTGGGCGGCGTGGACCTGGGGCTGGCACTGATGGCCTCGCCCCACCCGAGCTACCCTCCCCTCGACCTCGCGGCCAGCGGGGCGGTGGCGGTGACTTCCAGCTACGGCCTCAAGTCCGACCTCTCCCGCTACAGCGACAACATCCTGATCTCCGGTCCCGGAACCGAGGAGCTGCTCTCCGTGTTGGCCCAAGGTGCCGAGCTAGCCGCCGACCCGGATCGGCGGACGGAGCGCCATGCCGGCTCGCGACTGCCGCGGGACTGGCGCCAGTCGACCGAGCCACTCCTGGACTGGCTGGTCGGCCGGATCGGCTGAGGTGTTCCAGCTGGCGCGGGGGGTTGAGGCGACCAACCCGCGCGCCGAGGTACCGAGCTCACTTCAGGAGCGGGTCGCGGCGCTGGCGCCGGCGGAGTTGCGGGTCGCCTACTTCTACGAGAACCCCGACAACAGCACCTTCCGCTACCGGGTGCAGAACATGATCGCCACCATCAACTCCGCCACCTCTGATACCGGGCTGGCGGCCGCCTACTTCACCGGGGGAGAGATCGACCAGCTGGGCCAGCTGGCCGGCTCGGTGGATCTGCTGGTCATCTGTCGGGCGCGGATGTCCCGGCAGCTCGCCCGGCTGGTGGCCCGCATGCGCGCGCGGGGCGTCCCCCTCCTCTACGACGTCGACGACCTGGTGTTCGACCCCGGACTGGCCCCTCTGCTCATGGACACCCTGGGGGTGGACCGGGACAGTGAGGAGGTGGTCAACTATTGGTTCTCCTACTGCGCCCGGATCGGTGCCGCACTGCAGCTCTGCGATGGAGCCCTGGTGACGGGAGACGCGCTGGGGCGTGAGCTGGCCCGGGCGACCGGCATCCCCTACAAGGTCCTCCCCAACTACCTCAACTCTGACCAGCTGGCCGCCTCCGAGATGATCTGGGCCCAGAAGGTAGCGGGCGATTTCCAGAGCTCCGGCTGGCACCTCGGCTATTTCAGCGGCTCCCCGAGCCACAACCGAGACTTCGCCATGGTTTCCCCCGCGCTCCGGTGCCTGCTGGAGTCCGACCCCCAACTGGGGGTACGGGTGGTGGGGCACCTCGACCCCGGCCCCGCCCTCCAGGGATTCGGTCCCCGGGTGGAGCTCCTCCCCCTGCAGGGGACGGTCGAGCTCCAGTGGCTGATCGGTGAGGTCAACGTCTGCCTCGCCCCCCTCCAGCTCAACCGCTTCACCGACTGCAAGTCCGACCTCAAGTGGTTCGAGGCCGCGGTGGCCGGCACCGTGGTGGTGGCTTCCCCCGCTGGTGGGGTCGGCAGGCGCATCCGGGACGGGGTGAACGGCCGGATCGCCCGCTCATACGAGTGGTTCGACACCCTGCGCGAACTGGCCCTCGATCCAGGTGACTACCGGCGCCTGGCCGAGGCCGCCCGGGCCGAAGCGCTATCCGAGTGCACCCCGGAGAGCCAGCTGCCCCGGATCGTGGCGGTTCTCGAAGCGGCCGCTCGGGGGGGCTGGCGGCGCCATCAGCCCGGATGAGGCGGCGCCGCGCGAGTAGCGTCCCTCAGGCTGACTTGCGCCCCCTGCCACCAGTTTTGGCCCAGACCTGGCGGAGGCGCCGGGTGAGCCGGAACGTCTTGGTGGCCTTGAGCGCCGCCAGCTCCGTCTGAGCTTCGGCGCACTTGCGCTGCAGCTGCAGGACCTCGGAATAGAGGTAGTCGCGGTGCTGGCGCACCCCCACCAGCTCGCGGCGGCTGAGTCCCGCCCACCTCTCGTAGGCGGCCACCGCCGAGGTGAGGGAGAGTCCCTTCTGGAAGAGGACAGCATGGGGCGAAATGAAGGTGGCGTCGAAGTCGACGTCCCGGACGAAACCCTGCGCGGCGAAGAGGGACGCCCAGTATTCCGGCGGGCGCACGTTCACGTGGGTCACCTCGTCGAAGTGGTCCGGGGTGGAGGAGAACAGCACCCTCGGCGTGTGGCGGCAGAGGTTGGCCACCGCCTGCTTGGCCTCTTCTGGCGGGAGGTGTTCCAGCACCTCTATACAGGTGATGAGGTCGTACTCCCCTTGCAGGTCGGCGGTGATGGAGCCCACCCAGCAGTAGGCCCGGAGGGCCTCCGGCACCTGGGAGATCGCCCACTCGGAGACGTCCATCCCCTCGGCCTCCACCCCCTCCCGGCGGAGTGCCTGGACCAGAAAGCCGATGGCGCAGCCCGCGTCCAGGACAGTGCGGGGCTGAAGGCGGGCCACGATCTCCCTGGCCTTGCCCGCAAACGATTGCTCCCAGATGGGCTCTCCGCAGCGATAGGGAGGAGGGGAGTGGTCACCGGCGGAGCGCAGGTCCGAATAGTGCTCGTAGTAGTCCGGGCCGTAGTCCAGGTGGTGGCCGGCAGGTGCCGGGAGCGACCCCCGCTCCTCGCCCGGCTCCTCAGGTGCCGTCAACGGGGGGCCGCAGCACTGAGACCTGCAACACCGAGCACTCCTCCAGCTCCCTTGCGGATGCGGCCCATTCTAGGCCGGTTGCGAACCGACCCCGGAACCAGAGGGCGGACCGAGGGGACCTCGATGCCGCGAGGGTTGTCCCGGTCAGGTGAACCACCCGAAGACGTCCACCACAACGTCCACCTGCCCCAGGTCGTTGTAGATCTGGAGCCCCCCTCCAGGGGACAGCTGGCAGACCACGAGGTTGGGCACGGTGTATCCGGACCCCCAGTTGAGGTCACTGGCGAGCGGCTGGGGAGCCCCGGGGTACACGGTCAGGTAGGAGGAGGTGGTGGTGTCCGTGGCCGTGACGTTGGCGACCACGGCGGCGGCCCCGGCCGGCACCCCGGCCAGGCCGGTGACCTGGACAGGGAGTGTCGCGGAGGGCCCCAGCGTCCTCCCGGTGCACTGGTCCTGGGGTTGAGCGGTGATGGCGGTGGAGCGCGTGTCGCAGATCCGGAAGGGGGACACCGCCTCGAAGAGGTCGGGGGAACTTGAGGAGTAAAACCCGTTGACGTCCACCACCAGGTCGGCCGCCCCCAGGTCGTTGTAGAACTGGAGCGCCCCGGATGCCGAGAGGGGGATGACCACGCGGTTGGCCCGGGTCTCGCCCGGGGACCAGTTGAGGGTGGAGGCGAGGGGCCGGGTCTGCCCGGCCGGCCAGGCGGTGAGGTAGGAGTAGGTGGTAGTGTCGGTCACCGTGATGTTCGCCACCACGGCGGTGGCGGACGCCGGGACCCCGCCGTACCCGGTGACCTGGACCTGGACGGTGCCACCGGGGCCGAGGGTCTCCCCGGTGCACTGGTCGGCTGCCGCCCCGCTCTCGGAGACGGGCCGGGTGTCGCAGATCCGGGCCGGCGTGAGCGGGGAGAATCCCAGCCCTGCGGAGCCGGACATGGGTCCGTAGTAGCCCTCCACGTCCACCACCACGTCGGCCGAGCCGTTGGCGTTGTAGACCTCGATGGCACCCCCGGAAGAGAGCGGCAGGGTGACGAGGTTGGCCAGGGTCTGGCCCGAGGACCAGTTGAGATTGGAGGCCAGCGGCCGGCTGCCGCCCGCCGGCCATACCGTGAGGTAGGAGGCGGCGGTGGTGTCGGTGACGGTGACGTTGGCCACCACCGCGGTGGCGGAGGCGGGAACACCGCCGTAGCCGGTGACCTGGATCTGGACGGTGCCGCCGGCGCCGAGGGTCTCCCCGGTGCACTGGTCGGCCGGTGCCCCACTCTCAGAGACGGGCCGGGTGTCGCAGATCCGGGCCGGGGTGAGAGGAGCGTAGAGAGAGGGGGCCTGGGTCTGCACCGGGGTGGATGCGGGGCCTGTCCCCGAGCCGTTGGTGGCGGCGACCTGGAAGGAGTACGAGTCCCCATCGGTCAGGCCGGAGATGGTCGTCGAGGTGGGGACGGGGTTGCCCGAGACCACCTTGGGGGTGAGCTGCTGCGAGGTGGTGAGGTCGGTCCCGGTCACCTGGTACGAGCCTATGGCGCTGGTGCCCGAGGAGTTGGGCGGGCTCCAGGAGAGTTCCGCGGCGCCCGCCTGGGGCACCGCGGCCAGCCCCACCGGCGGTCCGGGCAGGTTGCTGGTCCAGGTGAACTGGTCCGAGGTGGTCACCGCGCTCTCGGCCAGGTCCTCCACCTCCATGCGCAGGTCAACCGTTCCCGGGCCGGCGGCGGGAGGCAGGGTCGCGGTGCAGGTGGTGGTCGAGGTGCAGCTGGCCGCCACCTGCACCGACCCGTCCACCACCAGGTCGGCCCCCGCGACCGGCACGAAGCCGGTTCCCTGGATGGTCACGGTGGCTCCTGCCGAGTAGGCGGCGGAGTTGGGGCTGACCGAGGTCACGGTGTCGGCGTACCCCGAGGCGCGGTAGACGTAGCACTGCAGCGCCGCCAGGCCGGGGACGAAGTAGCTGGCGGTCCCACCCGAGCTGTAGTCCATGAGCTGGGGGGTGCCGAGACCGCTGGCCATGTCGTAGCCGCTGGTGGCCGGGTAGGCCCCGCCGGAGTAGCCCGAGGGGGTGTAGTCGTTGTTTCCCGAGGTCACGTCGTTGAAGGCGTTCCCGTAGTAGGGGCTGGCGGCGATGGGGTACAGCCCCTCGGGCAGTGCCCCCGGCGGGCCCGAGCCGTAGGCGCTGCAGAAGGGTGAGCCGTCGGTCATGGCGGCGGTGGCGGCCCAGGTGGGAGCCGCCAGGCTGGTGCCGCCGGCGATCACGTTCCAGCTGCCCTGGAAGTAAAAGGCGTAGCCAGTCTGGGGGTCCGCGTCCGCGGAGACGTCGGGCACCTGGCGGATGTAGGGGCTGCTGCTGGGGCAGCTGGAGTTGGTCTGGGAGTACTGGCTGACCAGCCCGGGGATCGCCGACTGGTACTGGTATGCCGGCATGCACCAGATCCCCGAGAGCCCGCCTCCGCCCGCTCCCGAGCTCGTGCTGGAGTCGTTCCACACGGTCTCGACCCCGGTGGAGGGCAGCGACGTGCCCCCCACACCTACCACGTAGGGCTGGCTCGCCGGGTCCTCGACCCAGAGCTGCGAGGAGTAGGGGGCCCCGAGCTGCCCCAGGCACCCGGTGGAGCCCGAGTCGCCGGCGGCCGCCAGTACGGTCTGCCCCTGGGTCGCCGCCTGCTCGAAGAGGACTTGCTCCGCTTCGGCCTCGGTGCTCCCCAGCTCTGGCTCGCAGGCGCCCCAGGAGGTGGAGACGACCTGATCCTGGTTGGCGTTGAAGATGGCCTGGAAGTCCTGGTACTCCCCGGTGCTGGGGGCCTGGTACACGTCGACCACCGCCTGGGGGGCCAGCCCGATCACGTCCTCGATGTCGGCGGTGGCCTCCCCCACGCCCGAGCCCGTGGCGTTGAAGCCGTCCACCTTGATGTAGTTGACGGTGGTGGAGATCCCGTAGCAGCTCTCATAGGCGGAGATGTCGGAGGTGAGGTTGGGCTCCAGCTCCACCAGGGCCACATGGATCCCGGCGCCGAGGTCGCCAAGGCCGTACAGCGGCCACATGCCATAGTGGTGGGAGATCTCGTCCGCGGTGTAGGCGTAGCCCGAGCTGGCCACGCTGGCCGCCGCGCTGCATGGCTGGGGCCCCGGGCCACCGGGGGCCGGCGGCTGCCCGGAGGGCAGCGCTGTGGCCACCTGGGCCCGCCTCCCGACCAGGAGCGGGTGGTAGGCGACCAGGGTGTCCAGACCGAGGACGGCCTGGACCGCGGCGGGATCCGGGACCAGCGGTCCCCGGTTGGGGGCGAAGGCATCCCTCCCCCCAGCCGTGCGGTAGCTCTGAAGTTGCACCGAGAACGCCGCCTCGATCTGGGGAACGGTGCCGGTGACCGCCAGGGACACCCGGTCCGGCGGGACTGACCCGAGGCGCAGCCCGAACCGGGACAGCACCCCCGACACCTCATGGATCGCGGCCAAACTGGCTCCGAAGCGCTGGCCGAACTCGGCCGGAGTGAGGTAGCGGCGGAAGAGCGGGGAGGTGCGGTCGGAGAGGTCGGCTATGAAGGTGGTGAGGGCGGCCTGATCCTGGGGCTTGAAGGCCAGAGTCACGGTGATCCGCTGGGAGGGCGGCAGCTGCCCTGTCAGCACGTCGCCCCTGGGGATGGAGGGGGCGCCCCCAACCCGGCCGGATGAGGGTGAGGGGGCGGGAGCCGCGAGCACCGGACTCAGCCCGCCCATCACCAGCGCGAGAGGTATGGCCCTAGCCAGCCAAAAGCCGACCCGGGTCCCGCGTGCACTACCCCTCACGCATTCCGGCTCCCCGCGCAACCCGAGCCCGCCTTGGTCGTCCCGGGCATGTCACCTTCCAGGGCTCAGCCCGCGGCGAACCAGCCATCCGCGTCCACCACCAGCTGGACCGGGGCGGAGGACCCATTGTAGAAGCTCAAAGTGCCCTGGGAGCTGACCGCGACCAGCGCCAGGTTCTCGGTCGTCTGCCCCGCGGCCCAATTGAGCTCCGAGGAGAGCGGTGGGGTGGACGAGGCGGGCCAGACGGTGAGGTATCCGGGGGCGCCCCCGTCGGTGACCGTGACGTTGAGGATGGCGGCGGTCATCCCCTGGAGGGGCAGTCCGGCCAGCCCGGAGAGCTGGACAGTGAGGGTCTGGCCCGGCTGCAGCTCCTGCCCGCTGTAGGCGTAGCCGCTCGCGGGGCGGGTGTCCACCGCGCGCTGGGGGGTCTGGGGAAGGAGCGCACTGCCCGAGTTGGAGCCGGTGGACCCGTCCGAGAACCAGCCGACCACATCCACCACCACGTTCACCTCCCCGACCCCGTTGTAGATGGTGACCGCGCCGTCGGCTCCCAGCGGCACCACCACCTGGTTGGCCAGCGTCTCCCCGGCGGAGAAGTTGAGGTTGGAGGCCAGCGGCTGGCTGCCCCCGGCGGGGTAGACGGTGAGGAAGCTGGCCTGGGTGGAGTCGGTGGCGGTCACGTTCATCGCCACCGCCTCGGCTCCGGAGGAGGGGACCCCCCCATGCCCGGCCACCTGAACGGTCAGCGACTGGCCGGCCCCTATGGTGTTCCCCTGGTAGGGCTGGCCACTCCCCGGCCGGGTGTCGGCTATCCGGGAGGGACTGAGGGGGTTGTACAGCCCGGCCCCGGAGCTGGGCTGGCTGGCGTCGAACCACCCCTCCACGTCGACCACCAGCTGGGTGGTCCCCCCCTGGTTGTAGATGGAGACCTGCCCTCCACGGCCCAGCGCCACCTCCACCAGGTTGGCCTTGGTGTCCTGGGCCAGGAAGTCGATGGAGGAGGCGGCGGGGATGGCCACCCCGGCGGGATAGGCGGTGACGTAGCTCTGGGCCGTGGTGTCGGTGACCGTGAGGTTGATGAGCACGCCGGCCACCCCGGTGGCGGGAACGCCCCCCATGCCGGCCACCTGCACGTTCAGGACTCCGCCCGGCCCCGGGGCGTCACCGCTGTACGGCAGGCCGGACCCGGCCCTGGTGTCGGCGATGCGGGCCGGGGCGAGGGGGTGATAGGCGCCGGCGGCGGTGTAGACGAAGCCGTCAGAGCCGCCGGCCGAGCTGGTTCCGAGTGAGGTCTCCACCTGCACGTCCACGAACCCCGGGCTTCCCGGCGGGGAGGTGGCGGTGATCGAGGTCGCACTCACGATCTGGAAGCTGGAGGCGGGGCTCTGGCCGAAGTACACCTGGGTCGCGCCCAGCAGGTTGGCGCCGGTGATCGTGACCTGGGTTCCCCCCGCCGCCGACCCGGAGCTGGGCTGGACCGCGGTCACCTGGGGGGGCTGCCCCTGGAGCGAGGTCCCGATCTCCGTGAGGCCGGCAATGGGGGGCGACTGGGAGGTGGCGCCCTCGAGCTGCTGCCAGCCCTGGGAAGGGGTGTAGCTGCCGGAGTAGACCTCGGTCATCACCCCGGAGAACTGGATCGCACCGGTGGTCGTGTTCTGAGCGCCCCACTGGCTCAGGGCCCCCCACTCCTGAGCCATCCCGGTGTAGTAGATCTCGGGGAGGGCGCAGGCCGCCGGGATGCTCCAGGCGACCTGGTACACCTGGGAGGCGGTCCACCCGTCCGCGCTGCCACTCCCGCCCAGGATGTCGTCCCCGTAGTCGGCGAGGAACCCCGGCTGGGCGAGGGAGCAGCTGTACTGCGCCGGGGAGGCGGAGGAGTAGCCCTGGACCCAGGCGACCGTGGGGCCTCCGGCGTACCAGTTGCCACTGCTCGACTGCTCCATGTCGCTGGCCCCCCAGGCGGTGACGGGCGCCGTCAGACCGGAGGTGGACACCCGGGAGACCAGCTGCTGGTACCAGGCCTGGCCCGAGGCCTGCATCTGGGAGTTGGTCAGCTGGTAGGTCGGCGGGTCGGCCCCCGTGAGGCTGTTGCTCGTCCCTACGGCCAGGGTGATGCCGGGGGTGCCCGGGCCGTGGTCCGATTCATATCCCGAGACCCAGTCATTGACCAGGGTGAGGAGCTGGGAGTCCGGGATGCAGCTCGTGGTCCCGAAGAGCTGGGCGCCGTAGGTCGACGTTCCGGGGACATAGCAGGGAGCGCCGAAGTCCAGCACCAGGATGTTCTGGGGGCTGGGGGTGTAGGTGGCGGCCCCCTGCTGGTACAGCGCGCAGTCGGCCAGCTTGCCACCCTCGCAGTAGGGAGCGGCGGTGGACGTCCCTCCCGCGGTCATGTAGCCGTAGTACTCGTAGTAAGAGGGGGTGACCGCCGGGGGCAGGCCGCCCGACACCTGCTGGGGCGCGGCGGTGAGCGGGTTTGAGGTGACGCCCGGGGTGCTGACGGCGGAGGTTGGCTGGCAGCCGGAGCCGGCACCTCCCAGGCGGCCGGTGGCGAGTGAGAGGGAACGGAGTCGGCCATCGGCCTGCCGCAGGCAGGCGGTGCCGGTGCCCGTCCGCGCCACCTGCAGGGGACCGGAGCCGGGAGCCTCCGAGACACTGAGGGCCTGGCCGTCGATCACCGCCGCCTCCCCCGTGGAGGGGGAGCCGGGCCGGCTGCCCGCAACGATGCTCGAGGTGGGGCCGGTCTGCCAGCAGCTGGCGGGAGCTATGACCGCGGAGCTGATCGGGAGGTCGAGGCAGGGCACGGCCACCGGCGCTGGGGAGGTGGCTGCCGGGACCGCGGGGGGCGGGGCCGCCGCCAGAACCGCTCCGGCTCCCAGAGGGACCGCGGCGAGGACCAGGACCAGGGCAGGGAGACGGGCCAAGAGTGGACGCCGAGTCAACCCCACGGTCGCAAAGTGCACTTCCAAAGACCCCAGATTCACCCGCCGCCGACCCTACCTCCTGAACCAGGCCCACGGTAGCGCAGGCGGGAGGCGCGAAGGTCGCCCGCTGGCGACCTTCGGGTCACGACCCTGTGAACTGGAGGGCGGGGGGAGGGACCCTCCCCCCGCCTTCGGTCCGCCCTAAGTCCGGCGCGGAGCCGGGGTCACTTCTCCCAGCCCACCACGTCCACCACCAGGTCGGCGGCCCCCTGGGGGATGTAGAAGTCCAGGGCGCCGTCCGCTCCCAGGGTGGCCGTCACCCCGCTGGCGACCGTCTCCCCAGCGGGCCAGTTGAGGCTCGAGGAGTTGGGTCGGGTGCTCCCGTCCGGGTACACCGTCAGGTAGTCCGCCGCCGTGGTGTCCGTCACCGTCACGTTCAGCACCACCGAGGTGGCATTTGCCGGGATGCCCCCGATCCCCGCCACCTGCAATACCAGCACCGCCCCGGAGGCCCCGAAGGCCACCAGGGTGTGCCCGGTGCAGCTGTCGGAAAGCCCGGAGATCGCCGTCGACCGGGTGTCGCAGATGCGGTACGGCACCATGGGCACGAAGAGCCCCGTCCCCGTCGTCGTCGTCGCGTAGTAGCCGGAGACGTCAACCACCACGTCGGTGCTCCCGTTGGGGTTGTAGATGCTCACCTCGCCGGCGTCCGCGCCGCTCTGGGGCACCGCCACCACCACGTTGTTGGCCACCGTCTCACCCCCCACGAAGTTGAGGTTTGAGGCAGTCGGCCGGGTCGCCCCCGCCGGCCACACCGTGAGGTAGGACGGCACGGTGGGGTCGGTCGCCGTCACCGTGAGGTCCACCGCCAAAACGCCGCTCGCCGGGACTCCCCCGCTGGTCGTCCCCAGCGGATTGGTGCCGGCCACCTGGATGGTGAGGGTCGTGCCCGCCTGGAGCGTCCTGCCGGTGCACTGGTTCTGCGGTGTGAACACCGGCGGCCGGGTGTCACAGATCCGGTAGGGGGTGAGAGGCACGTACGGCCCGCCGCTCGCCCCCGTGGAGTCGTACCACCCCTCCACGTCCACCACCACGTCGGTGCTGCCGTTGGCGTTGTAGAGGCTCACGTCCCCGTTCGTGCCTAGCACGACCGTGACCAGGTTGGGCACCGTCTGCCCCCCGTTCCAGTTGACGCTGGAGGACAGCGGCCGGGTCCCCCCGGTGGGGTAGACCGTGAGGTAGCTGGGAACCGTGGTGTCGGTGACCGTGACGTTGAGGACCACCGAGGTCGCCCCGGAAGGCACCCCCCCGCTGCTCTGGCCGCTGGGATTGGTCCCCGCCACCTGGATGGTGAGGGTACTTCCCGCATTGAGGGTCTTGCCCTCGCACTGGGTGAGGTCAGGACCGGAGAGCCCGGAGGGGTTGCCCCCTCTGGTGTCGCAGATCCGGTAGGGGGTGAGCGGGTTGTAGGTGGCCGGATTCGGCGCCGCCGGGGTCACCGCCGTCGAGCTCGAGGACGCGGGCCCGGTGCCCGAAGCGTTCTCCGCGGCCACGGTGAAGGTGTAGCCGGTGCCGTCGGTGAGCCCGGTCACCGTGTAGGTGGTCTGGCTCGAGTTGGTCTGGAGCGCCGGCTGCGCTGCGCCGCCGATCGAGGGAGTGACCAGGTAGCCCGAGATGGGCGAGGTTCCCGAGCTCGCGGGAGGCGTCCAGCTGAGGCTGACGGCCGACGGTTCGGCCGTCCCGGTCGGGGTTCCCGGAGCGCTGGGGGTCCCTGCCGGGAAGGAACTCAACGTGGTGAGGACCGCGTTGATGCTCCCGGTGTTGGCCCCGCTGTTGATCGTGACCGAGGTCCCCGGATAGGTCACCCCGTTGCCGTAGAACTCGGTTGCGTAGTTGCCCTGGTTGCCGCAGCCGGTGAAGAAGGCGACGGAGTAGCCGGTGGAGGCGGGCTGAAGGGTCATCTGGTAGGTGCCGTTGGCGGCGGTCACCGCGGTGGCCTGAATGGAGCCGCTGGGAGCCACCAGGGCAACGCAGATGCCTCCGATCGGGGCTCCCGAGCTGTCGGTCACCGTCCCGGACACCGAGCCGACGGGGTAGGCGTACTGGAGGGCATCACCGATGCCGGTCGTGGGTGTGCCCGCCGTCACCGACACCAGGGTGGCGGTGCCTAAGGA
This sequence comes from bacterium, assembly GCA_021791345.1. The sequence goes on from JAJYWT010000202.1 coordinate 37,065, forward strand.
GGTGGCGTTGTCGTAGTACTGGATGGCGTAAGGCCCGTTGTTGCCGCACCCCGAAGCAGAGAAGGAGACGCTGTAGCTGTCGGTGGGCAACCCCGTCAGGGTGTAGGCGCCCCCAGCACCGGTCTCCCCGTTCGCCGTAGCCAGCGTCACGTTGCCGCTGGCGCTGACACAGATGCCCGGAAGGGCGGCGCCGGTGGTCGCGTCCGTGACCACCCCGGAGATGCTGCCCCCGGTGGCGAGGGCGTCGTTGATCGCGGTCACCGCCTGCCCGGTGGTGACCGTGACCGAGCCCGGGGTACCTGTGGCCGCGAGCTGGTTGTCCCAGTACTGCGTCAGGTAGTTGCCGGTGCTGCCGCAGCCGCCGACCAGGAACTGGACTTCGTAGGTGTCAGCCGCCAGCCCGGTAATGGTGTAGGTTCCGTTGCTCAAGGTGGCCGTCCCGTTGCCGTCTCCGGGGTTGGTGCCCAGGGCGTAAACGCAGATCCCCGCCAGGTCCGTCCCGGAGGTGTCGGTCACCGTGCCGGAGATAGAGCCGGTGATGGGGAGCATGGTGTCGCCGATACCCGTCGTAGTCTGGCCCGAGACCACCGTCACCGCCTGCGGGGTGCCCGTCACCAGGGGCTGATTGTCGTACCACTGGATCGGGTAGCCGCCCCCGTTCTCGCAGGGGCCGTCGACGAACTGCACGTTGTAGGCGCCCGGTGCCAACCCTGGGATGGTGTAGGCGCCGTCTGACCCGCTGGTGGCCTGGGCGGCCAAGCTGGTGGTGGTGAAGGCGTCGACACAGAGGCCGGGAAGACCGATGCCGGAGGCGTCTTGGACGGTGCCTGAGATCCCCCCAGCCAGCTGCATCACGGCGTTGATGCCCGTGGTTGTGCTCGTGCCGGTCACCGTGACCAGGTTGGCCGAGCCCAGGGTCGCCTGGTCGTTGTAGTACTGGGTCACGTACGACGCGCTGCCGCTGCAGCCACTATAGAACTCCACCGTGTAGGAGCCGGCCGGAAGGTCCGCGACTGTGTAGGTCCCGCTGGGCGAGGTCGTCGCGTAGGCGGAGATCCCCGTCGAGCCGCCCGTGGTCCCGGAGGCGTTCACACAGACACCCGCCGCCGCATGGCCGCCGGCGGTGACGGTGCCCGAGATCGCGCCCGCGGCGCTGAGGGTGGCGTTGACGCCGGAGGTGGTCTGCAGGTCGGCGACCGCGACGTCGCTCACGGTGGTGCCGATCAGGCTGGCGGTTCCGCCACACCCGGTCGAGATGGCGACCGTGTAGAGACCTGCGGCCAGCTGCGGTAGGGAGTACGCCCCGGAGGTGGAGGTGGCGGCGAGCGCAAAGCTGGCCCCGATTCCCTGGGGGAACGCCTGGACGCAGATGCCGGCGGGGGACCCCGCCCCGGTGGTGACCGTGCCGGAGATCGACCCGCCCTGCTGGAGGGTGACGTCGATCCCGGAGGTGGTCTGGCTTGCCGTCACCCCTACGGCCGCCCCCTGCTGGTAATAGGCGCCGGCGTAGGCGAGCGACCCTCCGCATCCGGTGGTGACGCTGATCTCGTAGCTGCCGGTGTCGAGCCCGGACAAGGTATAGGTGCCGGTGGCCGAGGTAGTGGTGGTCTCGAACGTGTTGATCGAAGGCGAGAGGGAGTTCGGCTCCTGCCCAGCCTGGACACACATGCCGCCGAGAACAGCGCCTGACGTGTTGGTCACCGTGCCGGTGATCGATCCGCCGGGGGAGAGGATGGCGTCCACGTTGGCGGTGGTGCCGCCCGCGGTGACCGTGGGCGCGCCGGGGAACTGGTACCCGGAGTACGTGAGGTTGGAGCCGCAGTTGCTGGCGTACCCGTCCTCGATGGCCATGCCCACGAATGCTCCCCCGATGGGCAGGTCGGGAAGGGTGTAGGTCCCCAGGCTGCCAGTGGTGGTGAAGGCACCTGTGGCGAAGTCGGTGACGCAGATTCCGGAGAGCCCGCTCCCACTGGAGTTGGTCACCGTTCCGGAGATTGATCCTCCGGGCTGCATGGAGGCGTCAATCGCTCCCGTCACCTGCCCCGCGTTGACCTGGACAATGCCGGAGTCATTGGGGTAGGGGGTGTCCGGGTAATACTGCAGCGCCAAGCTGCTGCTGTCGCCGCAGCCCGGTGCGAAGCCGACCGAGTAGAAGCCGGGGGCCAGGTTGATGACGCTATAGGAGCCTCCCGAGCCGGTGGTGACCGTGGCGGCAAAGTTGAACGCGGAAACCGAGACGCAGATCCCGGCGAGCCCAGTGCCGGTGGAGCTGGTCACGGTCCCGGAGATGGAGCCGGTGGTCGCCAGCAGGGGGTGGGCAGGGGCGGGTCCGGCCGGCCTCAGCGCCGCCGCGTCCGCCGTCGGCCCACCGGCCAGCCGGAGGTACAGGTTGGCTGTGATGGCGACATGGTCGGCGCTCAGTTTCACCTCGCCCCTCGCCAGCACCAGCGCCGACTGGCAGCGGGTCACGGAGAGTTCGTAGTTGCCCGGCTTGAGCCCGGACAGCTCATACGCTCCGTGGGCACCGCTGACGGCCCGCACCGGGGCTGCGTGGCCGCCGGCGGCGACCGCCTGGACGCAGGCGCCGGCAAGGCCCGCACCGTTGCTGGCCAGCACCGCTCCGGAGATGGAGCCGACCTTGATGCCCGGGAGCTGCACCTGGTGCACCCCGGGGATCAGGGCGGGGGCGGCTAGAGGCTTCGAGGCACCTCCCTGATGCACCGCGGTGGAGCGCGCCGCGGGAAGCTGGTGCCCCGAGGTCGCCGCCATGGCTGCGCCTGGGAAGGCCGCCGATACGGCCAGGGCTCCCAGCGGCAGCAGCAGCGCCGCCGCCCTCCCCACGGCTCGCGGGAACCGAATGCTCGGACGGCTGCGCTGTCTCATGGCACTACCTCCGCCTTGGCGGCACGGGTTCCGCCAGCTCCCTTGTGCAAGGAAGCGCCGAAGATAGCACCGCACGGTGCGCGGCGCGGACCGCCTGCGCCTCCGCATCATGGCCCGGCGGGTCGGGTCGGGCGCTCCCGAGCGGGGGGAAAGGCCCGTCACGGAGGCGGTGGCGGGGCCAGTGACCGCTCCCAGAAGCGCGCCCGGTACCCCGTCCGCCCAGGCTTTAGCGGGGCGCGGGCTAACCCCCCAGGCTTTGGTTACGAATCGGTAACTTGGTTGGCGGCACGGCCCTCAGCACGGCCCCAGGGCCCAACGCATCGGCCGATACCCACGGGCATCATCGGGCCGTCCCGCCATCGCCCGGGTCCGTCTGAGAGCTGGGCCCTGAGCGCCACCGGCGGCACCCGGGTCAGCAACCTGCCGCTCCGCCGGCTGGGAGGGATGGCCACCTGCTGCCGGCGCTGCCAGCCGCGGCTCAGCTGTACCAGCCGAGTACGTCGACCACCAGATCCAGTGAGCCCTGGTCGTTGTAGACCGTGAGGGAGCCGGTGGCACTGAGTGTGGCCACCACCAGATTGGGCACCGTCTCCCCGGCGGTCCAGTTGAGCGACGAGGCCAGCGGCAGGGTCCCGCCGGGGTACACCGTGAGATAGCTCGGGGAGGTGGTGTCGGTGGCGGTGATGTTGACCACCACCGCCGCGGCGCCCTGGGGGACCCCGGCCAGGCCGGCCACCTGGACCGTGATGGACGAGCCGGCGGCGAGGGCCTTGCCGGTGCACTGGTTGGCTGGCTGTCCCGCCCTGGTGTCGCAGATCCGGGTTGGGGTGGTGAGGGCGTTGAACTCCGTGCCGCTCCCTCCGGCCGCGGTGTAGTAGCCGACCACGTCCACCACCACGTCGGCGCTGCCGTTCTGGTTGAACACGGTGAGCGATCCCTGGCTGCTGAGCGACCCGACCACCAGATTGGCCACCGTGGCGCCCGCGGTCCAGTTGAGGTTGGACGCCGTCGGCATGGTGCCACCGGGGTAGACCGTGAGGTAGCTGGGCTGGGTGGTGTCGGTGACCGTGACGTTGGCGGCCACCGCCGTGGCCCCCTGCGGGACTCCGGCTAGCCCGGTCACCTGGATCTGGAGGGCTCCACCCGGGCCGAGGGTCTTGCCGGTGCACTGGTTCGCCGTCTGCCCCAGGCGGGTGTCGCAGACACGGGTCGGGGAGGGCAGCGGCTGGTACAGCCCGAGGCCCGTCACCGTGGGGGCCGCCACGTATCCCTGGACATCGATCACGACGTCCGCCGCGGCGGCGTTGGTGACGACATCCACGGCTCCCTGCGCCCCCAGCCCCACCTCCGCCAGGTTGGCCACCGTCTCACCCTGTGAGAAGTCCAGGTTGGAGGACAGCGGGGCCGGCTCGCCCGCGGGGTACACGGTGAGGTAGCCCGAGCTGGCGGGATCGGTGACCGTCACGTTCAGGAGGGCCGCGCTGGCTCCGGACGGGGGCACTCCTCCCAGCCCCGCCACCTGGACCTGGAGTGGGACGCCCTGCTGCAGGGTCTTGCTCCCGCACTGAGCGGCCGCGCCGCTGAGCTCGGAGGGGTTGCCTGGCCGGGTGTCGCAGATCCGGGCCGGGGTAAGGGCGGTGAGCGCCCCCGGTGGGTCGCTGAGCGGGTAGGCGAACGGGGAGGGAGAGCTGGCTGCGCCCAGCCAGTCGGTGACGCTCACCGTCTCCGGCCCGGCCCCGGCGGGCGAGGTGGCCTGGATCTCGGTCGTGCTCAGCACCTGCACCGAGGACGCCGGCTGGGTCCCGAAGGCCACCGTGGCGGGGACCACGAAGCCACCGCCGGAGATGGTGACGACGGTTCCGCCCGCGGCCGGCCCGCTGGCGGGGCTGAGGGAGGAGACCGAGACCGGCTCGGATCCCTGTGGGGTGTAGGGGAACCAGAAGTTGGGGTCACCGAAGCTGGTCTCCACCACCACGTATCCCGCGCCGGCGCC
>JAJYWT010000135.1 GCA_021791345.1 bacterium
CGGGGCGCGCGGCTCATCCACGGTGGCGCTCAGGGTGGTTGCCCGAGCGATCGAATCGCGCTGCGGGTTTGACACCGGCGGGCTCGGGCCGGTAGCGTCCCCGGCATGCTCAGTGCCGTCCCCAGCTCTCGCCTGCGCGCTCCAGTCCTGTCCGACCTGATCCCGGGAGACCGGGTGCGAGACCTCCTGGTGGTGCTGGGCTTTGCCGGCGCGATCGGGATTTTCGCGCAGATATCCATCCGCCTCCCCCTCACCCCGGTCCCCATCACCGGCCAGACCTTCGCGGTGCTGCTGGGAGGAATGGCGGTCGGCACCCGGCGGGCCCTGGCGGGGACGATCCTCTATCTGGCCCTGGGTCTGGTCGGCGTTCCGTGGTTCGCTGCCGGCTCGGGCGGGATCGCGGTGGCGACCGCCCCCAGCTTCGGCTACGTCGTCGGGTTCGTGTTCGCAGCCGGTCTGCTGGGTTGGCTGGCGTCGCGTCGCCTTGATCGGCGACCGCTCACCGTCCTGGCAGCGATGGTGGCGGGCGATCTGGTGATCTACCTGTTCGGAGCGACCTGGCTGGCCCTGGATCTGCACCTCGGTGCAGGTTCCGCGATCGCGCTGGGGGTCACCCCGTTCCTGATCGGCGATGCGCTCAAGACCGTGGTGGCAATGGGGCTGTTCCCGGCCAGCTGGAAGCTCCTGGGAAGCCGCGACCGATCGCCTCAGTAGAGACCCAGCTCCAACTTCACCTCATCACTGGCCATGGTGCGCGGATCCCAGGGGGGGTCCCAGACCAGGTCCACGGTCACATCCTTGATGCCCGGGAGAAACTGGGTGACGGAGTGGACCTGCTGTTCGATCATCGGCCCCAGCGGGCAGTAGGGACTGGTGAGCGTGAGCCGGACCGTGGTGTCCCCGTCCTCCTTCACATCCACCCCGTAGACCAGCCCCAGGCTGACGATGTCGAGGCCCAGCTCAGGGTCGATCACCTCGCGCAGCGCGTCCTCGACATCCTCGGGCCGAAGCATCGGGGGGGCACCGGCGCCGGACACCGGCGTCTCCTCGAGGCGACTCGGTTCCTCAGCCATTGACCTTCTCCAAACCAGCCTCCAGCGCCGTCCACGGCAGCATCGCGCACTTGATCCGGGCCACGTAGCGACGAACACCGGACAGTGCCTCCAGATCCCCCATCTCCCCCAGCTCGCCGGGATCGCGACCCTCCACCAGCAGGCCCCGGAAACGCTGGATCAGGTCATGAACCTCCTCCAGGGTGCGGCCCTCGATCTCCTCAGCCATCATCGAGGCGGATGCCATGGAGATGGAGCACCCCTGCCCCTCGAATCCCACCGCCTCCAGCCGGCCGTCGCGCAGACGCAGGCTGATGTCCACCTCGTCGCCGCACAGGGGGTTGTGTCCGTGCTCCTGGGCGTCGGCCGGCGTCACCGGTCCGCGATGACGGGGATGGCGGTAATGGTCGAGGAGAATCTCCCGGAAGAGCTCGTCGTCGACCGTGGGCTCTCTAGCTTCCATTCCTCCATCGTACGCCTCGCACAAAAAACGGCAGGGCCGGACTCAGTCCGGCCCTGCCTAGGCTTTGGGTGATCAAACAAGGACCTCGGGCTCTGGACCGCGGGCTCCGGCTGCACCTTGCCGCCCTCACCCGGTTGACCAGCGCCTCCAAAGGAGTTCAGGTCCCCGCCGAGATCCTCAGTCGGCACCCTCCAGGGTGAAAGTCGGCTGTATATCATCGGCCATGGGCATTCCCTCCTTTTCTGTTGAGTACCGCCGGATGATCCGGCGGCCGGATGGCGCTGTCACACCAGATTTTGCCACACCTCCAGGGAGCCGTCGACCCCCCTCGGCGGCGGGCCGGAGGCTGCCGGGGTCGCTACTTGAGGACCACGGCCATCTGGTCGAAGCTCGAATAGGCGCCTTCGAAGGTCGCGAGCGGCACCCACCGCAACGGCCCGCTATAGGCCGCCCCATAGTCGGCCTGGTCCCAGGGATTGTCGATCAGGATCGCGTCCACCCCGATCCCCACCACCATGACCGAATGCTCGTGGGGACCGACCCAGGGCCAGGAGTCGTGACCGTTGCTGAGAATGATGGGGGTGTAGTGCTGGAAGTTGAAGGTGACCCAGGCCTGGACGGGATGCCCCTCCTCCAGGTAGAGCTCCATCTGGGTCATGCTGATCCCCTCGCCGGCGGCGAGCACCTGGGCTCCCAGCGCGCGCGCCGCCTTCACCACCGCGCCGTAGTACGCGCCGGGCTCATATCCCGCGGCCTCCGGCCCATTGGGAGGTCCGATGAAGTTCTGCATCGGGTCCCCGCTGGTGTAACTCGGGCCGATCCCCGGGACGCTGCGATCCACCCCCTCGGCGGCGAGGATCTGGTTCTGGCTCTGCACGTCATTCCCCTGCAACAGGATGCCCTCGTGCGCCAGCGCCATCTCCAGGGCGGCCTCCTCGCAGTCCATGGCATAGGCCTGGGCGGAGTAGGGGACGTTGCTGACCACGATGCTGCCACTGGCCCGCAGGGTGTCGACCGCGGTGCCCTGGCCCTGCACCGGCCCACCCTGATAACTGCTCACCTCCGCCGTGAACGTGTAGGTGGTGGCCGACCACCCCTGGGTCGAGACCGGCAGAGTGGCACTGCTGATCCAGCCCGGGCTCAGCTCCCGGAGCGCGGATCCGCTCGGCTGCACGAAGTAGTTGTAGACCGGGGAGTCGACGGACGGACACCCGGGGATCGCGGTCACCACCAAGGGTGCGGACACGAGCCCCGGGTTGGGGGACACCGCGACCGAGACCCCGGAGCATGGGGGAGGGACCACCTGGGTGCTGGCTGCGGCCAGCTGCTGCTGGTAGACGTCGCTCTCGGACCCGACCCACGCCACGAGCTGGTAGGCGCCGGCGCTCCAACCACCGGACGGATATGAGAAGGTCGCGCTCGTGGATCCGATCGCGGCGGCGATCCAGGCCGACTGACCCTGAGGGCGGTACCAATAGCTGTAGTAGGTCGTGCTGCCCGAGGGGCAGTTGCCCTCGACGCTGACCGTGACCGGCGACCCGAGCGGAGTCTGAGCTGGCGCCGACATGACCGGGTCCGCACACGGCTGGCCCTGGGGGGCGCTGGCCACCGCCACCGTCGGCTGAAAGTAGCCGAAGACGTCCAGGATCGCCGCCGTGGAGCCCTGGCTGTTGTAGAGGACCAGGTCGCCCTGCTGATTCAACGGCGGGATCGCCAGGTTTGCCACCGTCTCCCGCGCCTGCCAGTTCAAATCGGAGGTGCTGGGCGTGCCCGCCGCGCCCGAGACGGTCATGAAGCCCGCCTGAGTGGTGTCGGTGGCCGTCAGATTGGCGACCAGCGCCGAGGCCGAGGTCGCCACCGGGGGCAGGCCCGCCACCTGCTCCACCAAGGATCCGCGGGGCCCCAAGGTCCCCGCGTCCACGCGGGTGTCCAGGATGCGGGTGGGCTGGGTGGGGACGAACAGCGAGCCTCCCGCAGCCGATCCCTCGGCGCTGGTGAAGTAGCCGTCGACATCGACCACCACGTCGGTGGTCCCGGCCCAGTTGTAGACGGCCACGTCGCCCCCCGCCCCCAGCGGCACCACCACCCGGTTCGCCACGGTGGATCCCGCACTCCAGTTCAGAGTCGAGGTCTGCGGGTTGGCCTGACCGGCCGGATAGACCGCCAGATAGCTCGTGGCCGTGGTGTCGACCGCGGTCACGTTCAGGACGACCGCCTCGGCCCCCGCGGCAGGGACCCCGCCTTCCCCCGCGACCGCGACGTCGAGCGTCTGCTGGGGGCCGAGGGCCGATCCGGAATACGGCTCGCCACTGCCCGAGCGGGTGTCGGCGATCCTGGTGGGGGTTACCGGCACGTACTCACCCGCGGTTGACCCGCCGGGGGCTCCGAAGTACCCCTGAAGATCCACGACCACCTGGGTCGAGCCGCTGCTGTTGTAGATGGTGACACCCGAATCCGCAAGGCTGACCACCACCAGATTGGCCACGGTTTCATCCCCGCCCCAGTTGAGATTGGAGATCTCCGGTCGCGGGGTGCCCGCGGGAAAGACCGAGAGAAAGCCACCAGAGGTCTGGTCGGTGACGGTCACGTTGAGGGTGACCGCGGAGGCGCTAACGGGGACGCCGTCGCTTCCTGCTATCGCCAGGGTCCGGCTCTGACCCGGCCCCAGCGGGCCGCCCCCGTTGCGGGTGTCCAGGATGCGGCGCGGGGCAAGCGGGAAGTAGGCAGCACCGGTGGAGCTGGCCGCGCTCACCACCGAGGCCGGGCCCAGCCGGGCCCCCAGCGCCGCCATGGCTACGAGCGCGTACACAGCGACCGTGAGGACGGTGCGCGGCCGCCGGGGACTGAGGCTAATCACCGGGTAGCCGCCAGCCGAGCGTGCGCGCGCGGCCCGATCCAGGAGGGAGCGACGGATTCGGCGTAGAAGCGCAGTTGCCCGCCGGCAGCTGACCTCGCCCACCCGGCGACCGGGGTCCGGCTGGCAGCGCCGCGGCAGGGACAAGGCGGGGGAGGTAGCTCTGGGGCATGACCGACCACCCCCACCATGCGCCGCCCTCGTCCCCATGGTGCGCCTCGAGACCATTCCGCGACAGGGTGACGGCGCTCTTCGGGCGCAACGGCCCGGAATCGATCAGCGAGAGGAGGGACGTGAGGGCGGAGGCTGATCGGGGTACCTTACCGCAGCCGGGGGCCCTCGGCGCAAGGGGGTGGGCCCGGCCAGGCGGCCGCCGTCGAGGTGGCAGGGCGGACCGTTGGGGTCACCAGGTCCGGTCGGGAGGAGTGCGGTCGGAACCCCGATGGACCGTGCCCTCCCGGCCGGGTTGGCCGGGAGGGCGGTCCAGAACAGACGGCCGCTCGATCAGCTGCCGGTGCCGTAGTCGGTCGTGGTCTTCGCCGGGGTGTCGAATCCGTCGTAGGGGGTGCCGAGGTACGGGAACGAGCTCAGGTAGGTCACCCCGATGCTGGAGAGGGAGGCAGGAGTGTTGGTGGCGGGATCTATCACCGGGTAGATCTCCCCGGCCGCCTTGTCCGGGGTGTAGCTCTTGTCCACCAGGGCATAGGTGAGCCCGGCCAGGGCCCGCAGCTCGATGGTGGTCACATCGTCGAAGACGCGCCGGCCGTTGGGGAAGCCGGCCACGTCGCCACCCAAAAGGCCCAGGAGGCTGGGGTTGCTGCTGGGCGCGTACGCCACGTTCAGGCGGAGAAGGTCGGACTGGGTGCTTCCGGTGTAGTTCTGGAAGCCCGTGACCACCCCCGCCGGCAGGCCGGTGAGCAGGATGGCCACGATGTCGGCGCGGGAGGCTCCCGACTTGTTCAGCGCGGCCAGATTGGGGAAGACGTCGGGATAGAGGGTGGGCAGAAGGGAGGCCAGCGCGGGGTGCTCATAGTCGGCAGCGAACTGGCTGTCGTCCTGCGGCATCCGGGAGTTCCAGGAGTCCTTGAACCCCATGCCGATCAGCACCTCGTTCACCAAGGGGTTGCCGAGCCGGGAGATCTGCGAGTAGGGGCCGACCGTCTGGGTGATCCCGCCGGACTCCAGGGTCACCTTCTGGCGCAGCGAACGCGCCCACACCCCGATCGTCGACCGGGGGTCGGTCGGCGAGCTGCCGCTGTAGTTGCCCTGCAGCAGCTGGGTCTTGGGGACCTGGATGGCGATGGTGTGGACGTTCTTGCCCGCCCCGGAGTTCACCCCCGGAGTCGCGCTTCCGCCCCCCAGCCACACTTCCTGGAACGGCCGCAGGTCGCCCAGGTTGAAGATGGCCCCGAGGTCGACGTAGAAGCCCTCGGCGCGCTGGCCGGCGAAGATCTTGGTACCGGGCGCAGCCGCCGGAGCGTAGATCGCGGCCGAGGCGAGCGCGGGGTAGTTGGGGATCGACACCGGTCCGATGTTGCACGGAGGGCACGGGACGTGCGTCCCCAGGGTGGTCACGGAGGGCTCCATCCCGTTGCTGTAGTCCACGACCCGGCGCACGGTGTAGAACTGGGGACGGTTCCAGTTGGCGTCGCTCAGGGAGCTGATCGGGCCGGTGTTGTAGAGGAAGATGTTGTCGTTCCTGACCTCGGTCTCGAACAGGAACTGGTAGATGATGTTGGCGTTGCCGTCACCGGTCTGGTCGATCACGATCTCGTAGAGGACGTCGTTGCCGAACTCGTAGAAATTCGGCCCCCCGCCGGGCTCCTCCAGGGGGATGAAGTTGGCGATGATGGTGACGGTGCTGGGATCGTCGGGGCTCACGAACGCGTAGACATCGGTGTTGTCCGCGACCGGGTCCTTGGCGATGCTCGGAGCTTCGCGGTGCGATGACATGGTTATCTCCTAATCAATTGCGGCTGGATTCTGCAGCCGGCCTAGCGCGATGCCCGGAGCAGTTCGCGCGCCAGCGCGGGGTTGTGATAGGTCACCTCCCTGGTGCCCGACATCAAGGTGATGTCACCGGTGTTGGCGTCGCTGATGTGCGCCACCACCGGCCCTTCCTGGGAGACCCGCCCCATCGGCACCGCGGGGGTGACCTTGCTGGGCTTGGCTCCGTTGCGAAGGAAGCTGGGCACGGTGGCGGCCACGCCGACCGCAGCCGCGCCGACTCCAGCTCGCTTCAGGAACGTGCGTCGTGTTACGGGGTCCATCCTTATCTCCTCTGCTCCGAAATTGACCAGCGCGGTGAGCCGCGCCCTGTGTGCGGGATTGGGACCCGGCCCGCCCGGGATCCGGACTGCTGGCGGTGCACTCGCCCCGACGCGGTATACGGGTGAGCGGCTGCGGCGGATCAAACGGGCGGGGATCGGCGGCCACCGCGTGCTCCGCCACGGACCCGCTTCCATCGCCTGGGAGAGCCCCAGGGACGGTCCGGTGCGCAGCAGGCGTTGGAGCCGGTTTGGACGGCCCCCACCCTTGGCCCCGGGCGCATACTGGGTCGCTCGGCCAGGTGTGTCAGCCGGACCCAATGGAGGAGGAGATGGAGTCGGAGCTAATTCCGTTCACCGCCCACAACATCCAGCTTCCCGATGGGACCCTCACCCGTCCCGGCGTCCCCACGACCGCCCAGGAACCGGTGACCAGGGCGGTGCTGCGCACCCTCGACATCTTCTTCCCACCGGCGGCGCGGACCCAGGCCTCGATCGTCGACCTGGGCTGCCTGGAGGGGGGCTACACGGTCGAGTTCGCCCGCGCCGGCTTCCAGGCGACCGGCCTGGAGGCGCGCCAGCAAAATTACGCTCGCTGCCAGTTGGTGGCGGCGGAGCTGGGCCTGGGGAACCTGCAATTCGCGCGCGACGATGCGCGCAACCTGGCGAACTATCCCCGCTTCGACGTCATCTTCTGCAGCGGCCTGCTCTACCATCTGGACCGGCCGGCCACCTACCTGCGCCTGCTGGCGCAGCGGTCCCGCAGGCTCCTGATCCTGCAGACCCACTACTCTCTGCCGCGGTCCGTGCCGCCCCAGTTCCAGCTGTCGGAGCTGGTGCAGCACGACGGTTACTGGGGACGCTGGTACCGGGAGTTCTCCGATGATCCAGATCCGGGTGAGGTCGAGGCATCCAACTGGAGCAGCTACGGCAATGCGCGCTCGTTCTGGCTGGAGCGCAACCACCTGCTCCAGGCGATCCGGGACGCCGGATTCCAAACCGTCTACGAGCAGCTGGATTTCGTGAGCAACAACGTCACCGACCGCTACATCGAGGAGCAGCACCGCAGTCTGTTCGTGGCGGTGCACTGAGTCCCGTCGAAGCGGTCCGGCCACGGAAACGGCTGGGCGCGCGGTGGATCGGTGCGGCCTCGTCTGGCTGGCACCTTCCCATGCGCCCACTGAGGGCCGAAGCGCGTCGGGGGGCTGTCTCTATCATGACCGCCGTGGAGGCAGTGGTGGGGGCTTCGGAGGTCGAACCGGCCAGGGTGCAGATCCAGGTCGTCCTGTACCACTCCACCCGCTGGTTGTCCCGGCTGCTGACCGGCCTGCGCCGGCTGGCGCCGCCTCCCGGAGGGATGGTGATCCGTTTTTACGACAACAGCCCCGATCCAAGGACCGAGTCGGCGATCGCCGACTCGAGGCTCAGCGCCACCTACCAGCCCTCTCCCGCCGGCAATCTCGGGTTCGGCCCAGCCCACAACCGACTGGCCGCCGAGGCACCCCCTGGCTGCGAGTACCTGGTGTTTCTCAATCCGGATGCCCTACCTCAATGGGATTGCCTCGAGGAGCTGGTCCACACCGCAGACCGCGCGCCCCGGGCGGGCCTGGTCGAGGCGGCGCAGTTCCCGATCGAGCA
>JAJYWT010000075.1:0-357 GCA_021791345.1 bacterium
GGAGGAGCCCGAGGCGGCGGCCCGGCTCGGGCAGCTCCTGCAGGAGGAGGGGGCGCGGGTTCTGGCCCCGGCCGAGGTCGTCGAGGTGGTGTCCGGACCCTCGGGCCGGGCGCTGCGGGTCCGCTCCGCCGCCGGTGAGGAGAAGGTGGAGGTGGACAGTATCCTGGTCGCCGTCGGCCGCTCCCCCAACACCGATGGGTTGGCGCTGGAGCTGGCCGGGGTCGAAGTCGACAGCCGGGGCGCCGTCATGGTCGACTCCCACCTGCGCACCTCCAACCCGAGCGTCTTCGCCGCCGGCGACGTCACCGGTGGGCCCCAGTTCGTTTACGTCGCCGCCTATCAGGGCCAGCTCGCGGT
>JAJYWT010000075.1:367-8255 GCA_021791345.1 bacterium
ACCGCGAGGTGGACCTCCTTGGGCTGCCGCGGGTCACGTTCACCTCCCCTCAGCTGGCCTCGGCCGGCCTCACCGAGGCAGAGGCCCGGGCCAAGGGGATGGAGGTCGCGACCACCGTCATGTCCCTTGCCGCCGTCCCCCGGGCGCTCGTCAACCGGGACACCCGGGGGCTGGTGAAGCTGGTGGCGGAGGCCGGCAGCGGGCGGCTGCTGGGGGCCACGGTCCTGGCGGACGGAGCGGGGGACGTGATCTCTGCTGCCGTACTCGCCATCCGGCACGGGATCACGACCTCCGAGCTGGCGGCGACCCTGCATCCCTACCTCACCATGGCGGAGGGCCTCAAGTTGGCCGCCCAGACCTTCACCCGGGACGTGGGGAGGCTCTCGTGCTGCGCGGCCTGACTTCGACGACGACAGAGGAGCGGGAACCCGGTCGGCCCCCTCCAGGGCTGATCCCCAGAGACCCCGTGGGAAGGCAGCTGGTGGCCAAGTTCTTCCGGGCCCTGGGCGATCCCACCCGGCTGGCTCTCCTGGAGTTCTGCGCCGGCGGGGAACGACAGGGGACCGAGTGCGTCCGCCACGTCCAGCTGTCCCAGGGGCGGGTGGCCGCCCACCTCGCCTGCCTCGTTAGCTGCGGGCTGCTGACCGTCCGCCGGGACGGGCGATCCGCCCTCTACTTGGTGCGAGACCAGAGGGTGCTGGAACTGCTCCGTTTGAGCCAGACGCTGGTCGCCGAACAGGCGGAGGAGATCGCCTCCTGCACCCGGGTGGACCCGGACTGAGCTCCCGCCACCAGGGCTGGGCCCGGCGGGCCGGCGGGCACCCGAGATGGGCCCGGGATCCCGGTGAACTGCCTGCTGGGCACTGGGCGCGGACTCACTCGCTTCAGGTTGTCAGCTATCTCCTGGTCCGTTCCCGGCGCTGGCCCGAGTCCAAGGCTTCCAGGAGCAGGTCGGCCGTGGGCCGGTCATCGGGGCTCGAGGCACGGTAGACCATGGTCACCGTGCCGTCGACCAGGATCACGTCAGCACCCAGCTGGCGGGTGTCCTCCACGGGGCGGTGCAGGGCCCGCCCGCTCAGCAGAGCGCGGCCATACTGAGCCAGGGTGCCGGGGGTGTAGACGTGACGCCACCCGGTGCGGCTCACCCCCAGACGGCGATACAGTTCCCGCGGCTCGTCGCTCAGGATTGGCCAGGGCAGGCTCAGGTGCCGTCGCAGTCCAGTCAGCGCCTCCGGGGGACTGAAGCCGACCACCAGCACCTGGACGCCGAGCGCCTCGACGTCCGCCCGTCGTTCTCGCACCTGCACCAGGTGCTCCTGGCAGGGCAGTCAAAAACGGTGCCGGATGAGAATCAGCAAGGTCAGACCAACTGCTTCTCCCAAATCCCGTGGCTCCAGGGTCTCGGCGTCGACCGCCACCACACCGGCCAGGGGGATGGCCTCAGGGGAGAACCGCGGGCTCTTACCAGCGCGACTCAAAGCATGTGCCTCACCGGTGCCTGAGGCAAGGGAACGGGTTCCTGCCGGAGGGCTGGCCACCCAGAACTCCACCTTGCAGCTCCCGCCCTGGCGCAAGGCAGCGGGGGCCGGTGGTGGAGGGCATCTTTGGATCGACCGTCCGGAGCCGCGGTCTCAGCGGGGGGCTGGCCGGGCCTGGTGCCCCTCGGACACCCGCCGGAGCGCCGGCACGTCGCTCAGGGTGAGGCGTCGACCGCCGCCAACCAGCCCCACCTCACGCCAGACATGAAGGGTGCGCGCGACCGCCTCCCTGGTGGCGCCGATCCTCCGCCCCAGCATTTCCTGCGAGTAGGGAGGGAGCTGGATCGCACCGGAGTCCGATTCGGACTCGGGGATCAGCGAGATCAGCAGCTCGGCGAGGCGGACCGCTACAGGCTTGTAGGCGAGGCTCTCCAGCGCCTCCTCCAGTTGGAAGATCTGGCGTGCCATCACCATCACCACCCGGGCCATGAGCAGCGGATGGTGAGCCAGGATCGTCATGAATTCCGGTGCCCCGGTCTCGCATATCAGGCTCTCCTCCAGGACCTCCGCCTGGGTGGACCCGGCCTGGCCGACCAGGGACCCGATCCCGAAGAGCTGGCCCGGCACCACCACGGCGGTGGTCAGTTCGTGCCCGTCCGGGGTCAGCTGGTAGAGGCGCACGCGCCCGCTCTTCAGCAGGTAGACGCGCTCCCTGGCCTCACGCAGACAGTTCTGTCCGGACGCGAAGGTTCGCATCTGCAGCGCATTGGAGATGGTCTGGACCTCCTCGTCTGACATCTCGTCGAAGAGGTTGAGGCGCCGCAGGTACCAAACTTTTTCCGGCACGGACCGAGAGTACCTCCACCGCCGTCCGGAAGACCGTGAGCGAGTTCACGAACACAGGTTCGTGCATCTGGTCACAGACTCAATCCGTATCGACGGGTGAGGATCTGGCCGCCGGGCAGACCGGGTGGTTCCATGGAGGGGCGTGAGGTGTTGGCGAGGTGCTCTGGGAGGGGTTACCCACTTACGGTGGGTGCGAAGTCTTCGGAGCCGGTCCGTGCCCCGCAGCCCAGCCGGTCGAGCTGCTCCGAAGCCACTCCCGCGGCCCGGGGGGCGGCGTCCGAGCGACGCCCCTCGTTGCCGGCACACGCCCCGGCCGCGGTCGGATGGACCGGGATCTCGTGCTCGTGGACGTGATGCGCCTCGCTGCGGTTGGGAGCGCGGCCGATGTGCCTCTCCGGCCCGGGGCGGGCCCCGTGGTCCGCTCCCGGCCCTGCACCGGCCGGCAACTCTTGTGGGGACACAGCCGTTCTCCCGTGCGACCACCTGAGTCGGCCCGGGCGTTCGTGGATGCCGCCCTGGCCCAGCTGGCGAAAGAAGGGCATTCGCCCGCGGCGTGGTTCCGCTTCCTGGCGGCCAGCGGACGGCGTTCCCTGTCCGATGCGCGCCAGCGTCCCTGGGCTCTATTAGAGGGACTGGGCCTGGGGACTCTGCTGATCGCGGGCGGGCACCGGCGGTCCGGCCTCTTGGTGGGGAGCATGGTGATCACGCACCTCGGAATGCTCGAGGGCCCGGACCGGGGGCTGGGTTGGGCCAACCGCCTGACTCTGTTCCGGGCGGCGCTCCCGGCGCTGGCACCCAACCGGCCGGTGGAGGCGGTGTCGATGGCGCTGCTCACTGACCTTTTCGACGGGCGGGTGGCGCGGCGCACGCGCCCGACCGCCTTCGGCGCCTATGCCGACTCCATCACCGACCTGGTGTTCTGGAGCTGGTTCGTTGCCCGCCACGAGCCCGACAGGCGGTGGCGCACCGCGTGCCTGTCTATCTGGCTGGCACCGGCCCTGGCGGTGGCAGTCGGGTACTTCGCCAGGGGCCGCAGCTTCGCTTACCCGCGTCCCTTCGCCTACCGCGCGCTTTCGGTGGCCTGCGAGGTGGCCGCTGCGCTCCGGGCGGCGCACCGCCAGCCAATCCGGAATCCAAGTGTGGCGATGACGAGTTGAGGAGTGACATGAGTAGAGTCGCCAGCCGGTCGACGACACCGGTAAAGCAGGATGCCGACTACATCTTCCACGAGCTGACGCGCAGCATCTGCCCAACCTGCCGGCGGGTCATCGACGCCAAGGTGGTGCTGCGCGACCAGAAGGTGTACATGCGGAAGCGCTGCCCTGAGCACGGGGAGTTCGAGGCGCTCATCTACGCCGACGCCGCTGCCTACGTTCGCAACTCCGGCTACAACAAGCCGGGCACCATGCCACTTCGCCGGCATCACGAGGTGGAGAACGGCTGCCCCTACGACTGTGGCTTGTGCCCCGACCACCAGCAGCACACCTGCCTCGGGATCATCGAGGTCAATTCGGCGTGCAACATGGACTGCCCCCTGTGCTTCGCCAACGCTGGGCCGGGCTTCAACCTCACCCTGGAGGAGGTGGAACAGATCCTCGATGACCTGGTGGCGGCGGAAGGCCGGCCCGAGGTGGTGCAGTTCTCCGGCGGCGAGCCCAGCATCCATCCCCAGATAGTGCCGATGATGCAGGCGGCCAAGGACCGGGAGATCCGCCACGTCATGCTCAACACCAACGGGAAGCGCATAGCCGCCGACGACGAGTTCCTCGCCGCCCTGGGTGAACTGCAGGTTTCCATCTACTTCCAGTTCGACGGCTTCGAGGAGCGGACCTATGAGCTGATCCGCGGAGAGCCCGGCATCCTGCCCGAGAAGCTCCGAGCGCTGGACCGGCTGGCGGAGGCCGGGTTGGGAGTGGTGCTGGTTCCCGCCGTAGAGCGGGGTGTGAATGAGCACGAGGTGGGGAGGATCGTCCGCTTCGGGCTGGACCACCCTGCGGTCAGGGGGATCAACTTCCAGCCAGCCTTCCATGCCGGGCGGCATACGGACTTCGACCCCCGGCAACGGATGACCATTCCCGATGTGCTCCGTTTGCTCCAAGATCAGACCGAGGGGCTGTTCAAGACCTCGGACTTCGTCCCCGTTCCCTGCTGCTTTCCGACCTGTAACTCGGTCACCTACGCCTTCGTGGACGGGGGCCGGGTCACTCCTCTACCGCGCGTCCTCAATGTGGAGGACTATCTCGACTACCTCACGAACCGGGCCATCCCCGACCTGAGCCTGGAGATCCAAGCGGCCCTGGAGGGACTTTGGTCCTCCTCGGCCGTCCCCGGGGGCGACAAGGCGGCCGTGGAGTTTGCCCTGTCCTGCGAGTCGTGTGGTCTTGCGGGACTTGACCTGAGCGAGATTGGCAAGAAGATGTTCATGGTCATGCTCCAGGACTTCATGGACCCTTGGACCTTCAACCAGAAGAACCTCATGAAGTGCTGCAAGGAGTTCCTGCTCCCTGACGGCCATCAGATCCCCTTCTGCGCCTACAACACGATCGGCTATCGGGAGCAGGCGCGGGCCCAGCTCACCGCCCGCCAGAGGGCTCGCCACCGCGCCAAGCGGGAGAAGCGGGAATTCACGGCCGAGCCCATCTCCTTCAACTTCGCACGAGAGGTGCGGCCACCGGTGGCCTCGCCCCTCCCGGTGCGGAAGCTCAACGCCAGGGTCAGGCCTTGAGCGCCGAAGTCGGCCCGGCGGCCGTCGTCAAGAGTTGTTGCGCCGACCTGTACGCGAGCGACGCGGTGCAGCTGCTGGTCGGCGAGAGCTTCCACCCCGGTGGACTGGCCCTCACTCGCCGGCTCGGGGATCTGCTTGGCCTGCAGCCGGAGGACGAGGTGTTGGACATAGCCTCTGGGCCAGGCACGTCGGCGGTGGAGCTGGCGTTGAGCCGCGGCTGCTACGTGACCGGGATCGAGCTCTCCGCCACCAGTCGGGCGCGAGCGGAGGAGCTGGCAGCCGCCGCCGGAGTCCAGGATCGAGTCCGCTTCCTGGCGGGGGACGCGGAGCGCCTGCCCGTGGCAGCCGCCACCTTCGACGTGGTGATTTGCGAATGCGCCTTCTGCACCTTCCCCGACAAGTCCCGGGCCGCCGCCGAGATCTACCGGGTCGTACGGCCTGGGGGCCGCATTGGCTTGAGCGACCTCACCCGCCGGGGCCCCCTGCCGGAGGACCTGAGGGGGCTGCTTGCCTGGATCGCGTGCGTCGCCGATGCGGGCACGGAGGAGGAGTACATGGGGTACTTGCGGTCTGCTGGGCTCATCCCCGGCGCCACTGAGGACGAGAGCGGCGCCCTGCTGCAGTTGGCTGAGCAGATCCACACTCGCTTGATCACCCTCTCCGTAGCAAGCCAGCTGGGCCGGCTGGCTCTGCCCGAAGTCAGCTGGGCCGATGTCCACGCCATGGCCGCCAGCGCCATGGCCGAGATCCGAAGCGGCAACTTGGGGTACTCGCTCTTGCTCGCCACTAAACCGTGAGACCGTGGGCAGTCCGGGCCTTCGCGCACTGGCTGCGGCCGCCGAGCGCCTCGTCGCGGGCCCAGGTTGGGGCCGGACTTGGCTGATCAGGAGTTCGATCTGGCGGTGATCGGGCTGGGGTCCGCCGGCATGGTCGCCGTCAACTTCGCCACAGGTCTCGGGGTACGGGTGGCCGCTGTGGAACGCGACCGCGTGGGCGGGGACTGTCTTTGGACCGGATGCGTCCCCAGCAAGACGTTGTTGGCGGAAGCCGCGCGCAGGTCCGCCGCGCCAGCTCAGTCGGGGTCCGACCTGGAGGCCGTCTGGGGGCGGATTCGCGCGGTGCAGGAGGAGATCGCAGCTGGCGACGACAGCGTCGACCGGCTGCGAGAGGGCGGCGCCGAGGTGTACCTGGGAGAGCCCGCCCGTCTGGTGGCGCCTCACCAGGTCCGAGTTGGGTCCCGGAGCCTATGCGCGCGCAACATTCTGGTGTGCACGGGATCGCGGCCAGCGGTGCCACCCATTCGCGGCCTGGCCGCCGCCGGCTTCGTCACCAGCTCCGACTTCTTCGCCAAGCCACCACCTCCCGGGCCGCTCCTGTTCATCGGGGGCGGGCCCATCTCGCTCGAGCTGGCACAGGGGATGCGGCGGTTTGGCCGCGAGGTAACGGTCCTTGAGGTCGCCCCGAGAATCCTGCCCTTGGAGGAGCCCGAGCTGGTGGAGCGACTGATGGGAGCTCTCAGGGCAGACGGTGTCACCATCGAGACAGGGGCTCAGGTCCTTGAGGTGGGTGGGACCGCCGGAGCTCTCACCGTGGACGCCGAGGTCCGCGGCGAGCGCCGCCGGCTGCCCGCCTCCCAGGTCTTCGTCGGGGCGGGTCGGGTGCCCAACGTCGAGGGGTTGGGGCTGGAGGATCTCGGCGTGCGCCTGGGGTCAGGCGGGGTGAAGGTGGACCAGGCCTTGCGCACCGGGGTCCCGGGGCTGTTCGCATGTGGGGACGTGATCGGGGGTTACCGCTTCACGCACTTGGCGGGGCACCAAGCGGTGCAGGCGGTCCGGGGGATGTTCTTTCCGGGTCTGGGCAGGGCGCCCCAACTGGTCCCCTGGTGCACATTCACGGACCCGCAACTGGCGCACGTCGGCCTCACCGAAGCCGAGGCGCGGCACACCCAGAGCAAGGTTAGGGTGTGGCGTTCCGACCTTTCCCATTCGGACCGGGCCCGAGCCGATGGCCGAGCGCTTGGCGAGGTGCGCCTGGTGGCCTCCGGCGACCGGCTCGTGGGTGCCCACATTCTGAGCCCAACCGCTGGGGAGATGATCCACGAGCCGGCGCTGGCCATCTCCGCCAAGCTTCGAGTTCAGAGCCTCTCCAGCCTGGTCCACGTGTATCCCACCTACTCGACCTCCGTCGGGGAGGCGGCAGCCCTCGCCGGGTTGGAGAGCGCTCGGCGCCTCCGCTCCCGGCTGTCCTGGTGGCCGCGGTAGCTACCCGCCCCACCGCCGCACCGGGCCGCGGTGTCGGGTAACCGCAGCCCCTCCGCTTGCGCGCAGGGGCTGCGGGGGGAGCGGAGCGGCGGGCGCGGCGCTACGGCTCAGGTGCCTTGGCGGGAGCGACCTTCACCGCCCCGGTCTCGGGCGAGCTGGGTTATGAGGGCTTCCGATGCCGGCCTCACCTTCGAGGCGCTTCCTCGCAGCCAGATCGCGGCACCCATCCCCGAGATCTCGCAGATCAGGGCGACCGCCCCGCGCAGCCCCACAGCCTCACCCTGGCCCAGGAGGAGTCCGGGGCTGAACGGCTCGGGCTTGGCGAAGGGCAGCCCGACGAGGACGTTGAAGGCGTAGAAGAAGATGAGGGCGGCGTCGACCGCCACCACCAGGTCCAGGGCCCAGCGGCGCGGCCGGGTCAGCAGCAGCATCGCCAAGGCCGCCTGGGCCACGCCGAATCCGGCGGTCCCCAGCCCCAGGAGCAGCGTCTGGCCCAGGTGCTCACCGAGGATGTCGAAATGGATCCAGGCGGCCACCGCCAGCGATCCGGCCAGTGCCACGCGCGGCCAGGTGCCCCG
>JAJYWT010000216.1:0-2682 GCA_021791345.1 bacterium
CGGGGCGCATCCTAAGGGAGTTGATCACCAGCTCCCGGATCCCGATCCGGCCCCGGCCCTCGATGTTGGCCGGGCGGGACTCCAGGGTGACCACATGGTCCTGGTGAAGCTGCAGCTCGGCGGAATCCTCGATGGTCACGATCCGCTCGTCGTCGGGGATCCAGCCGGAGAGCACGTTCAAAGTGGTGGTCTTCCCTGAACCGGTGCCCCCGGCCACCACCAGGTTCTGGCGGCCCCGGACGCAGGCCCGAAGGAAGGTCGCCATCTCCTGGGTCATGGTCCCGAACTCCACGAGGTTGTCGATCGTGAAGGGATCCTTGCTGAAGCGCCGGATGGTGAGAGTGGGGCCCTTGAGGGCCAGCGGGGGGATGATCACGTTCACCCGCGAGCCGTCGCGGAGGCGGGCGTCCACCATGGGGGAGCTCTCATCCACCCTCCGACCCACTGAGCTGACGATCCGGTCGATGATCTGCATGAGGTGGTCGTTGGAGTCGAAATGGGCGGGGTAGCGGTGGATCCGCCCCTGGCGCTCCACGTAGATCTGGTCCGGGCCGTTGACCATGATCTCGGTGATGTCGGGGTTCTTGAGCAGCAGCTCCAGCGGCCCCAGGCCCAGGATGTCATTGACGATCTGCTCCACCAGCCGCTGCCGGTCGTTGCGGGTGATGGAGATGCTCAGCTCTTCCAGCACGGCCCCGGTCAACTCACCGATCTTGGCGATCAGGGTGTCCCGGGGGGCCTTGGAGACGTCCGAGTACTCCTCCAAAAGGGCCTGGGTCACCTGGGACTTGATCACGGAGTACTGGGGGTGGGTGGTGTGGCGTTGCTCCTGCTGGCGCACACTCTCCGCCCGTTCCCGCCAGCCGGGACCCGCCGCCGGGGCAGCCGCCTTGGCGGCAGCGGTCGGGGCCGCCGCCTGGCGTTGCGCCTCCTGTTTCTCGGCAGCCTCGGTGACCGCGCCGGCCAGCCTGGAGCCCTGGGGCGCGGGCGGAGACGCCGGGGCAGCGGCCGGGGCTCCGGTCTCGGCCTCCGTCTCGCCCTGGTTGCGAACCCGTTCTAGCAGTGACATCTGGGGCTTGCTCCTCGGCTACTCTAGCGCCGCAGGCTGAACCGGTGGCCGGCCTGGGGCTTGGACTCCAGCTTGATCTCCGACGCAGGTTCGGCGGCGGGATCCAGGCTCCGGGCCAGGGCCTTGAAGAGTGATGTGATCTCGGCGTCCGGGTTGCCCACCACGATGGGCACCGCTCGGTGGATGGAGCCACCCACCAGCCGCGGCTCCGAGGGCAGCTGCACCCGGACCGGGAACTTCAGGTTGCGCTCGATGCTGGGGGAGTCGTAGACGGCGTGGGCGTCATGGCCGTTGATCACCACCACGATCCGATCGCGCTCCACCCGGAGCGACTCCAGGGTCTTCAGCATGAGGCGGGTGTCCTTTATGGCGGGGATGGTCAGCTGGCCGACGACGACGATCCGATCGGCGGCGTCGACAACTTCCAGGGCAGCTTCCGACAGCTGGCTGGCCGTGTCGACCACGACCCAGTCAAACTCTCGTCGCAATATGTCGACGATGGAGCGGACGTGCTCGGCGCGAACCAGGTCCCCGTACTCCGGGCTGAAGGGGCCGAGCAGCACCCGCAGCCCCAGGGGGCCGTCTGCCAGCACGTCGTCGACGAACTCCCAGTCGGGCTGGGACTCACCGTCCACCAGCTCGGTGATGGTCTTGGCGTGGTCCAGGTTGAGCATGACGCCGACGTCGCCGAACTGCAGGTCGAGGTCCACCAGGCACACCCTGGTGGAGGTCTCGGCCCGGAGCGCCAGCGCCAGGTTGACGGCCACGACGCTCTTGCCGCTGCCCCCCTTGCCGCTCAGCACGGTGACCAGCCTGCCCCGGGAGGGCGGTTGCTCGCCCTCGGGCCCGGCAGCGGCCTTGGGGAGGTAGGCGCCCTTCTTGGCCTCCAGCTCGTAGACCCGGCGGATGCTGGCCACCAGCTCGTCCCCGGTGAACGGCTTGATGAGGAACTCCCGGGCCCCGGACTGCATCGCCCGGCGCAGGTAGTCGCGCTCCCCCTGGACCGACATGATCACCACGGGGCACTGAGGCAGCTCCACCGCCAGCTGCTCGGTGGCGGCGATCCCGTCCATGCCCGGCATGTTGACGTCCATCAGCACCACGTGCGGCTGGAGCCGGCGGGTCACCTCAAGCCCCTGCTTGCCGTCCGCGGCATCCCCGACGACCTCGATGTCATCCTCGAAGGAGAGGAGCTTCTTGAGGTTCTCCCGGGTGGAGGGGATGTCGTCCACCACCACCACCCGGATCACGCCGGGACCCCGAGCTTGAGGCGACCCACCGGACTTCCTTCCCTTGACCCTCCGCTCAACCGATGTTGAGGCCGAAGAGGCTCTGCAGCATCTGCGGGCTGCCCTGGCTCACCGAGCTGTTGGAGGCCGATCCGGCCGCGGTGGCGCCGCAGTAGAGCACGGCCTGGTCCGACTGCACCAGGTTCTGGGCCTGAATCAGCGCGAACTGATCCTGGGCCAGGGTGGCGGCGTCGGCCAGCACCAGCTGCTTGGCGGTCGTCTCGTTGGCACTGCCGGAGGGCAGCGACTGCAGGGTGGTGTTGTCCTTGTTGTACTGCTTCTGGGCCTCGGAGTAGGTCTTGCTGGCCGCGGTCACGGCCTGCT
>JAJYWT010000216.1:2782-8115 GCA_021791345.1 bacterium
AGCACCAGCTGCTTGGCGGTCGTCTCGTTGGCACTGCCGGAGGGCAGCGACTGCAGGGTGGTGTTGTCCTTGTTGTACTGCTTCTGGGCCTCGGAGTAGGTCTTGCTGGCCGCGGTCACGGCCTGCTTGGCCTGCTGCAGGTCCTCCTCGATGATCGGGTTCACCGAGCTCCCCGGGGTGCACGCCTGGCTGTAGTTGTCTGCGGGGGAGATGGTGGTGGGGATGTAGCCATGGCCGTAGTCGGCGGCTGAGCGCAGCGCCACGGTGTAGATCGCCCCATCCTTCTCCAGCTCCTCGATGCCCAGCGCCTGGCTGCGGGTCACCTGGAGGACCACCAGCCCACCGCCGGCGGACGAAGCCGCCTGCCCGGTTGTCGAGGGGCTGCCGATGCCGAGGACCAGCAGGTCCTGGTAGGTGAAGCCGACGTTGCCGTTGGAGCCGGTGGAGATGAAGTCGATCCGGTCACCCGCCTGGAGGTAGCCCGCCACCGCCTGCTGTGAGGTGAGCGGTATGGCGATGGCCACGTCCCCCGGTGGGAGGTTCAGGCTGCCGAACGACGGCGTCTGGGTCACCTTGTTGGGGGAGACCAGAGTGCCGGTGATCACCGTGTTGGCGGCGATCGGCACCACCGCGTAGTAGTCCAGGGTGGTGGAGGTGGTGGCCGGCTGGCTCACTGAGAGTCCGTTGCTCTCGGAGCAGGCGGCGCCCACCAGCGTCTGACAGGAGGTGTAGGCGTTGGCCGGGAGCAGCCCCTTAATCCGGGTCAGCTCCAGCATCCCCGGGGTGATGAGCGTCCCGCTGGGGATGGACACCCTCGCCACCACCACCAAGCTCCCGTTGGCCGGGATCACCGGCTTGGGGGGAGTGGCGCTGGCGCGGGTGAAGTAGTACGCGAGCCCGAAGGCCGCGATAGCGCAGATCAGCCCGACGGCGATCCAGACCTGATTGACCCGTCCTTTCAAATCGGTCGACACCGTGGATAACCTCCGAGATAAGACGCCGGCGAGGCCGGCTGGGGGAAGCAGGCGCGCGGCGGCCCGGCCGCCGCGCGCCCCTGGGACCTAGGGGTTACTGAAGCCCGTTCTGGATGTTGTTGAAGACGTCGCTGACCCGGTGACCGACGATGGCCAGGACAACGATCACGACGATGGCGATGAGTACCAGAATCAGGGCGTACTCGACCATACCCTGCCCCTCTTCCTCCGAGTCACGGCTAGCCAGCGCCTCAGTGAGGCGGTTGCGCAGCCGCAGATACCAAGAGCTCAGCATACCTTTCCGATTCCTCCAGTTCCGATCTCCCTTCCGGGGCTTAATCACCCCGGGCCTAGCTATGGCAGGGCGCAGTATAGGGTGGAACTGACTGCCAGCCGTGTCACCACCCGGTAACGGTGCCGTGAACCGCGGTTGCTACGGAATCCGGGTCAGCCGGGCTGGCCCTGGACCAGCTGCTGCAGGGCCCGCAGGTAGGTGGAGCCGTAGTTCACACTGGGCTGGAGGTAGGTGTTCTCCTCGAACTCGTTCCAGCTGATCCCGAACCACGCCTGGGGGTGGCTCTGGGAGTTGACGCTCCACACCTTGTCCAGCGTCTGGACCCCGTCCCGGGGCACGCAGGAGCCGCCCACCAGCTGCTTGTCATACCCGGCGATGAAGGGGGAGAACCAGCTCTTGCCGTCGCTGTGCACCTCAGCTCCCAGGGTCTGGATGTCGGTAGCCGCGTTGGAGTTGGTCCAGGGGTTCTCGGACGACCAGTAGTAGGAGGTGGCGTCGAGGTAGGGAGCGTCCCGCGCCCAGCTGCCGGCCGTCTCGTCGCCTATGAGGTACTCCCTCCCCCCCTCCGCGTTCCAGATGGCGGCAACGGTGGTCACCGGGTACTTGCGGCTGTCCATGATCATCACCATCGGACGCGAGCTGAACGAATTGCGGAAGGCGGGGTTGTCACCGTAGGTGCGGTAGAAGTAGGAGAGGTCGGCGACGATCGCCGCGGCCGGACGGTGGTAGTCCCCGAACGCTGACATCGCGAGGGCGAGGCGGAAGGGGTGCTGGGGGTGGGTGGAATCGTAGGTGTCCACCGCGCGCACCAGCAGCTGAAGGCGCAGGTTGTACCCTGAGGAGCTGGTCGTCTGGGTCGGGCTGCCGGTCCCCTGCCAGCTGGCCAGGAAGCCGGTGACCCCCCCCGCCGCCGCCTGCTCGATCTGGGGCAGGTAGACCTGAGCCTGGTTCTGGTTGTAGAGGCCGACCTGGGGGACATCCACGATGGTGGCCCCGGAATACCTGGGCACCGGGTTGCAGCCCACTGGGTTGGTCGTGCCCGGGGAGACGGG
Source organism: bacterium (assembly GCA_021791345.1). The sequence continues at coordinate 5,104 of JAJYWT010000216.1, forward strand.
CGGGGTGGCCGTGTACGGGTAGTTCGGACCCAGTTTGGACTGCCAGTGACCGGGGGTCCACCAGAGGTAGTAGTAGAGGTACACCTGCGACGCCGAACCCGGTGGAGTGGGGGCCGGCGTCGTACTCGCCGGGCTCAGGGCGGGTCTCCCCTTCCCGGGGGGCGAGCTCCGCGCTCCCGCCTCTCTCAGGGCCACCAGCGTCCCGACCGCGAGCACCGACACGGCGAGCAGCGCCACGGCGGTCACGACCAGCCGGAGCCGCATCACCGCGCGTCCGACGCCGACCGCCTTCCCAGTGCGGCCCGGCGCCCGCCGCTTAACCTCGCGTTAGGGTTCCCATAGCACCCCCTTATCCGGCGAGCGAGCAGACTGATCTCATGAGGCCTGAGGTCCAAAGGAAGCCGAGGGGTCGCCGACCTTGCAGTTTTCAGTTGGGACGGTGACGAACCCATCACGTGATCGTCGCCCCTCCGTGGCCCCAAAGCGGCCGCGGAGGGCGCACCCTGGTGGCGTCGCGGGATCCAGTCCCCCAGATGACTTCCCCCGCGCGACATTCCGCCTGCAGTAGGAGGGCGACAGTGAAGCTTCGCAGACACCCGATGAACCTGACGGGAACGGCAGTGTGCCCGCGCTGCGGCGGCGCGGCGCCGGATGGCTTGGTGCTCGACTCAAGTGGCTCGGCCGCCTGCCTCACCTGCTCGATCCTCAAGGTCATGGGGCACCAGGAGATGAGCCTCACGCCGGCTTCCAGCCGCCGCCGAAGCCTCGCTCCCGTGGGGGGCGGCCTCTCCCGCTGACCCGCTCCTTCGGGCCGGTCACTGCCACCAGCCCACCACGTCCACCACCAGGTCGGCGGTTCCCTGGGGGATGTAGAAGTCCAGGGCCCCGTCCGAGCCGAGGGTGGCCGTCACTCCCACCGCCACCGTCTCGCCCGGGGACCAGTTGAGGTTGGAGGACAGCGGGAGCGGGGCGAGATCTGGGAATACAGTGAGGAACCCGGGCGCCGTGGTGTCGGTGATGGTCACGTTGAGGACCACCGAGGTTGCGCTTGAGGGTATCCCCCCCACGCCTGCCACCAGGAGGCGCAGTGCCGACCCGCCTCGGAGGGTGTTCCCAGTGCAGGCGTCCTGAAGCTGGGAGATGGCGGTGGACCGGGTGTCGCAGATCCGGTAGGGAACCATGGGAGTGAAGTACACGGCATTGGCCGGGGGCGGCGAGGCGGGTAGGTAGTAGCCGGACACGTCCACCACCACGTCGGCGCTCCCGGCGTTGTTGTAGATCTCCAACTGCCCCAGGGTCGCGCCTGAGGTCGGCACCGCCACCACGACGTTGTTGGCCACCGTCTCACCCGCCTGCCAGTTGAGGTTGGAGGCGATCGGCTGGGGGGCCGTGGCCGGCCAGACGCTGAGGAACGAAGGCTGGGTGGTGTTGGTGGCAGTGACTGTGAGGTTGACCGCCACCGCTCCCGCGGGCGGCAGCGGGCCACCGGGAGAAGGTGCGGTGCCCGCCGCGGTCACGGTCAGGGTGGCGTTCGGGCCCAGGGTCTGCCCGCTGCACTGGTTGAGCGGCCGGAATCCCGCCCGGGTGTCGCAGATGCGGTAGGGGGTTACCGGGACGTAGACCGCCCCCGAGGTGTCGGTGGAGTCCATCCAGCCCTCCACGTCGATGACCACGTCGGCCTGCCCCTGGTCGTTGTACACGCTCACCGCTCCGGTCGGACCCAGGTCCACGGTGACCAGGTTGGCCACGGTCTGACCCGCCTGCCAGTTGAGGCTGGACGAGAGCGGGGGTGAACCGCCAGCCGGCCAGACTGTGAAGTAGCTGGGTGCGGTGGTGTCGGTCGCGGTCACGTTGAGGACCGCCGCAGTGGCTCCGGCCGGGACACCGCCCGAGGTGGCGCCGCTCGGATTGGTGCCGGCGATCTGGACGGTGAGGCTGCTCCCGGCGCCGAGGGTCTGGCCCTCACACTGCGTCAGGTTCACCCCACTGAGCTGGGATGGGTTGCCGGCGCGGGTGTCGCACACCCGGTACGGGGTGACCGGGTCGTAGGTGGCCGGCGCGGGTGCCCCCGGGACCACCGGGGCGGAGATCGGTGAGGGAGGACTGGTCCCCTGGGAGTTGGTCGCCACCACGGAGAACGTGTAAGAGGTCCCATTGACGAGCCCGGTCAGGGTGTACTGCGGGTACACCGAGTGGATGTCGATGGGCGGCTGGGGCACTCCGTTGGCATACGGTGTGACGACGTAATCGGTGCTCGCTGAGACGTCCTGGTTGGAAGGCATCGCCCAGCTGAGGCTGACCGCGGAGGGCTCGGCGACCCCCACCGGCTGACCCGGCGGCTGGGGTGCCTGGGCCCCGAAGGTGTAGGACTGGACGTCGAAGGGCTGGCCCTCGGCGTTGATCGGGGTGACCGAGACCTGGTTCCCGACCACCGTCACCTTGAGGAAGTTGAACACCTGGGCCTCGCTGGTGGGCACCGGCACCGAGGTTGCCACCCCCTGGCTGACCCCGCAGCTGGAGCCCACCCCGGGGAGGGTGGTCGGATCCCAGCCCAGGGCGTACAGGGAGTTGATCCCCTGCACGTTGGCGCTGCAGGTGACCGCCGAGGGAATGCCCCCTCCCCCACCGGTCACGTAGCTGATCAGCTGGCCCGGGCCGGTGGGGTCGATGCGCTGGTAGGTGTGGGCGTGGGCGTTGAAGGCGATGTAGACCCCGTTGTCGGAGAGCAGGGCCTCCAGGCTGCTCTGGGCGGGGTTGGGGTTCGCCGAGCTGTTCTGCAGGTAGGTGTCAGAGGGCTGGCCGGAGTTGTCCGAGCGCAGGGGGTAGAAGAACACGGCCATCTTGATGCCCCCGGGGTGGGCGGCCAGGTCCTGCTTCAGCCAGGCGTACTCCGCCGAGTTCTGCTGCCACCTTTGCAGGTAGTCCATCTGATACGGACCGCCGGGCGCCGTGCCGGCGTTGCCGTAGGGCCAGGCCGCCTGCAGCACGTAGAGGCGGACATTCCCGGACTGG
>JAJYWT010000103.1 GCA_021791345.1 bacterium
TGCAGGTTGCTGCGCTCCACCTTGTCGAAGTCCACCAGCCCCAGGGTCCCCACACCGGCCGCGGCCAGGTAGTAGGCCACCGGGGCGCCCAGGCCTCCGGCACCGATGATCAGGACCTTGGAGTCCAGAAGCCGGGCCTGCCCCGCCTCGCCCACCTCGGAGAGGAGGAAGTGGCGGCTGTAGCGCTCCCGCTGCTCCGGCGTCAACGCCCGGGGCACCCGGTAGGGGAAGCCCCGGTCCTTCCAGGAGCCGAACCCCCCCTTGAGTGAGCGGACGTCGGTGTAGCCCATCTGCCTCAAGGTGCGCCCAGCCAGCAGCGAGCGCACTCCGGCCGCGCAATAGATGGTGACCGGCCGGGAGCGGTCCGGGATCGCCGCCTCCACCTGGAGCTCGAGGTAGCCGCGAGGGATGTGGATGGCAGAGGGGATCAGCCCCTGGGCCACCTCCTCCGGCTCCCGAACGTCCAGGACGACGTGCCGGGGGTCGCGCTCCATGGCCTCACGCAGCCAGGGACAGTCGACCTCGGGCACCTCGCTGCGGGCCTGCTCCAATAGGTCGCGTGAGTTGATGGTCATCTGTCGCTCCCAGCCGACTTGGCACCCCGGGCGTAAATCCGACCTGGGAACAAGGATAACTCGCCGAGATCAGGCAGGCAGCCGGCGCATCTCCCCAGCCAGCACGTGGACGTGCAGGTGGGGAACAGTCTGGCCGCCGCCCGGGCCCACGCTGACGTAGAAGCGGTAACCGTCGGCATGGCCCAGCTCCTCGGCCACCTTGTGGGCGGCCCTGGTGAGGCGCAGCCAGAGCTCGGCGTCATCCATCTGCCGCAGGTCGTCGATGTGCCGCTCGGGCACGACCAGGGCGTGGGTGGAGGCGGCGGGGTGGATGTCCAGGAAGGCGATGATGCCCTCCTCCCGCAGCACGACATTGGCGGGCAGCTCACCATTCACGATCCGGCAGAAGACACAGTCATCGGGCATGGGGCCATCTTAGGGTGCGGCTGCGCCGGTGCGGGGTGGGGATGCTGCGCCGGACCAGCGACCCCTGGTACGTTCCCTCAATCGACTACCGAGAACCGCGCCACCTCCCTGCCCCCCTCGCGGCCGGAGTGCCTCCGACTGATCGGACCTGCCCCGCCGCGGAGAGCCGGCCGGGCTCCCCATCCTGATGCCCAGGTACGACCTCTCGGCGCTCGGCCAGGAGCTCCGCGCAGAGCTGGGGGAGCGTTCCCGGTCCCGGCGGCGCCCCTTCCGGCTGGGAGTACTGGTGGAGGAGGGCAATGTCGCCGGCGGGTCCTTCGCCCGCTCCCTGGAGCGGGAGTCGCGGGAGGCGGGTATCGAGGTGGACCACCGGCAGGCGCCGCGGGGCAGTCCCGAGGCTACCCTCCTTCTCCTCGATGAGCTGGTCCTGGACCCGACGGTGGACGGGGTGGTGGTGGTGCAGCCGGTCAGCTCGCTGGACCCGGGAACGGTCGAGGCCCACCTCCCTGCCAGCAAGGACGTCGAGGCGGTGACCCCAGCAGCCCAGGCGGCCGCCGCCGCGGGGCTTCGCCGGGGCACTCCGGTGGCCGAGGCGTGCCTGGCGACCATCCACCACCTGGGATACGACCTCAAAGAGACCGCGGTGCTCCTGATCGGGCACGGTCCTACAGGTGGCCGCCCGATCGCCCAGCGGCTGCTGGCGGCCGGCGCCCAGGTCACGGTGGTGCAGCACGACGTGGACAAGATGGACCCCCTGCCCTCGTACCAGGTGCTGATATCGGCCGTGGGCATCGCAGGGATCATCCCCGCGCTGGTGGTGCGCCCCGGGTCAACGGTTCTGGACGTGGGCACCTCGATGGTGGACGGGGCGCTGCGCGGGGACGTGGGCCCGGAGGCGGCCGCCCGTGCCGCCCGCGTGACCCCGGTACCGGGCGGCATCGGTCGGGTGACCTCCATCTGTGCCCTGCTCTCTCTGACCGAGCTCGCCCAGCTCAGCCCCGGACCCGTTGCCTCCTGGTCGCTGCTCGAGGCGGTGGCCCGACTGCTCTCTCCCCGAGACCCGGCGGGCGGAGCCGCCGCGGCGGCGATGACCGGGGCGCTCGCCGCCGCCCTGGACGGCCTCTGCCGGATGCACGAGGACCCCAAGGAGATCGCCCGGTCGGGCCACAGCGCGGCCAGGTTGCTGCTCGCAGCGGACCACGACCGTCACGCATTTGGCACCTTCCAGAGAGCACAGAGGCGGCACGAGGGTGAATCGGAGGCCCGGCAGGCGGCGCTGGCCAGCCCGGAGGAGATCGCCACCGCGCTCGCCGAGCTCGAGGCCCGGCTGAGGGGGCTTCGCACCACCGCGGCGCTGGAGCTGGACCGCCGGCTCGCGCTGGAGATCACCGGTGCGGCGCGGGAGGCGGTCCTGCGACTTCGTGAGGAGTTCGCCGCCCAGGGTTGATCAGGGGATGAGGACCGCGGCCCCCTTGACCCCGTCGGTCTTCAGCTTCAGGAGCGCCTGATTCGCCTCCTCCAACGGGAACTCCTCGTGCTGGGTGCGGATCGGGATCTCGCTTGCCAGGTGGAGGAGCTCGGCGCTGTCCTGGCGGGTGAAGTTGGCAGCGCTCTGGACCCTCCGCTCCCAGTAGACGTGCTGGTATTCGAACTCGGGAACGTGGTCTAGATGGATCGCGTTGATCACCAAGGTCCCGGCCCGGTCCAGCGCCCGGAGCGCCTCCACCACCACCGCCCCCGCCGGAGCAAAGGTGATCGCCGCCTGCAGCGGCTCCGGCGGCGGCTGGCCGGGAGCGCCGACCCAGGTGGCTCCAGCGGCACGGGCCCGTTCCTGGGCGGCTGTTCCCCTGGTAACCACGTACACCTGGCATCCCTGGTGTAGCGCCACCTGGGCCACCAGGAGCGCAGAGGCGCCGAACCCGTACAGGCCCAGCCGGTCGCCGGGACCGACCTCGGCCAGCTTGAAGGAGCGGTAGCCGATGATGCCGCCGCAGAGAAGGGGGGCGGCGTCTACCGCCGACAGCCCCTTGGGGATCGGGTAGCAGTACTCCCGGCTGGCCACCATGTGGGTGGCGTACCCACCGTCCCGGTCCCACCCGGTGAACTCAGCGCGTCGGCAGAGGTTCTCCCGCCCCCTCCGGCACATATCGCAGACCCCACAGGTGCGGGCGAGCCAGCCCACCCCCACCAGCTCATCCTGCCCGAGCGGCGCCGCGCCGGGCCCCGCCGCCAGCACGCGGCCGACCACCTGGTGCCCGGGGACGAGGGGCAGCTGGTGCGCCTCCAGGTCGCCCTCGACGATCTGCAGATCGGTGCGGCAGACGGCACAGGCCAGAACCTCGATGAGGACCTCGCCGTCCCCGGGGACCGGATCGGGACGGCTCACTAGGCGCAGAGGCGAGGTCTCGGCCGCACCCGGGTGGCTCAGCTCCATCGCTCTCACACCCCCATTGTGAACCCGACCCGGAAGGAGGTGTGGCACTACCCTTGGGCCATGCGCTGGTCGGAGCTGAAGCTCCCCTTCGGGCCTCCCCCCGCCACCGACCCGGAGGTGCAGGAGGCCGTCTACGACTCCCGCCGAGCGGGCCCCGGGCGGGTGTTCTTCGCCATCCCGGGGACGCACACGGACGGGCACCAGTTCGCCCAGGCGGCCCTTCAACAGGGAGCGGTGGCGGTGGTCGGTGAGCACCTAATCCCGGGGCTGGACTCCAGCCGGCAGGTGGTTGTGAGGGACACCCGGGTGGCACTGGGGCAGATGGCGGCGGCATTGGCGGGGCACCCTTCGCACCGGCTCCCGGTGATCGGGGTGACCGGCACCGACGGGAAGACCACCACCTCGATCCTCCTCCGCGCGGCGCTCACCCCGTCCTTGGGAAATGTCGGCTCGCTCACCACGGTGGACTTCCGGATGGGAGAGCTGGTGGAGCCCAACCTCTCCCGACAGACCACCCTGGAGGCCCCGGAAGTGCAGGGCCTTCTGAGCAGGATGCTGGACGCGGGTTGCCGGGCGGTGGCCCTGGAGGTCACCTCCCACGCTCTCGCCCTTCACCGGGTGGACGAGGTGCGCTTCCAGGGGGCGGTCTTCACCAACGTGACCCACGACCATCTCGACTTCCACGGCAGCTGGGAGGCCTACCTGGAGGCCAAGGCGAGGCTCCTCACCCTCTCCGGTTCGGTAGGGGGCTTCGCCGTTCTCAACCTGGATGACCGCCGGGCCTTCCCGCGGCTGCGCCAGCGCTGGGCAGGGCCGCTTCTCACCTACAGCGCCAGAGGCGACAAGGAGGCCGACGTGTACGCCACCAGGATGCTGCCCAGGGATGGCGGCTGGGCCTACACCGCGATCACCCCCCAGGGGACGGCTGATGTGGCACTCCAGCTCCCGGGCAGATGGAACGTGGGCAACTCCCTGGCCGCCCTGGCCGCGGGGCTGCTGATGGGCCACCCGCTCCCGGAGTTGGCCGCCGGCCTCGCAGCGCTGGATAGTGTTCCCGGCCGGATGCAGAGGGTGAGGTTGGGACAGCCCTTCGAGGTGGTGGTGGACTACGCCCACACCCCAGCCGCCCTCACCCTCGCCCTCTCGGAGCTTCGCGCCGCCACCCCCGGCAGGCTCTGGGTGGTGTTCGGCTCCGCCGGGGAGCGGGACTTGGAGAAGCGGGCGGAGATGGGGCGGATCGCCGCTCGCCTGGCCGACCAGCTGGTGGTGACCAGCGAGGACCCCAGGGATGAGGATCCGGAGGCGATCATCGCCGAGATCTGCCGGGGGGCGGTCGAGGCGGGTGCCAGCTTCGACCACAACCTCCATCGCGAGGTTGACCGTGCCCGGGCCGTGCGGCTGGCTGTGGAGCGAGCCCTCCCCGGTGACACCGTGCTGCTAGCCGGCAAGGGGCACGAGCACAGCATTCTCACCTCGCACGGCGCTGTCCCCTGGGACGAGGCCGGTGAAGCAGCGGCGGCCCTGCGTGGGCGTCAGGGCTCCCGCGGGTTGCCGGATTCCTGACCTGGTCCCCATCACAACGCGGCGCGGGAGAGGAGCAGACAGGTGGGATCTGGGCTACTGGCGGCTCCGGGGCCGATTAGGAAACCCGGACCGGCGCGAAGAGGGGCTGAGTGGCCGTAGGTGCCGCCAGGGGCTCGAGAGGGCAGGGACCGAGATGAGGGCTGAGGGCTCCACTGCCATCTGGGGCGCGCGGGTGGAGGTCCAATTCGGCCCCCGGCTGCCGGTCTCCGCGGGGCGGGAAGATCTTGAAGGTTGGGGGAGAGACGGTCGCCGAACCGGCCAGGACGGCCGCGGCGGTCAGACCACGCGGCGCCGGCCGGGCCAGTACGCGCTCACCAGCAGCATCCCGCCCAAGAGAACCAACAGGGAAGATGGGGCCAGGGGGAGCGCGGCCCCAGCCGCTGGAACCGGCACCGTCACCTGGTACGCCAGGGTCGTCGTGCTGGCCGCGTAGGTCGTATCCCCGGAGTAGGCGGCGGTGAACTCGGTCGCTCCGGCAGCCGGCAGGGTGAGGGCGCAACTGCCATGCCCCTGGCTGAGCGCTGCCGTACAGGATGAGCCCCCGCCCACGGTGACCACGACCGAGCCGGTGGGTGTGCCCCCATCGACGGACGAGACGGTGGCAGTCACCGTCACCGCAGAACCGGATGGTCCGGAGGTGGCCGGCTGCACCGACAGAGAGGTCACGCTGGGGTACTGGATCTGGATGAACGGGGTGCCGCTGGTGACGTTGCTGAAGGTCACCTGCGACAGCTGCGGCCCGGCGTAGCTCTCGCCACCCCCGCCGCCCCCGCCGGCCCCCAGGCCCCCGGTCCCGCCGTTGCCGAAGCCCCCGCCCCCGCCACCGCCCCCGGCGTAGAAGCCCCCACCCCCACCGCCGCCTCCAGCGCCGCCCGCGGTCGAGCCGGCCCCTCCCGCCCCGCCGGAGGTCGCTCCGCCCGCCGTGCCGGGATTGCCATTGTTCGCCCCTCCGAAACCCTGCCCCCCGAGCCCACCGTGTCCCCCAATCGAAGCGCTGCCAGCGCTCCCCGGGCCACCCATGGTGGTGTACCCGAGCTCGGAGAGGCCGCCACTTCCGGGGTAGGCCGGGTTCCCACCGCGCCCGCCGAACCCTCCGGCATCTGAATTGAGATCACCGGCTCCCCCGCCGCCCCCTGCGACCACCAGACGGGGGTCACTGCCGGTGCCGAAGTCCGCCGGGTTGCAGCTGGCCGCCGCGCAAAGCTGGATGTCACTGGCGCCCCCACCCGCAGCTCCCCCGGAGGCGGTGAAGCCGGCGTACCCGGTGCTCGGAATGTAGGTTGCCCCCCCAGCGCCCCCGCCGCCTTGAGCGGACACGCCCGGCGCGGAGGTGCCGTTGGCCCCGACTTCCAGGTAGAGGGTCTCGCCCGGGGTCACGGCCAGCAGGCCCTGAACCTCCCCGGCCGGGCCACCGGGCGTGGTTTCGACGGACCCGAGGACGGAGTCCGTCGTCGATCCGCCGATGCCCCCCACCACCGTGACCAGCAGCTCACTAACCCCCGGGCCCACCTGGTAGACCAGCTGACCCGGGGTGGTGTCACGCAAGCCGCCACCGGTGGGCGGGCCAGCCAGGACGTCCTGGACACTGAGCAACCCACTCGCCAAGAGGAGTCCCACGGTCCCCGCGGCCGCCAGCGCGGCTTTGGGAAACGTTCGGCTGGGCACGGCCAGCATGATAGTGGAACCACCTCCGCAAGGTGCCCCCGCCGCCCGCGTCGCCGGCAAGGTCCGGGAAGGTGGGCCGGGACGGGCAGCCGGTCGGGTCCCGGCCCGGGTCCCTAAGATCCCCATAGCCAGATCCGGCCGGTCAGCTCCGCAACTCCCGGAAGGCCCTCTCCGGACGGCGGGATCTTTGACTTTTTGTTCTTGACGCGTCTCCCCTTCTGATGTAGAGTCTCGGCGTCGGGCGGTGACCGCCGCAGGGCCGCACGGGGAGGCGCCATGACCCAGGGCAACGCAGCAGGTTCCGGACGGCATGCCGCCCAGCTGGAGGTCTCTTCGGTCACCGACGCCGTGTATTCCCATCTGCGCCGGCTGATCCTCCGCCAGCTCCCCCCGGGATCGCCGCTGCGGCTGAACGACCTGGCCGCCCAGCTGGGTGTGAGCACGACGCCGGTGAGGGTTGCCGTGGAACGGCTCCGGGCGGAGGGTCTCGTCGTGCACCAGCGCGGCAAGGGATCCACCGTGGCGCCGCTGTCCGTCGACGATCTCCTGGACATCTACGCGGTACGGGTGGGATTGGAGAGCGTGGCCGCCGGCCGCGGCGCCCCGCGGCTGACCGATGTGGAGATCGAGCGGATGCGCGGGCTGGTCAGCAAGCTCGGCACCCTCGATCACGACGACCTTCGCACCCTCCCCCAGTACCTGGACACGGAGTGGTCCATGCACGAGATCTGCTACGAGGCCGCGCGGCACCCTAGGCTCCTGCAGGAGATCCGTTCTTACCGACGCCAGGCGGAGCGCTACTTCCGGCTGGCCCTGGCCCAGGGGATGAACGCCCACGATGACTTCCAGCATCAGACCGCCTTCTTCGAGGCCTGCGCCCACCGGGACGGAGCGGCGGCGGCGCAAATGGCCCGGGATCTCCTAGAGTGGACAGTGGAGCGGGTCGCCCCCATGTTGGGACCGGAGCCGGCCCCCAACGGCGCCAGGATGGCGGCCCGTGCCGCAGGCGACTGAGGTACCCGGAGAGCTGATCTCCGAACTCGCCGAGCGAGTGGGCGAGCGTCTCAGCCAGAGCCCGTCGGACCTGGAGGGCCACAGCCGGGACGAGTCTCACCATGAGGCGGGAGCCCCCTGGGCGGTCGTCCGGTGCCAGAGCGTGGAGGACGTGCGGGCGGTGCTCGAGGTCTGCCGCCGGCACCTCAGTCCCGTGATCCCCTTCGGGGCAGGTAGCGGACTTGAGGGCGGGGCCATCCCCACCCGCGGAGGGGTCAGCCTCGATCTCAGCGGGATGAACCGGGTGCTGCGGGTGGGACAGGAGGATCTGGACGTGACCGTGGAGGCCGGGGTGACCCTCAGCCAGCTCAACTCGGAGCTGGGGCCGCTGGGCCTCTTCTTCCCCGTGGACCCCGGTTCCGACCCCACCCTGGGAGGGATGGTTGCCACCCGG
>JAJYWT010000229.1 GCA_021791345.1 bacterium
GGGCCGGCCGAGCGACCGCGGTCGGCCCCGACGACCGCCACCCTCACCCGACTGTCACCACGACCTTCCCGGTGAACGAGCCGGAGGCCAGTTTGGCGAACGCCTGGTCCGCCTGGGCGAGCGGGAACGTGGAGTCGATGAGGGGGTGGACCCCACCGAGCTCGGCCCAGGAGAGCAGGGACACGAACTCGGAGCGGGTGCCCATCATCGACCCCAGGATCCGGAGCTGGCGCCAGAAGACCCGTCTCAGGTCAGCGGAAGGTTCACTGCCGGCGGTGGCTCCGGCAACCACGACCGCCCCCCCGCGGCGGAGGGCACGAAGGCTGGTGGCCCAGGTGGGCTCACCGACCGACTCCACCACCGCGTCCACCCCCTCTCCGGCGGTCAGCTTCATCACCTCTGAGACTGCCTCCCTCCCGGTCGCCAGCGCATGGTGGACCCCACGCGCCGATGCTGCCTGGCGCTTGGCCTCCGATCGGCTGCTCACCAAAACCCGCAACCCCGCGGCCAGGGCGAGACGCTCGGCAGCGGTGGAGAGACCGCCGCCGGCACCCTGGATGAGCACGCTGTCGCCGGGGCGCAGAGCGGCCTTGGTGAACAGCATGCGGTAGGCCGTCAGGTACGCGGTCGGAAGGCAAGCGGCCTCGGCGGCGGTCAAACCCTGCGGCGCGGGGAGCAGGTTGGCCGCGGGCACCAGGCAGAACTGGGCCAGGGTCCCATCGTAAGGCCCCTCGGTGAGCATCGCGAACTGGCGGCAGAGGGTCTCGTCTGGCGCCAGGCACCAGCGGCAGCGGCCGCAGGTTATGACCGCGTGGGCGACCACCGCCATTCCCACCGGCACGGTCTCTGGGGTGTCGGGCCCATAGGCATCCACCCGGCCGGCCACATCGGAGCCGAGGATCCTGGGATAGCGGCTGGGCGCGGCGCCCACCCCCCGGAGCGTCCACAGGTCGTGGTGGTTGAGGGCGGCGGCGGTCACCGCCAGGCGCGCCCATCCGGTGGGCGGCTCCGGCATGGGCAGATCTCCGATGTCAAGTTTGTCGAGCGGTCGGTCAGCATCCGCCCCGCTCGCGTAGGCAGCCAGCATCACCGAGCACCTCCAAAGCGTTGCCAGGCGGCCCCGAGCCGACTCCGTCGGGTGCCCCCGGGCCAGTCTATCGGTCACCTGCGACGGCAACCGGGAAGGCGCCGGCCATCAGCTGCGTCCTGGTCCGGAACGCAATCGGCAACCCGGCCCGGAGTCCGGCAGCGCCCACTGAGTGATCTATCCTTCGTTGCCAATGGCAGCTGCTCCGCGAGCACCCCGGGAGGCTCGACCGCGCCGCAGAGGCTACGAGGGCATGCCTTCGGTGAGCCCGATCATCATCGAATCCCTGAGGACTCGCATGGAGCGGGTCTCTCGGCGGATGGCCATCGAGATGGCCCGGACCATCCCCCTGGCCGAGAGCGTCAGCGGCGGTTCGGCGTTCGGCAGCGAGGTGCTGGCGGCGTGCCGCGAGGGAGTCGGGACGCTGCTCTCGCTCTGGGCCGAGTCCCGGGGACCCTCGCACCCGGAGTTGCAGCGGCTCTCCAGGATGGGAGGGCGGCTGGCGAGCACCGGCGTCCCCCTGGACGCGATCCTGCGCGCCTACCGCGTCGCAGCCCTCGTCATCTGGCAACACGTGATCGATGTCGTGCGCAACCACCCTGAGATCGATGCCCAGTCCGTGCTCACCGCGGTCGGCCCCCTCTTCGATTACCTGGATTCGATCAGCGTGGCGGTCAGCACCAGCTACCTGGAGACCAGGGAGCGGACCCGGAGGGAGCAGGACCGCCAGTACGACCAGTTCTTCGCCGAGGTGCTGCAGGGGACAGCCGACCAGGAGATGGTGGCGCGCGCCGCGGCGGGGGGTACGCGGCTGGAGTTCCCATATCAGGTGGTGGTCAGCTCCGCCGACGACACCCTGGCCGAGGCCACCATCGCCACCGCCTGGATGATGGTCGGTGCCCAGGTCGCCCTCTACCAGTCGACGGTGGTCGCGCTGGTGCCCGCCAAGGTCAAGATCTCGACCCTCCAGCGGCTTCTGCGGGTGGCCGTCGGCCGAGAGACTCTTCCCTGGGACTTCGCCTGCGGGCCGGTCGCGGCAGACCTGGGACAGGTTCCCGGCGCCGTCAGAGCCGCCCGGGACGCCCTGGTGGTGGGCCAGATCCTGATGCCGGATCTGCACCTCTATAGATCCAGCCAGCTCCATCCCTACCTCAGTTGGCTGCACGACCTGCCCGGGCTGACGGACTTCGTCCTCGACACGCTGGGCCCGATGCTGGCCCGCGAGCGCGTTCGCCGCACCCCGCTGCGACAGACGCTGGAGGCGGTGCTCACCGAGGGTGGGCTCTCCGAGGCCGCCCGCTCCCTGGGCATCCACCGACACACCCTGCTCTACCGGCTGGAGAGGATCGAGGCGCTGATCGGCCCCTGGGAGCGGCCCGACGATCGGCTTCGCCTGGAGCTCGCCCTGCGCGGACACCGGCTGCTCGAGGCGCTCTCTCCGGACTTCCGGCAGGGGACGGCGACGGCTCCCCATCTGGGGGGCTGACGGGGAGCGCCATCGAGCGCTTCGGAGGGCGACGGTTCGGCGGGGCTACCGGGATGGGACGTGGTACATACTGGGGATCGAATGGTGGGCCAACGCATCCCCGCGCACGGCACGGCGAGCGACCCGATTCTGGCGGTGGCGGCGGTGCTGGGGACCGTCGACGTGGGAAGCTTTCTGCTCACGCGCTGGCGAACCCTGCTCTCGTCGGCGCCCGGACGATTGAGTGGCTCCGTGATTGGGCTGGCGCTGTGGGCTGGCTTGGCCGTGGCCATTGGAGTCGAGCGCAGCGGCCGCGGCGGACGCCGCTGTTCCCTTGTGACCACGGGGCTGGCTGCGCTCTGCGGGTTGGGCAATCTGGCCCTGATGAGGGTCCATCTCAGAGTCGGTAAGGGTCAGCGTCGTGGGATCTTCGGCGGCATCCTCGGAGGGGTCGCGCTGACTGGAGCCGCAGCCCGCACATTTCGCGGCTGAGCCGCACCGACATCGGTTTCGAGCGGCCGCTACGCTGCACCGGCCCACGGTGCGGCACCGACGGAGGGGACCGTACATGCGCGAATCCGGGAGCCAGTTCGCGGCTGGCGAGCCCGTCCCTCCACGCCACCGGCAAGCGCTCTCCGCAGCAGGGCGGGTACCCGCACGGGGAGTCGAACCCCGGTTACCACCTTGAAAGGGTGATGTCCTGACCGCTAGACGATGCGGGCGTTCAGCAACTCTTTGCCTATACTCGCAGGAAGAGTGCGGGTGGCTGAGGAGCCTCCGGCTAGGACAGGATGGACATGGTGAGAAGAGAGTCTCCCGAGGACGAGCGAAACCCCGACGATCCAGCTGAGGTGGCCCGGAGATACAGCAAGCTGGGAGCGACCGGCCTGACGGTCAGCAGCGATTCTCGGGCCAGCAGGGTATCTCCCGGCTCACCGTTGGAGGGGTGGCTCGTCGCCGCCGGTCTAATCCTCGCCAGTTGCCTGGCCATGGGGATCTACCTGGTCGTGCTGCACCATTGACCGACTCGTCCCCCGAGTCGGGCCTTCCCGGTCTCAGGAGGCTCCGCTTCGCTCCATCCCCGACGGGAGAGCTCCACATCGGGTCTGTGCGGACGGCTCTGCTGAGCTACTGCCTGGCCGGCCCCGACGGGCGGTTCCTGATCCGGATCGAGGACACCGACAGGGAGCGGTTCGTTCCGGGAGCCACCGCCGGCTACCTGGACGCTCTGGCCTGGCTGGGCCTGCGTTGGGACGAAGGGCCCGACATCGGTGGGCCATGCGCCCCCTACGTCGAGTCGGAGAGGCTGGAGCACTATCACGCGGCTGCGGAGCGCCTGCTGCAGGTGGGCGCGGCCTACCGATGCTTCTGCACCCGCGAGCGTTTGGAAGAACTGCGCGCCGCCCAGAAGGCGGCGGGGCAGGCGACGCGATATGACCGGCGCTGCCTGCACCTCAGCCCCTCGGAGGTCGACGCCGAGCTGGCTCGGAGCACCCCCCACGTGGTCAGGCTTTTGATGCCGGAGGGAACCAGCCGTTGGACGGACCTCGTGCTGGGCTCCCAGGAGATTCAAAACCAGGAGGTCGATGATCAGGTCCTGCTCAAGTCTGATGGCTTCCCGACCTACCACCTGGCCCAGGTCGTCGACGACCACCTGATGGGGATAACCCATGTGGTCCGGGGAGTAGAGTGGGTCCCGTCGACTCCCAAGCACCTGGCGGTCTACGGCGCGCTCGGATGGGAGCCGCCCGCGTTCGCCCATGTGGCCCTGGTGCTGGGGCCGGACCACAAGAAGCTGGCCAAACGCCACGGCGCGATGGCGGTGAGCCAGTACCGTGACATGGGGTACCTGCCCCAGGCACTGACCAACTTCCTGGCCTTTCTCGGATGGTCACCCGGCACCGAGGAGGAGATCTTCACTCTCGCCGAGCTGCGTGGCCGGATGACGTTCGACCGCCTGCAATCCAGCCCCGCGATCTTCGACCAGCAACGGCTGGACTACCTCAACGGGGTGTGGATCCGCAGGATCCCGGTCAGCGAGCTCGCCGACCGGCTGGCGGGATTCCTGCCCGAGGCAACTGCGGACGCCCGCCTGGCGGTGGCAGCCATGGTGCAGGAGCGGATTCACCGCCTGGACGAGGTGCCCCAGCTGGTGGCATTCGCGTTCCAGGAGCCCACCCCCTCTCGAGATGACCTCGCCGGCACTCTCGACCCTGGCTTGGCGGCAGCGTTTCTGGAGGAGGCCGCCCGGTTGCTGCGCGGGCCGGGCCAGGACCTCCTGGAGGGGCTGAAGCAGGCTGCGACCGCCACCGCCCCGCCGGACCCGAAGCTGGCCAAACGCCATCTCCGAGAATGCATGCAGGTGGTCAGGATCGCGATCACCGGACAGAGGGTGTCTCCTCCCCTTCCGGAATCCATAGACCTCATCGGCGCTGACACGGCGCTGAGGCGCCTGGATCACGCCATCGCGCTGCTCACTTCTGCGGCCTGAGCCCGCGGTTCAGCGATCGGCCCGGCGGAGTTCGCCTTTCCCTTCCGCTGGGAGTGCCGGCTGGGCACGGTAATATCGTCTTCGGCTGGCGGCTGACCGCCCAGCCCAGCTCACCGCTCTGACGATGGCCTGCGCAGTGGGGCGTGGCCAAGTGGTAAGGCGCCTGACTCTGGATCAGGAGATCGGAGGTTCGACCCCTCCCGCCCCAGCCAACGCCTTCATCAGGCGCACTCGGATCCTGAGGAAGACCCGCCACGAGTCCGCCTTCGCCCCATCCGGTCGCCGTTTCATCGCCCCACTCCGGGGCCAGCCGTTCCGTCAGGTGCGCTCACTTCCGGGGTGCCACATTCAGCCGTACCGCGACCGAGTCGCCGACGTCGAGCTTCTCGGCGCGGCGCACCGCGTCCTTCACGGGAACTATGTACTGCCCGGCCTTGGGCCAAAGTGACGTCTCCCACTCCGAGCTGCCGATTCGCGCCCGGACCGGGATCATCCCCCAACCGTAGGTGACGACCGAAGACAGCGCGCGGAGGTCACGGCTCTCCTTGTCCGGTACGGAGATGAAGTAATAGGGCGAGGGGCCCCGCCAGTACCAGAGGCCGCCCGTGAAGTCCAGCTCCATGTGGGTGAGCGTACTCAGCAAGACGGGCACCTGCGCCGATGGAGTGGGTGCAGGTCCGGCCGCGGCCGAACCCAGAGTGCCCTGCCCACCGTCGCTCTTGCCCGGCCAGGCATGGAATCGGGTTCGGCTCGGGATGACCGCAGTCCTTCCGGCGTGCCACCCGCAGTCGATCGCGGGAAGCGGCTGGCCAGGGATGTCGCCGAGGGGCCGGCGCCACCGTTTGGCCGGCCATGACACACTGACGCGGTGGCCAGAATCGGGCAGGAGAGTCCACGGCAGAGGATCGCGGCAGAATGCTCACGAAGGGGAACCGCGGCGGTCGTCTCGGGATGTGTTGACCTGCTCCAGGGCAGGGAAGTGGACGATGCCTTGGTGCGGGCGCTCGGCGGACCGCCTGCTGCGCAGGTGCTCGCGGGTGCGGAGGGCGGCAGGAACGGCTATTGGCCGCGAGTCTGGGCGTGTCGGGGGCTCCTGTACACCTGGGAAAGAGCTGCCACGGCGGCCGTCATCCACGCGACCGGCGACGATGCCTGGCGAGTCCGAGAGATGGCCGCCAAGGTGATCGCTCGCCACGGCGTCGAAGACGGCCTATCCGCGGCGGCTGGACTCCTGGACGACCCCGTGGCTCGCGTGCGGGCAGCGGGGGAAAGGGCGGTGATCGCCCTCCACCGTTCGACCTGCAGCACCTCGCGGATTCCGAGAGAGTCTGAGCGAAGAGTGCCGCGGGGGCGATGAACCGCAATGCCCTGGAGGCTGGTGTCGGTGGTCGATTCGCGGAAGGCCCCCACGAGCCCGGGGCCTCAGCGAGCGATCTGATCGACGGCGTCCTCCGGTGCCGCACGGCGCCGTTTCGGCGGTGCTCCCACCCATCGACCCCGCGACAGCCGATCGTGCCGGAGCGGCGACCTCTGCTTCGGCAGGGCGAGGTTGGCCCATCGCCCACCCATCGCCCGCCGCCCCAGGGCGCCGGGGCGCCCTGGCTGTACATCCCCGCGTGCCCGCGGCGGTCCCCCTGGATGCGACGCGTCGCGGCCGACGCAAGGCCCGCGTGGAAGCGGAATGCGGTGTAGAGCGCGGACAGGAGGGGAACCTCGCTCATGGGCACGACGAGCGGCCCCCACCGACTGAGCTGCCGGCCAGGTCGGCTGGGGATGTGGCGCACAGGTGCGGCCTGTGGCGCCCACCTCGGTCCCTGGTGGCGGCGAGGCGGGCCGGTGCCCTATCGACTATCCCGCGAGAGAGCCGCCGCCGCGGCGGCCACCCGGGTGCCGGCATCGGCCATGACACGCTCCAGCTCAGCACCCGGGGCCATCTCCTTGACCAGTTCCGGGTCCAGGACACTGACCATGGTCCGACCCTCGGCCAGCTCCCGAACCGTGACCGAGCAGGGGAGCATCACCCCCACCTCGGGCTCGACCGCCAGCGCCTGGTCCGCCAGCCCGGGGTTGCAGACGCCGTAGATCCGAAACGGGGGCAGCGTCTTCGCCAGCTTCTCATGGAGCACCTGATCGACATCGATCCTGGTGAGGACCCCAAAGCCCTGTTCCTGAAATGCGGCCTCAACCCGTTGGCACGCCGCCGCAAACGGCTCGTCCAGCTCGACGTTGCGCACGTACTTCATAATCATCCTCCTGCCTGCTCCGGACAGCTGGTGCAGCAACCCTGGTGACCTCCGGAGGCGCCACCCGGGATCGCGTCGATCAGCGGCTGAACGTCGCGGGTTGCTCTCGGCCGCGCGCCTGCCGCACCAGGTCCAGCAGCTGAGCCTCCGGGACCGCTCCTTCAACCGCGAAGGTCTCGTTGACGACGGTGCGCGGCACTCCGCGCACGTGGTAGCGCTGGACCAGTTCGGGGAACTCGGTCGCCTCAAAGGCATCGGCCGTCACCCGGGGCGACGCCATCGCCATCTGATGTGCAAGATACACCGCCTGAGGGCAGTACGGGCAGGTCGGAGTCACGAACACCTGAATCGCGATGTCCCGGTCCAGCCCGTTCAGCTCGGCCAGAGTGGCCGGGTGGAGGTCGGGGGCACCCTTGGCGAGCTGGATGAGGTCGGCCACGAGCGTGGAGAACTCATACCCGCTCGGAATCCCGAAGAACCGGATCCCGAAGTCCTGGTGGTTGGGCCCGAGGAGCCTCCAGGCCGGCACCCGGGTCACGTCGGAACCCACCCCATCGCCCGGGGTGGGCTGGGCCAGGTCATGGATCTCAGTGGAGATTCGGGGGGAGACGGCCGCGAGCTCCTGGGCCAGCTGAACCGCTTCGGCGCAGTACGGGCAGGCCTCGAAGTCCAGACCCCCGGAGGATGTGGCTCGCGTGAACAGGGCGATCGTCACCGTCTGGTCGAGATCAGCAAAGCGTTGGGCGAGATCCTGCCGCAGGGTTCGTGAACAGTTGACGGCGA
>JAJYWT010000093.1 GCA_021791345.1 bacterium
ACTGCCTGTGGAGCCGACCGTAAGCCCGGGCCTCGACCGGCAGGTGGCCGTGAAGCAGGAACCGGGACCGCCCCGGAGCCCACCGCCTCGACCGGTGGTCCGAGCACACGGACAGACGCGTGTCGCGTCCTGTCCGTTGCCTAGGAACGGTGACGGAGATCGAAGGACGGTCAGTCGACCGGCAGGGTGACCCGTACCTCGGTCCCCCGCCCCACCTGGGACAGGACCTCGAGCTGCCCGTGCTCCAGGTCGGCGCGTTCGCGCATGGAGATGATGCCGAAGTGGGGCTCGCGGGCCAGCTTCTGCTCCACAGCCGCCAGGTCGAAGCCCTCACCGTCGTCCTTCACCACGGCGCTGACCCGGTTGGGCTGGAGGTTGATCAGCACCTCCAGGGTCCTGGCGTGGGCGTGCTTGCGCACGTTGACCAGCGCCTCCTTGACGATCCGGAAGAGCGCACCCTCCGTCTCGGGCGGGAGCCGACGCTCAGCTCCGATCACCGAGAGCCGGGCATCCATCCCCTCCCGATCCTTGTACTCGGCCACCAGCCGGCGCAGGGTCGGGATCACCCCCAGGTCGTCCAGGGTCATGGGACGGAGGTCGAAGATGAGGTCGCGGGTCTCCTCCAGAACGCCCCTAACCAGATCCTTGAAGGTCTGTATCTCCGCCTTGGCCCGCTCCGGCTCCCGGTCGACCAGCCGCTCCAGGATCTCCGCGCGAAGCACCAGGTTGGAGAGGGACTGCGCCGGACCGTCGTGCATGTCACGGGCGATCCGCATCCGCTCCTCCTCGATGATCTGGAAGACCTGGCGGGAGGCGGAGCGGTAGCGGGCCAGCCCCTCCTCCAGCGTGCCATCGGTCGCCGGGCGGTCCCCCAGCTGGTCGAGGGCGGAGCGCACCAGTAGGTGCCAGCGGCGGAGCTCCCTGGCCCTAGACCGGCAGAGCAGGAGCCTGGCCCGGGCGAGGGCCGCCTCCTGCTGCAGCGCGTGGCAGCGGGTGATCGCCGCCTCCACCTCGGCGGAGGCGTAGCGCACGTGGTCCCGGAGGACGTGGCGGCGCACGATCTCGGCGTCCTCGATCCGCTCCTCGGTCTGGTCCAGGCCGGCGAGCAGGCGCATCACCTCCTCGTCGAGGGCGAGGAGCGACTCCTCCACCTGGGAGGTCTCCTGCAGAAGCGTCTGCTGGAGCTCTTGGAGCGCCCGGCTGGGCGGCGGGGAGGGGTCGGCGGCCACGGGGTAAGGGTACCGGGCCGGGCTGAGAGTGGCGCCGTTACCGCGCTGCCGCGAGTCGGCAACGGCTGCCAAGGCGGAAACCACCCTCCCTAAACTTCGGCCATGACCACCCGGCGCCGCGCTTGATAACCCGCCGCCTCACGATCCCGACCTTCGTGGCGCTGACGGGCCTCCTGTCGGGGATGCTGGCCTCGCGTCCCCAGGTTACCGACCCCGACTTCTGGTGGCACCTGCGCAACGGCCAGACCCTGCTGCGCACCGGGCAGCTGATCGCCACCAACCCCTATGCCTTCATCTCCGCCGACCACCACTGGGTGATGCAGGAGTGGCTGAGCGAGGTGTGGATGGCAGCCGCGGCTGCCGCCGGCGGGCGCCCGGCGGTGGTGGCGGGCTACTGGCTCATCACCCTGCTCATGTGGGTGGCGGTCTGGATGCGCTCCCGGCTGCTGGCGCCGGTGAGTGGCCTCACCGTGGGGGTCGGGCTGCTGTTCGCCGCCCTCACCGCCTACCCCATCCTCGGCCCCCGGCCTCAGATGGCCACCTACTGCCTTCTGGCCTTCACCCTCCTGCTGGCAGAGCTGCAGCTGCGCCGGGGCGGTTTGTCGGCCTTCCTGCTGGGGCCGCTCTTCTTGCTCTGGACCGATCTCGAGGCCGGCTTCATCATCGGCCTGATCTTCCTGGCCACGATCCTGGTGGCGGAGGGGGCCGCCGCCCTGTACGGTCGCCGATCCCCCGAGGCGGCCGGGCGGGTGTGGCGCCTGGCCGGGGGAAGCGCCCTCGCGCTGGGGGCTTGCCTGATCAACCCCAATGGGGCGGCGATCATCCCCTACCCCTTCCAGACGCAGTTCAGCTCCGCCCAGCAGGCGCTGATAGTGGAGTGGCAGAGCCCGGACTTCCACAACCCCCTCCTCATCCCCCTGCTTCTCTTCATCCTCTCGCTGCTCTACCTGGTGGTCCGCCACGGCCGTCTCCCCCTCCGTGACCTGGCGGTGCTGGGGCTAGCTCTGCTGGTCACCCTCCAGTCGGTGCGCAACCTGGTCATCCTGGTGGTGGCCGGCGCTCCCTGGTGGATCGCCCTCGCGGACCAGCTGCGGCAGCGGCTGGCCAAGCGCTGGCGGCTCCGGCTGCGCCCGACCCAGCCGCGCCTGGCGGCGCTCCTGGAGATGGTCTTCCTCGTGGGGCTCCTCCTGGCGCTCCTCGGGCAGGCGGCCGTGGAGTCCACCCCGGCGCTGGCCTCCAGCACCTACCGCACGACCTTCCCGGTGTGCGCCGCTGCCTGGCTCAAGCCGGGCCCCTCGGGGATCAGGATCTTCAATGTCTACGGTAATGGGGGCTTTCTCGCCTACGAGCTGCCCCATGACAAGGTGTACATCTTCGGCGACGCAGCGCTCATGGGCTCGCGGGCCCTGCTGCGCTACGCCTCCATAGTGGATCTGGCGCCGGGATGGTTGCAACGGCTGGACTCCAGCCCCAGCCAGCTGGTCCTGTACCAGCGGGGCCAGCCCTTCACCGACGCCCTGCAGCGTGAGGGGGGGTGGACCGTGGTATACCGTGACCCCCAGTTCGAGACCCTGGTGCGCAGCGGCTCCCCGCTCCGGAGGGAGCTTCCCCCTCAGCCCACGGCGGCGGGCTGGCGGCGGGTGGGCCTTCCCTCCTGCTCCTGAGCGGGCTCAGCCGCCCGGCGAGAGCCACACGGCCGCCCCGTCCACCATCTCCGGCGAGCGGCGGAGGATCGCCCGGAGCTCCGCTTCCTGCGCCTGGAACTGACCTGAGGGCATGAGGACCAGCGCCCTCACTCCGAGCTGGCGGAGCTGGAGGCGAACAGCCGCGGACGAGACCCCGAGCGGTCGGGAGTCGCCCGAGCTGAGAGCGGTCGCTAGGTTCGCCAGCGGCGAGGGGCTGAGGTTGTCGGTGAGCACCCCGTCCGGTCCGGGCCGGAGGAGGTAGCCGAATGGCTGGGAGTAGCGGAAGCCCGCCTCGGCCTGCCAGTACATCGCCAGCCCGTGGTTGTCCCTGGTGGTGATGGGGATGGTCAGCACCGAGGCCCCCACGGGCAGCGCCTTGACCACGGTCGAGCCGAGGACCCGGGGGGTGTACAGGGGGAACCCCGCCAGTCCGGTCATGAAGCCGGAGCTGGGAAGAAGGGGAAGGAGGACGACGCCGAGGATGAGCGCCCGGGTCCAGACCGGAAACCGCTCCATCACCCTATCCCAGCCGGCGGCCAGTACGCACGCCATTCCGGCCACCACGAAGATCGTGAGCCGGCTGGGCACGGCCTTGCCCAGTAGGGGCAGGTGCTCGAACAGCAGCCAGGGTAGCGGGACCCGGGTCACCACCCCGGCCACGTGCAGGTGGCCGCCCAGGGAGAGCACGCCGGCCACCCCGGCCAGCCCCACTCCCAGGCGAGCCAGGGGCACGTCCCGCAGCCGCCAGGCGGCCAGGCCCGCCAGCACCAGGAGAGGAAGCCCGAGGTAGGCGTCGGTCTCCAGCAGCTCACCGGTGAAGCGCAGGCTGAGCGGCCCCGCCGGCCCGATGCCCATCAGCTGGGCGTACCCCGGCACGATCCACGCCAGAAGGTCCACCACGTTGGCGGTCGGTGAGACCACCGTGGGCCGGCTGAGCGGCACCCCGGAGGTGAGCTGGGAGATGACCGGGTAGGCCATGAGGGCGCCGAACACCGCGACGGCGACGGCAGCCACCGGCCAGAGCCGGCCCAGGGGCGGGCGGCCCCGCCTGAGGATCCCGCGGGAGTTCAGGATGAGAAGCAGCACCCCCATCAGCAGGGTGGTGGCGAGAAGCTCCTTGCTCACCCAGTACTGCAGGACGGCCCACAGACCCAGAACCACCGCCCAGCGGAGGGCGTGCCGCCCGTCCCGCGCGGCGCGCCAGGCGTGCTCCCCCACCCACCAGCCCAGGGGCAGCGTCGCCGTCGAGACCCAAGTGAGATGGCCGGCGGCCAGCTCGGAGAGGGCGAAGGGGCTGAAGCCGAAGAGCAGGCCTCCCAGCCAGGCCGAGCTGGCGTGGCGGAGGTGGGGCCGAAGCTGCCAGGCCATGGCGGTCGCGGCCG
This sequence comes from bacterium, assembly GCA_021791345.1. The sequence goes on from JAJYWT010000093.1 coordinate 4,297, forward strand.
CCGCCACCATCAGGACGAAGACCAGATCCATCGCCGCCGCCGCCGGCAGCAGGCGGAAGAGCGGCCAGGCCAGAAATGCCAGCACCAGGTCGGCGTTGTTCCAGAGCAGGCTCACAGTGCTGGGGTGGGTGGCGATGGAGGTCTGGAACGGGTTCAGCCCATGCGAGATGGCGTAGGGGAACCAGTTGAGGAACCAGAGGTGCATCGCGGAGTCGGCGCCGTAGCCCAGGAGTCGGGGCTGGCTCCCTAGCCAGAGAGGCAGGGTTAGGATCAGGGCTGCCAGGAGGTAGCTGATCGGCATCGCCAGCTCCCAGCGCGGTCGAGCCGCGGCGATGGAGCGCAGTGCGGATCGTCTGGCTGGAGGGCGGGCGGCCAGGTCGGGGAGGATCGCAGAGCCTCCTGGGAGGGTGGACGCGGAAGGGCAGCCTGGAGAGTCTAGGGTGCTCGGGCCCGCCCCCCGATGACGGCGCCGTCGCGGTTCCCCGAGGGGACCGTCAGCGGGAGGGGGAAAGCACCTCCGGCGGGTGCATCCGCCAAGCGGTGCTGAGGAGCATCAGGAGGATGTCAAGGTGGACAAAGGTGCACCAGAGGCAGATGGCCTTGAGCTCCACCAGCTCCACGAAGACCAGGTAGAAGACCGAGAGGAGTCCTAGGCAGGCCCAGGCGAAGTGCGCCCGGCGCAGTTCGAAGCGCCCGGGACGGAGCAGCTGTGCCACCGCCAGCGCCAGGGCGACCAGGAAGAATGCCAGCCCGGGCACCGTTATGGGGATGGATGTGCCCGGCACCACCGAGAACTGGCTGGTCACCACCTTGTCGCAGTTGACTATCCCGGTGGAGACGCATACCGGAGCCACTTTGGCGTAGTGGACCACCGTGAGATAGCTGGCATCCCCGATCCCCAGGAGCGCCAGGGCCGTGAGCCAGACGGCTCCACCCCGCCCCGGCGCGGGCTCCTCCGGCCTCTCCTCCCGGGGGGCTCCGGCGCCCTCAGGGGGCACGACCCGGCGACGGGCCCTGGTACTGCTCAGAGGCCCGCCTCCAGCTGCCGCACCAGGGCGCGGTCACAGACCGACCCTGGGTGGTTGCCGGTGATGGAGCAGATGGCTGCAACGTCGTAGTTGACCCCGCCGAGGATCATCTTGGCCGGGGGCGAGCCGGTCTTGGCCAGCAGGCTGGCGATCTGCTGCCAGTCATACCCCTCCAGGCCAGGAGGTCCCGGCGAGGTGCTCTCCGAGCCCACCTGGGCGATCTTGCCGCCGAAGTCCACGAAGGGGAACCCGCTCTGGCCGACCTGGGTGAAGAGGGTCGCCTCCTCCGCTGTGAGGGTCTGGAAGGGCGCGTACCCGTTGCTGGAGTTCTTATCAGGAACGTTGCTGTACAGCTCCCGGGCCACGAAGGTGAGGTAGGGGCTGCTGTAGGTGACCCCGTGGGCGAAGGTGAAGGTGGCGATGTTGGTGCCCGCGGTGTCGGTGGCTGAGCCGCGGATGATCTTCAGGTTGTGGAAGGTGCCGAACTCGCTGAGGGCCCCGATCAGCGACCAGCGCTCCAGGGCGCAGTAGGGGCAGTACTCCGCCCCCACGTACAGGACCTCGGGCTTCCCCTGGCTGGTGAGGGTGGTCGGGGATGGCACTGCGGCTGGTGGGAAGTTGATGTCCCCCTTGCCCACCTTGTTGAGGTTGGCGGTGGGGATGTGGGTCACCGCGCTCACCACCTGGGCGGGTGCGGGAAGGACCTGGGTGTCCTGGGCGGTGGACGGAGCCGAGAGGTCGGCAACCAGGATCACCACCACGAAGACCGCTACCACCGCCCCGATGGCGGCGAACAGCCCCCAGGGCCGGCGGCTGCCACTCTTCTGCCGGCGGTATTGGGGGCTCCGGGCGGAACTCCTACCGTTGCCACCCCCGGCGGCGCCCCGAGCCTGCCGGCGCTCCGCCATCGACTTCTTGGACATCTGTACCTCCGGCGCCAACCCGACCGGCCGCCAGAATACGGGCCAGACCTTAGAGCCCGCTCGGAGGAGGGGTCAGGACCACCACCAGCTGATCACGATACCGGGTCCTCCATCCCGCGGCATGGAGGAAAGCCACGCCCGGGTTCGCGGGCGGCAGCACAGCCAGCCGCGCCCCGGCCGACGACAGCAGGGCCAGGGTCCCTGAGTTCAGCTGGGATAGCCTGTGGCAGGCCGCCATCCCTGACGCCCCCGCCGCCATCTGGTCGGTGACGCACAGCAGGCGCCGGCCCGAGGGGAAGTCCCAGGCCAGGTAGTCGCCCAGCTCTGGGGTGGAGTACCAGACCCCACCCGCGCTCCGGAGGTAGGCCACGGCCGCCGGGGGCGGCACCGGCGCACCGGCCCGGCCACCGAGTCGGACCGCGGAGGCTCCCAGGCCCGCCGCAGAGAGGAGCGGCAGGACAAGCGCCAGGGCGGCGGCCCGGGTTGACTTCCCCCGGCCGATCGGCAGCGGAGCCACCTCGAGCAGGAGGGGAACCTGAATGCCGATCACAGCCACCAGGAGAGGAAGGTAGAAGGACCAGAGCAGCGAGGCCGCAGCGGCGAGAAGGCCGACCAGGGCGTCGCCTGCGCGGAGCCGGCGGCCAGCCAAGAGGTATGCCCCCAGCAGGAGCAGGGCGGCCAGCTCCACCACCCGCATCGACCAGGGGTGGAAGTTGGGGCTGGACCAGAGGGCGAGAAGCGGGTGCTCTCCGCCCTGTCCCAGGCTCAGCGGCAGCGCTGAGTAGATCCCTGGCCCCAGCGGGCCGACCATGACCGCCACCGCGGCGGCCGGAGCCAGGAGCCAGGGAAGTCGGGCCTCCCGGGGCTGCGGCCCCAGCCGGTCGGCGGCTGCGATGAGCAGAAGGGCGGGCGGAACCAGGACCGCGGCCGACTCCAGGTTGGCCCAGAGCAGGCAGAGCCCTACCAGGGCCGGCACCGCCCAGCGCTGCCCGCGCCTCGACTCCGCAAGGAGCAGCAGGGCCAGCGCTGCCAGCAGCGCCAACCAGTAGGTGGAGGTCGTGGCCGGCAGCTGGCTGAGCGCCGCCAGCGCCAGGCCGCCGCCCAGCAAAACGGCCAGGGGATGGGCGTTGGCCCGCCACCCGGACGTGGCCAGCACCAGGCCGAAGCCAGATCCGAGCACCACCGTTAGCCCAACCAGACCGCCGGCGCCGGCCAGATTGTGCAGACCCAGCGAGAGCAGCGCCGCCAGCCAGGAGCGAAGGTCAAGGACGCCCGACGGCGCCGCCACGAAGGAGGCTCCCGCCTGGCGGAGGACGTCCTGGCCAATGGCAAGCTGGAGATAGTCCGGGGCGGCGGGCTGGCGCCAGCCGGCGGCGGCCCCACCCAGGGTGAGCGCCGCCACGGCTGCCCGCCTCCAACTTCGGGAGCCGCAACCGGCCAGTAGCACAAGAGCCCGGCGCTGGGCCGACACCACCAGCGGATGGGGCGCCGGGAGGCGGTCGATCAAGGGTGGGAAGGGACCGCGGCCAGCCTCTTACGGCAGCTGCGCAGCCGGCGCAGCTCCAGCAGCATCCGGCCGCCGTCCCGAAGGGAGCTCACCCGAGTGCCCTCGGAGTTGCGCCAGCGGACCCCCACCTCGGCCACCCGGATCCCTCGGACCCGGGCCCGCAGGAGAACCTCGGCGTCGAAGCCGAAGCC
>JAJYWT010000241.1 GCA_021791345.1 bacterium
TGGTGACCTGCACCCTGGGTGCGGGCTTCCAACTGGCTCGCAAGCTGGGCTACCTCGCTCCTCACTTCCAGTTCCACGGCTGGCTGGTGGCATCGTTCGTGGTGGTCGGGGTGATGACCGTGATCGCCCTGGGGATCCTGGAGCCGGCCAACATCGCGGTGCTGTTCGAGATGCGCAAGCCCCGGCCTGATCCCGAGATCATCGGCCGGTTGATGCGTCGGTTCGCTTACACCGCAGGGATCACCGGGCTGATGCAGGTGGCCACCCTGGTGATCATGACCAGGCTGGCGACCTGATGAGCCGCTCCCATCCCGGTGCCGGCCGGGCCCTGCCTCCGGTGGCGGAGTTGGCGGTGGGGGCGCTGGCGCTGGTCGTGGTCGGGGGGATCTACATGGCGGCCAACATCCCCGGACCAGCCTCGCTGGCTCCGGCCATCGGATTGCTGGCGGCGGCCCTGGTGGTGCTGCTGGTGGCCGCCGTCCTCCTGCTCGGCGTCCGGGAGTTCGCCTGGCGGCGCTTCCGCCAGGTGGGGCTGTGGGCGCTCCTCGCCTACTCGATAAGCGCCGGGATGCTCGAGTTGGTCTTCGCCCTGGACCGGGTGCCGGCCGCCCAGCTGCTGATCCTCACCCTAATGCTGCTGGTGTATGCGGTGGACATACCGCTCATCCTCGCGTATTCGGTGGCCCGCCACCAGATCGGGGGATGAGCGCGGGCTGACGTCGCTACCAAGAGCTGCCTCGCTCTGCGGGCCACCACGGGAAGGCGTCACGCGAGCCTCTGCAGCAACATGGCCATGCCCATTCCTCCGCCCACGCACATGGTCTCCAGCCCGACCTCCTTGTCCAGGGTGCGCAACCCGTTGAGAAGGGTGCAGGTGATGCGGGCTCCGGTCATCCCGAAGGGGTGACCCAGAGCGATCGAGCCCCCGAAATGGTTGAGCTTCTCCCCGAAGGGGTCAATGCCGATCCCGCGGGCCGAGGGGATCACCTGAGCGGCGAAGGCCTCATTGATCTCCACCAGGTCGACGTCGTCTATGGTCATCCCCGCCCTCTCGAGGCAGCGCTTGGTGGCCGGGATTGGCCCCAGCCCCATGTACTCCGGCTCCAGGGCGGCCACCGCGGTGGCCACGATCCGGGCCAGGGGGGTGATGCCCAGCTCCCTCGCCCGGCGCATCGACATCACGATCACCGCGGCCGCCCCGTCGTTGAGGGGACAGGCGTTCCCAGCGGTCACCCTCCCATCCTCCTTGAAGACGGGCTTCAACGTGGCCAGCACCTCGACCGTGGTGTTGGGACGGGGCCCGTCATCCCTCACCATCAGCTGCCCGTCCGGGAGCTCCACGGGGATGATCTCCCGGGCGAAGAAACCGTCCTCCTCCGACGCCACGGCGCGGTTCTGGCTGAGGGCGGCGAACCGGTCCATCTCCTCCCTGCTGATGCCCTCCCGCTCGGCTACGTTCTCGGCGGTGAGGCCCATGGGGATGTAGAGGTCCGGTAGACCCTCGGGGTTTCCCGGCATCAGCCGGGGATTGCGCGCCTCGGGCGGGTCGGAGGTGCCGTAGCCGTAGCGGCTCACCGTCTCCACCCCGACCGAGGCGAAGACGTCCCCTTCCCCCGCCCGGATGGCATGAAAGGCCATGCGCGTGGTCTGCAGGGAGGAGCTGCAGTAGCGGGTGAGCGTGGCTCCGGGGGCGTTCACCCCCGCCAGGATGCTGATTGCCCTCCCGAGGTTGAACCCCGACTCCCCGCCGGGTAGCCCGCAGCCGCAGAGCACATCCTCCACTTCCGAGGTGGGGAGCTCGGGGATCCGCTCCAGCACCCGACGCAGGATCAGCGCCCCAAGGTCGTCCGGGCGGAAGCTCACCAGAGATCCCTTGCCGGCGCGACCGATCGGACTCCGGCCCGCAGCCACGATCACCGCCTCATCCACTTCGACTCCTCCCTGCAGATCTCACTCGCCACCGCTCACCTGGAGGACTGCCCCGCTCACGTATGACGCCTCGTCGGAGGCCAGGAAGCCGACCACCCGCGCCACCTCCTCCGGCTGAGCGAATCGTTGCATTGGGTTCCGCCGGCGGTTACGGTCTCCCAGTGGCCCCTCTTCCCAGAGCGGCCGGGCGAACTCGGTCTCCACGATTCCCGGGGTCACCGCATTCACCCGCACCCCGCTCCCGCCCAGCTCCCTGGCCAGCTGCCGGGTCAGCATGTTGAGGGCGGCCTTGGAGACTCCATAGGCGCCTAGTCCGACCGCGGGGTTGACTCCGGCGATGCTGGAGACGTTGACCACCGCTCCACCATGGTCGGCCATCCACGCCGCATATACCAGAGAGGTGAGGAGGAGCGGCCCCCGGAGGTTGACCTCGAAGGTCTTGTCCCAGGCCTCCGGGGAGATCTCCAGGGTGGGGCCGAAATGGGGGTTGGTCCCGGCGTTGTTCACCAAAACGTCGATGCGACCCCAGCGCTTCATCACCGTGTCCACCAGCCGCTCCAGGTCGGCGATCCGTCCCGCGTGGGCGGCGACCGCCTCCACCTCGGCGCCGCTGGCAGCTGAGATCCGGGCAGCAGCCTGGCGCAGCGGCTCCTCCTTGCGAGCGCAGACGGCCACCCGGGCACCCCGGAGCGCCAGCTCCAAGGCGCAGGCCTCCCCGATTCCCCGGCTGGCCCCGGTGACCAGCGCCACTCGACCCGCCAGCGAGCCCTGGGCGCCCCAGCGGGTCCCCGCCGCCCCGGCGGCTACGGACCGCCCCTCACGTATAGCGTCTGCCCGCTGATGTAGGAGGAGTCCGGCCCCACCAGGAAGGCGATGGTCCCGGCCACGTCGTCCGGGACCCCGACCCGGGGGATGGGGGTTGCCGCCGCCACGGCCTCCTTGAAGCCCTCGAAGTCCACCCCCATCCGCTCGGCCGTCTGCATGGTCATGCGGGTCTCGATGAAGCCCGGGGCCACCACGTTGACGTTGATGTTGTACCGGCCTAGCTCGATGGCCAGAGTGCGCGCCAGCCCCTGGATACCCATCTTGGCCGCCGAGTAGTTGGCCTGGCCGCGGTTGCCCAGGGCCGAGGTGGAGGAGATCAGGACCATCTTGCCCGAGCGCTGGGGAACCATCACCCGCTGCGCCGCCTGGCTGCAGAGGAAGCTCCCCTTCAGGTGGGTGTCGATGACCAGGTCCCAATCCTCCTCGCTCATCTTGTGGACCAGGTTGTCACGCAGGACCCCGGCGCAGGTGACCAGGGCGTCCAGGCGGCCCAGCTTGTCCACCGTCTCCTGGACCATCTGCTGGACGGGTCCGGGGAAGCGGACGTCGCAGGCCAGGGCGAGAGCCCTGCCACCCTCGGCCGAGATCTTCTCCGCCACCTCCTGGGCCGGATCCAGGTCCAGGTCCGAGATCGCCACCGCCGCCCCCTCCCGGGCCAGCCGCAGCGCGGTGGCGGCGCCGATCCCCCGCCCCCCGCCCGTGACCAGCGCCACCATACCCTCGAGGTTCATGCGCTTCCTCCTCTGATCCCCTCTACGTAATAGCGCCCGAGGCTCTCGGCGACGCAGGCCGGTTTCTCCTGACCCTCAACCTCCACCGTGACCGAGATCTCCACCTCGATTCCTCCGGGGATGGGATCAACCCTACCGACTCTCGCCCGGGCGCGCACCCTCCCCCCCACGGGGACGGGCGTCGGGAAGCGCACCCGATTGAGCCCGTAGTTGACCTTCATCGCCATCCCCTCCACCTCCACCATCTCGGAGAGAAAGGAGGGCAGAAGGCTGAGGGTCAGATGGCCGTGGGCGATGGTCCCGCCGAGGGGGCTGGCAGCCGCCCGCTGGCGATCCACATGGATCCACTGATGGTCGCCGGTGGCCTCCGCGAAGAGGTCGACCTGATCTTGGGTGATCTCCCTCCAGGCCGTGGGACCCAGCTCCCGGCCAGCCAGCCCCTGGACGCCAGCGACGCCCTCCACCCGCAGCGCCATCAGCCGGGACCCCGACGCTCGTCCGCTGCCGGCCAGCGCTCCTCCAGCCCCAGGAGCCGGGTGGCCCGCAGGGCCAGTGAGAGTTCGGCCGCGTGGCCCGGCGTGGCGGGGTTGATACCGGTGAGCTGCTCCATTCGCCGCAGCCGGTTGCGGACAGTGTTGCGGTGGCAGGGGAGGTAGGCGGCCGTGGCCGCCACCGAGCCCTCGTGCTCTAAGTAGGCCCGGGCGGTGCGTAGCAGGGAGCGTCTCTCACCTTCGGGAAGCCCGAGGACCGGAGCCAGCCACCGGCGGGCGAGCCGCTCGGAGATCTCGGGTGAGGCCGCCAGGATCACCAGCGGCAGATCCTCGTCCAGCTCCATGACCCGCGACGCCCCCTGGGGGATGGCCCGCAGCGCCAGCTCCGCCTGCCGATGGGCGCGGGGAGCGCCTTCCGGCCCGGAGAACTGGGGGCTCAGTCCGGCGCGCGCCCCTTGGGCACGGCGCAGGTGGTCTGCCACCTGGCGGGAGCTGTGGGCTGCCACCAAGCCGACCAGGTGGCCCTGGAGGAGGGCCCACTCCGAGGCCAGGCCGGCAGTTCTCATGAGGGCCGTGGCCTCGGGCGCCGAGATTGAGAGCGGATCGGCCGCTACCAACACCAGCGGGCTCCCGGACGTAAGCCCGAGGGACTCCTGCGCCAGGTCGAGCTCGCCGGCGGGGACGGCCCCGATCAAGATCGAGTGCAGGAGGTCGTGCCGGCGCGCCTGGTCCCTGCCGCGGATCTCGGCCTCCGCTCTTCTGTAGGCGTCGGCTACCGCTGACGAATAGAGGTCGATGCCCTCCCAGACCACCACCGCGCCCTGCGCCAGCAGCTCGGGCCACCGCCCTCGAGACTCCTCCAAAAGTGCCTCCCAGATGATTCGACCCCCCAGGCGGTAGGCGTGGAGCAGGTTCTCCAGCGGGACTCCCTGGAGGGCTCGCCGCCTCCCGGTGGCGAGGGCGGAGGACCGGGTCGGCGAACCGCCGCTCGGGAGCCTCGAGAGGTCGCCGAGCACCTCCTCCAGGTTCTCCCGGCAGGCCAGCAGCAGCTCGTCGCGGCTGACCCACCCGCGCAGGCGGTAGCCGTCATCGTCGGACCAGATCACTCGTGCCAGCAGCTCGGCCAGCTCCGCTGCCCGTGGCTCGAGGGCGCCGGCAAGTGACGCCACCGCCTCCTCGACTGCGGTGGACGGCAGCTGGTACCGGGCCGTCGCGAGGCCGCCAGTGGAGAGCGGTGGCGGCGCCTGGGTGGTGGGGGTCACCCCGGCCCCCCGGAGGGCGGCGGGGCGAAGCGCTGGCGGATCACCTTCTTGTCGAACTTCCCCACACTGGTCTTGGGGATCGCGTCAACCAGCTCCAACCGGTCCGGGAGCTGCCACCTGGCCCAGCCGTGCCCCTCCAAATGGGCGCGGACCCCTTCCAGGGTGACCTCGGACCCCTCCTTGGGGCTGACCACCGCCAGCGGGCGTTCCTGCCACTTGGGGTCGGGGACGCCGATGACCGCTGCCTCGGCCACGCCCTCCATCCCCATCAGGGTGCCCTCCATGTCGACTGAGGAGATCCATTCGCCTCCAGTCTTGATGAGGTCCTTGGTGCGGTCCACGATCACGAAGTAACCCTCGGGAGAGATAACCGCCACGTCCCCGGTGCGCAGCCAGCCGTCCTTGGTGAACCGCTCCGGCCCCGCCCCCTTGAAGTAGCTGTCGGCCACCCACGGTCCCCGGATCAACAGCTCGCCCATCGAGGTGCCGTCCCACGGCAACTCCTGGCCCTGGGGGTCGACCACCTTGACGTCGATCCCGGGCAGCGGCAGCCCAGCCTTGGTGCGGACCTCGTCCATCAGCTGCTCCGGGCTCCAGTCCCGCATCGTGTGCTTTGGGGTCGCCAGGCTGCCCACCGGTGAGGTCTCGGTCATCCCCCACCCCTGGATCATGGTTACCCCGAACTCCCGCTGGAAACGCTCAAGCATGGAACGCGGCGGCTGGCTGCCGCCGACCGTGAGGTGGCGGATGGTGGGCAGCCCCACCCCCCGCCGGGTGAGCTCGTCGGCGACCGCCATCCACACCGTGGGCACCCCCGCCGCGACGGTCACCTTCTCGTCGAGCATGAGGTCGATCAGGGTTGGGGCGTCGAAGTTGGGGCCATTGAACACCTGCTTGGCGCCCACCAGAGTGGCCCCGAAGGGAATGCCCCAGGCGTTGACGTGGAACATCGGCACCACCGCCAGGACGCTGTCGGCAGGGCCGATCCCGATGGCCCCCCCGGATGTGGTGGCCAGGGCGTGGAGGAAGTTGGAGCGGTGGGTGTAGACCACGCCCTTGGGCTTCCCCTCGGTCCCCGAGGTGTAGCAGATCCCCATCGGGTTGTATTCGGGGATCTCCTTCCGGGGGTAGGACGTGGGCTGGTCCGCGAGCAACTCCTCGTAGGGGATCCGACCCTCGATGGAGCTCTCGCCGACGCCGGTGTCCAGGACCACCACCTGAGGCTTCCGGTCTAGGGAGGGCCAGAGGCGGTCGAGCAGGGGCAGCAGGCTGGATTCCACCAGGATCACCTGGTCCTCGGCGTCGTTGATGATGAACTCTAGGTCCCCCGGAGGGAGGCGGGGGTTCAGGGTGTGGTAGACCCGGCCAGAGCAGGGGATGCCGAAGTACGCCTCCAGGTGGCGGTATCCGTTCCATGCCAGGGTGGCGACCACTGCACCCTCCTCCAGATGCAGCCGGTCCAGGCCGTGCATCAGCTGCTGCGCCCGCTGGGCAAACTCGCGGTAGGTGTAGCGGTGGCGACGGCCCGGCGCCACCTGGGTCACGATCGGAGTGTCGCCGAAGTACCGTTCGGCGTGGCTGAAGAGCATCCAGCTGTTCAGGGGGACGTCCATCATCGCCATCTCGCTATCCTCCCGTGGGTTCTCCCAGGAGCTCGGCGGCCACCTCGGCCCGGCACTCCGCCGGGGACCAGGCGAACCGTTCCAGCCAGAGTGCCCGCTTGTAGTACCGGTGCAGCGGGGCGTCCCAGGTGAACCCCATGCCGCCATGCACCTGGATCACCCGCTCGCAGGCGGCGACGGCGGTCTCGCAGGCGAGGGCCAGGGCCGAGGCGGCTGCCACATCCGCCTCCGGGGCGTCCTCGGCAATGCACCACGCGGCCCAGTACGCAGCCGACCGAGCCAGCTCCAGCTCCTGATAGGTGTCGGCCAGCTTGTGAGCCACCGCCTGGTAGGCGCCTATCGGCCGTCCGAACTGCTCCCGGCTGCGGGCGTGGGCGACGCCCAGCTCCAGTACCGCCGCCCCCAGGCCCACCGCCTCCAGCGCCAGGCCGGCCCGGGCGCGTCGACGCATCAGCCGCTGGGCCCGCGCCGCGGCCGGCCCCTCCAGGAGTAGGGTCTCCGGCCCCTGGGCCAGATGGCCGGTCCGTCGCGAGGGGTCCACGGTGGGGCCGATGGCTCCGGCCGCTGGGATGGCCACCAGCCTCTCGGCCCTCTCCGCGACCACCAAGTCGACCTGGGACAGGTTGGGCACCGGCCATCCCGGGCGCAGCTCCACTGACCATCGCCTGCGGCCGGCGGCCATCTCCGCCAGCTGCTCGTCCGGGAGGGCGGGAAGGGCCAGCCCCACCGTGGCCAGGTAGGGTCCGGGGTAGAGCGCCCGCCCAAACTCCTCTAGAAGGATTGCCTCCTCGAGGAAGCTGAGGCCCGCTCCACCGAGGCGCTCAGGGACGGACGCCCCCAGCCACCCGAGGCCAGCGATCTCCGCCCAGCCGCCCGCATCCCACCCCTCGTCGGTCTCGGCGAGCTCCGCCACCCGAGTCAGTGGGGATCTGGAGGCCAGGAAGGAGCGTGCCTGGGAGCGCAGCTCCTCCTGGGCCTCGTCCAGGGTGAAGTCCATCAGCGCGACCTCGGCAGGCCCAGGACCCGCTCGGCCACGATGCTGCGCAGCACCTCGGACGTGCCCGCCTCGATGGTGTT
>JAJYWT010000112.1 GCA_021791345.1 bacterium
CCGCCGAGCTCGGGCTCTCGGCGACCGTGGTGATGCCGGATGGGGCGGCGCCGGTCAAGCTGGCGGCCGTGCGCGCCTACGGAGCTGAGGTCATCAGCGACGGGGTGACCGGGGAGAACCGTGAGGAAGTGGCTCGCCAGTTGGCGGAGCAGAGGAACCTGCGGCTGGTGCATCCCCACGACGATCCCCTGGTGATCGCGGGACAGTCCACGGTCGCCTCGGAGCTCGTGGGCCAGGCCGGCAGGTTGGGAATCCACCCCACCACGGTGCTGGTCCCCGTGGGTGGCGGCGGGCTCATCGCCGGGATGTGTCTCGCCCTGGAGAGGTACATGCCCGGCGCGACCGTCATCGGGGTCGAGCCGGCGCTGGGAGACGATGCCAGCCGTTCCCTGGAGTCTGGCGAGCTGGTGAGCCTCGAGTCGACCCCCGAGACCGTCGCCGACGGGGCCCGGACCCTGCACCTCGGACGACTTTGCTGGGAGGTGATCCGCACCCGGGTCGAGCGGATCGTGACGGTCACCGATCTGGATATCGCCGAAGCATGCTGGTGGCTGTGGTCGCGCGGCAAGCTGGTGGTGGAGCCGACCGGGGCGATGACGGTGGCGGCAGCGCTGAGCGCGGTCAGGAACGGCGTTAGCCTGGACGGGCGCAGCGACGACCCGGGGGACATGATCTGCGTCCTCTCCGGCGGCAACTGCACGCCCGCTCAACTCGCCGAGCTGGTGGCTCGGGTCTGAGCGGAAGGCGAAGTCAGGTCAGCCGGTTCCAACCCGAACCGTTCCAGAGCCAAGCCTGGGCGCTGAAGCCACTTCCCGAGCTGGTGGCGCCGCCCACGAGCAGCACACCCCTGCCGGATGGAGCTGGTGCCATCGCCATGAAGCTGTACACCGGCGGTGCTTGGCCTCTGGCAACTACCGGTGTCCAACCTCCCCTCCCCCATCTCCAGGTCCGCTCCGAGGCTCCCGCGCCCGCGTAGAGCAGGACCCCTGAGTCGGTGGGGTCGGTGGACATCGCAATGTAGGCGAGGGGCCCGGGGGATCGCCGGGAGCTGAGCCTGGTCCAGTCTTGACCCGTCCAGGCCCAGGTGTCGCTGAGGCGGGCGCTGCCGTTGCTGCCGCCGTAAAGAAGGAGGGCGTTCAGGCCGGGGTCCCAGGCCATCGCGGCGGCGGTCCGTGCGGACGGCTCAATCTTGAGCCTCAGCTGACGCCAGCCCGAGGATGTGAGCACATAGGTGCCGGCCAGGGGTTTGCCGGACGCGTCGTCGCCGCCGAACATGAGTAGCTGCTTGGTGCTGGGGTCGTACGCGATGGCCGGGAAGCGACGACCGGGTGGTGGTTCGGTGAACTTCAACCGGCTCCAGCTCCGGCCGTTCCAGACCCACGTGGAGTCGAGGGCTGGGCCCAGCCCCTGCTCGGTCGCTCCTCCGAACAGCACGACCGCTCGCCGCTGCCCGGAATACGCGGCCCCCGCGTAACCCATCTCCGGCGGGGCGGGCTGACCAGCGGCCCGCAGCCAGCGGTGACCATCCCAGAGCCAGGTGGCGCCGGAGCAGGCGAGGTAGTCGCAGCCGCCGAAGAAGACGTCCTGATTGGTCTGCGCGTCGAAGGCCAGAGCCGCCCCTCCTACCGCGGGCGGCCCCTCCACCCCGGGCTGGCGCCGGACCGCGTTCACGCTGCCCCAGGTGAGGGTCGCCACCCCAGCGAGGGCGATGGCCGATCCAGCCGCGACCACGGCGCGTCGACGGCCCAGAGGACTTCCCTCGGGCCGCACCCAGCGGAACACGCTCCACTTCCGCCAGCTGCGTCCGAGCAAGAGCACCAGACTCAGCAGGATGTACAGCGGACCGGAGTTCAGGTCGGTGGTCCCTGCCGCGAATGGCAGGCCCAGGCCCTGGCCGAACACCCAGATGCCGGCGAAGAGCGGCAGAGCCGCTACCAGACACCATGCCGCGCCCAGACCGAGCATGACGCCCAGGCCCAGCACGAGCTCCGTGGCCGCTAGGATCGCGTTCCAGACCGCGGGCTGGTGGCCGATGAGCTCGGCCGCGAACACCAGGGCGCCGCGCAGCGGCTCCGGACTGACGGAGGCGTTCGAGTACAGCAGGCTGACGAACACCTGATAGGTTCCCGTCTGGTACTCGAGAATGGCGTCGATCAGGAGGATGGCCCCGAAGGCGATCCGGATCGCCGGCAGCCATGGTGCCGTGGGTTCGGCCCCATCATCCACCACCGGTGGCCGCTCCTATGTCCGATCCCTCGCGTCGACTGGGCGTGTGTGCGACGAACGATGCCCCCCGGGGTCTGGCGACTTCAACCACAGTGGCCACCATAGCGAACGCCCGGACCAGGTGCCGCGCCCTGCCGCTCCGGGTCCGGCGGCCTCCGGTCAGCCCAGGAGGGTCTCGAGCCGTTCCATCCCCGTCTCCAGGTCTTCCGCGCTCAACGCGTACGAGAAGCGCAGATACCCAGGGGCGCCAAACGCGTCCCCGGGGACCACCGCCAATTTGGCCTCATCGAGCAGGATGTCCGCCAAATCCGCCGAGCCCTGGACGGCCCGTCCCGCCACCCTCCGTCCCAGCACGCCGCGCACGGAGGGAAAGACGTAGAAGGCGCCCTCGGGCGGTGGGCATTCGAATCCGGGCAGAGCTCCCAGTCGGGCAGCGATCCGCTCCCTGCGCTCGGCGAAGATCGCACGCATCCGCTCCACCGGATCGAGTCCGGCCTCCAAGGCGGCGAGGGCGGCGAATTGGGAGACGTTGCTGATGTTGCCGCACACGTGGGACTGCAAGTTGATGGCAGCCCTGATGACCTCCGGGGCCGCCACCATCCAACCCACGCGCCACCCGGTCATCGCGTAGGCCTTCGCGACCCCATTCAGGCAGATCGCCCGGGGTTGGAGCTCGGGGACCACCGCCGGCAGGGAGTTGAACTCCGCTCCCTCGTAGGTGAACTGGTCGTAGATCTCGTCGCACACCACCCACAGCTCCCGGCTCTCCGCCCAGCGCCCGATCGCCTGCATCTGCTCCCGGGTGTACACGGCTCCGGTCGGGTTGGAGGGTGAAACAAACAGCAACACCTTGGTCCGTTCGGTGGTGCATCGCTCCAGGTCGGCGACCGACACCTTGAAGTTGGTGGTCTCATCGCTGTAGACCGGCACTGGGACGCCGCCGGCCAGCGCCACGGCCTCCGGGAACGTCACCCAGTGCGGGGTGGGGATCAGGACCTCATCACCGGGGTCGAGCAGCAGCGTGAACGCGTGCGCCACCGCCTGCTTGGTCCCGCTGGTGATCATGACGTTGGCGGCGGTGACCGGCAGCTGCGAATCCCGCCTGGTCTTGGCGGCGACCGCCTCGCGCAGCTCGGGAAGGCCCGCGGCCGGACTGTAGTGATGGGCCCTGGGGTTGCGGCAGGCCCGCTCGGCGGCGGCCACCGCCACCTCCGGGCTGGCGAAGTCCGGCTCCCCAGCGGCGAACGAGATGACCTTCTCCCCCGTCGCCACCAGCTCCTTGGCCCGCCGGTCCATGGCCAGGGTGGCGGACTCTGAGATTGCGCGAACCCGGCGCGACAGTGAAGTGGTGGGTCCCGGGGCCGAAGGCAATACACTTCCTCCTGATGACTACCGGTAGTGGTTCGATCCCAGTCATACCACAGGATCTGCTACCTGCGGACGGCCGGTTCGGGTCTGGCCCCTCTAAGGTACCGGCATTGGCCTTGGCCGGGTTGGCGAGCCGGGGTAGCGCACTCCTTGGCACCAGCCACCGGCAGCCGCCCGTGCGCGAGCTGGTGCTAAGAGTGCGGGAGCAACTGGGGCAGCTGTTTGCCCTCCCGGACGGGTACGAGGTGGTCCTTGGCAACGGGGGTGCGACGTGCTTCTGGGATGTGGCGGTGTTCAGCCTCATAGAGCGACGCAGCCAGCATCTCGTGTTCGGCGAGTTCTCGTCGAAATTTGCCCAGGAGGCGAGCTCGGCGCCCCACCTTGACGCTCCCCAGGTCATAACCTCAGATCCAGGCACCCACCCTCAGCCAGCGTCGAGCCCTGAGGTCGACTGCTACTGCCTGACCCAGAACGAGACCTCGACCGGGGTCGCCATGCCGATCCGGCGTCTGGGCGACCCCGAGCAACTGGTGCTGGTGGACGCAACCTCGGCCGCCGGCGGGATGGAGGTGGAGATCGGCGCCACCGACGTCTATTACTTCTCCCCCCAGAAGTGCTTCGCGTCCGAGGGTGGGCTTTGGATCGCGATCCTCTCGCCGCGGGCGGTGGAGCGCGCCCGCAGCCTGTGCTCATCCGCGCGCTGGGTGCCCAGCTTCCTCGACCTGGCAGCCGCGATCGACAACTCGCGCCAGGGCCAGACCGTCAACACCCCCGCGATCGCCACCCTATTCCTCCTCGCCGAGCAGCTCACCTGGATGCTCGACCAGGGGGGGCTGGCCGCGGCGGCGGCGCGATCGCGGCGCTCGGCCGAACTGGTCTACAGCTGGGCCGAGGCCAGCTGGTTCGCCTCCCCGTTCGTGGGCCGTCCAGAGGAACGGAGCCCGGTCGTGGCCACGATCGATCTGGCCCCATCGGTGCCGGCTGCGGCGGTCTCCCGGGTTCTCCGGGCCAACGGCATCGTGGACACCGACTCCTACCGCAAGCTGGGCCGGAACCAGCTCCGCCTGGGGCTGTTCCCCGCAGTGGATCCGGATGATGTCGGCACTCTGACCCGGGCGATCGATTGGGTTGTGGAGCATTTGCAGCACGAAGACTCCCACTGACGAAACCGTTACAGCCATTGGCGGTGGCCGCCTCCCGGTTGGTCTAGCATCGGACCTGCGAGCGAGTTCGAGCCTGGGCCCTGGCCGATCGCGGTGGGGTCCCCGGCAGGATGGCTTTGGTGGTTTGCCCAGACCGGCGGCGCAGGTCCTGGGCGGTGTCCCGTTTTCGCCCGAGCCGCGTTCTAGGGGAGGTGAGACCCTCGTGCGATGGCAATTTCGGCGGCCATGACTGATGGCTGAGGTTGCCGCGGTCGGCGATCCCCTCGCTGCCGCCTTTCTCCGGATCTCCCTCGTCGGCGATCTCGCCGACCCGGTCCTGGTGGAGGAACTACTTCGACCCTGGTTGGAGCGGAGGGCGCTGCCTCTGACCCACGACCGGACCATGGCCGTGCTCACCGCCCAGCAGGTGGTGGTCGACTTCGGGCTGGCGACCCCCTCAGACTTCCCATCCGCTTGGGCGATGGAGCGCTGGTTGGAGGTGCGGCTGGCTCAGACAGCCGCGCTGTTCACCGGATCGAGCGCTCCAGTTGGCCCCACTGCCCCCTCTCTCCGGCCCAGGAGAGCGGGATTGGCTGGCATCGGCGTCGTCCCGCTGGCGTGGCTTGCCAGGCTTCATCGCTCCTCATGGTGGTTGGGGGCGACTGCCGCCACCGCTGTCGTGGCCGGTGTGGGAGCCATCGCCCTGACGGCGGCGGTGACTTCGCCTGAATTGCAGCCCATGGTCGGCCAGACGGCACCACCGCTCGTGGCAGGCGGCACCCAGGCGCTGCTCCCTCCCCCGGGTCAGAGCGCGTCGACCCCGGTCAGCCCCCATCGCGCGGGTACCGAGCCGAGCCGACGGAGCGGGTCCCGCGCCCGTTCCGCCGGCAACACCGCGACCGCTCGGCCGACTCCATTCCAGCCGGTGGTGATCGTGATGGCCCCGCTTGGGACAACCGCGGTGGCGTCTTCTCCCCCGCCCCGATCCGGTCCCGGCCCCGTGCCGCCCGCTTCCCCCAGCCCTGCGGCCTGCCTACCTCCGATCCGGAGCCTCCACCGGATGCTGCACTCCCGGGCCTTCCGGAACGGCCTAGGGCCAAGGGCCGCATGCCCGTCGCCCCATCCCGAGCTGCCCTTGCCCCCAGCTGCCATGCGTAAGCCGTCTGGCGAGCTGGCGATGGTGGGCGCCCATCCCGCCACGTCCCAGCCGGCGCAAGTGCTGGCTGCGTCCGTGCACCGGGGCCCGTCGGCAAGGCACTTTCCGATGCCACCACCGGGTCGAGGTTCCAGGGCCCAACCGGCCCTGCGGTCGATGGGTCGCGCCGCGAGAGGGCGAGGGCGCGCCGACCGACACTGGGGATTGCAGTGACCAAGGATCCGGACGAATCCGACCGAGCCGGGATCCGGTTGTCGCTCGACGACGCGGTCGAGGAGTATCTGACCTACCTCGCGGTGGACCGGGCGCGCAGCCCCCAGACCATCAGGGCCTACGCCACCGACCTTCGGACCGCTCTCGACTTTTGGCGAGGACTGAAGCGGTCTCCGCAGGCCATCTCTGAGCTCTCGCGTGAGTTGGTCCGCGCCTACCAGCGACATCTGGGGGAGTCTCCACTGGCACTGAGTTCGCGGGCGCGCCGACTGCAGGCGCTGAGAGGCCTGCTGCGCTATGCCCTGCGGGAGGGATGGGTCGGAGAGGACCTCGGGCTGCACATCGACATACCCAGGGTCGCTGCCCCTCTGCCCAAGCCGCTCACCACCGATGACGCCCGCTCCCTCCTCGCCCACCACTCGCGGGGCACGGAGCCGGATCTCAGAGACCAGGCGCTGGTCCACTTTCTACTCAGCACCGGCTGCCGGATCTCCGAGGCGCTCCGCGTCAACCGAAGCGATCTCAGCCGCAGCGGCCGGCTCGTGGTCAGGGGCAAGGGATCCAAGGAGCGGGTGGTGCATCTCACCCCCGCAGCGATGGCCGCCATCACCGACTACCTGGGGGCACGGCAGGACCGCGAACCCGCGCTCTTCCTGAACTACGACCGGCACTCCCGGAGCTCAGGATCACGCCGGCTCACGGCGGCCGGCGCCCGCCACATCGTCTCCCGCCTGCGCCGCGAGCGGGGTCTGGAGGCGCTGCGGTCACCGCACGTGCTGCGCCACACCACGGCCACCGAGCTGCTGACCATAACCGGCAACGTCCGGCTGGTGCAGGAGGTGCTGGGACACGCCAACCTCAACACCATGCAGGGATACACCAAGGTGGTGGACCAGGCCCGCACGGCGGCCTACCGTGAGTTCTCGCGCCGCCTGGCGGCACCCGACGAGCTCAGGGGCTCGGCTTGGGACTCGGGGCCGGAAGCGCAAACTTGAACGCCTCTAGAAAGACCGTGAAGGTGGCGGCCATGCTGTCGGAGCTGCCCTTGGCCGTGATCAGGAAGGCCACCCCGGGACTCCCCTGAAAGGCGACCGCAGCCAGATAGCCGGTGCTGACCGCGTAGGTCACCAGGGCGGTTGTGATCCCGTAGACCTCCACCGAGGTCACCGACTTCTCTCCGGTCCCCGCCGGCGCCCCCGGCGGCAGCTTGGCGGTGCTGGCGGCGGTGGTGACGGTGATCACCTGCCCGCCCTGGCCGCTGAAGGAGATGGTCCCGGGGGTGGACTGGGCAAACGTCCAGCTGGAGGGAAACAGAGCGGACCAGCTTGGATTGCCCGTCGATTGGTAGCTCTGGAAGGATGCCGTCGATGTGTACTCCGGGTTCGCGGTGATCCACCCGGTCGCGGTGCTTCCCTTTACCTGCCACCACCCGCCGTCGACTCCGGTCTTGGAGAGGACTGGCAGGGTCACGCCCTGGGCGACCACCCCCACCACCGGTGCGGTGGTGGAAGGGTCGGTGCGAAAGTTGACCCCGTCTGGGGCTATCACCGTCACCGCCTGCGGCAAAGGAGTCGGCGTCGCGCTGGGGGTGCGGGTGGGGGTGCGATGAGCATGCACCGCGGGCGGGGAAGACAGCGCGCACCCCGCCAGACTCAGCGCGGCACAGCTGGCCAGCACCCCGGTTCTCGCCGCTCCCAGGCTAAGCAAGACGCTTAGAGG
>JAJYWT010000035.1 GCA_021791345.1 bacterium
AGGGAGGCACCGACCAGCGCCGCCCCGCCGTGCACCAGGGTGCCGAGGCAGAGCGGGTGGCTGTCGTCCACCAGCCCGCGCGCACCTGAGGTGGTGGTGAGCGGGATGCCGGTCCTCTCCATGAAGCGCCTGAGGGCCTCCCCCGCCCCGGAGAAGAACGCTCCGGAGCCGGCGAGGATCAGGGGCCGCTCGGCCCCCTTGAGCAACTGCAGGGCGCGCTCCAGATCGGCGGGTGAGGGGACCGACCGGGGCGCCTCGGGCACCCACACCGCTGATCCCTCGCCCAGCTGGTGCAGGACGTCCTCGGGGATCTCCAGATAGGCGACCCCGGGATCGCCCCAGGAGGCGCGGCGGACCGCCTCCGCGAGGTATTCCGGTATCCGCCCCGGCTCCAGGCACTCGGCGGCCCACTTGGTCACCGGCCGGACCATGGCCAGCTGGTCGAGATCCTGGACCGCTCCGATGCCCCGCCGGGCGACCGCCGTGCGGCCGGCCAGAACCACCACCGGGGCACCGGCGAGGTTTGCCTCGGCTATCCCGGCCATGGCGTTGGCCAGGCCGGGGCCGGCGGTCACCGCCGCGAACCCCGGGCGTCCCGTGGCCAGTGCCATCCCCTCGGCCATCATCACCGCGTTCTCCTCATGGCGCACGTTGACCACCCGGATGCCGAGGCTACGGGCGTGGTCCAGGATCTTGGCGATGTGGCTGCCGGGAAGGGTGAAGAGGGTGTCTCCCCCGGTCTTGGCGATGGCCTCCGCCGCCAGTTCCGCTCCGGTGCGCCTTGAGTCGTCCACAAGCTGTCCTCCGTGGCACGGATCTGCCCTGTCCAGGATGCCGTATCGCCCCCCTCGCGCGGACCCGCAAAAACCCTCGGCCGATGGGGGCCAACCCCGGGCGGCCCGGCTCCCCCAAGATGTTGCCATGGGCGAGCTCTTCCCCGACGAGGCACCGGACGAGGTGGCCGCACCGGAGACCGCGGGGGATGACGCGCCCCTCGCCTTCCGGATGCGTCCCAGGACCTTCCAGGAGGTGCTCGGGCAGGAGGCCCTCCTCGGGGAGGACGGGCCGGTCGCGAGGGCGGCCCGGCTCGGCCGGCTCCCGTCGGTCATCCTGGTGGGGCCCCCGGGATCCGGGAAGACGACGCTCGCCAGCCTTCTTGCCGCCAGCCTCCACTGCCGGCTGGTGAGGATGTCGGCGGTGAGCGCCGGCGTCGCGGACGTCCGCCGGGTGGTGGAGGAAGCCCGGCGGCTGAGGGGGCGGGGCGGAGGCACCGTTCTGTTCCTGGACGAGATCCATCACTTCAGCCGGACCCAGCAGGACGCCCTCCTCCCCCACGTGGAGAGCGGGCTCATCACCCTGATCGGCGCCACCACCGAGAATCCCAGTTTCCAGCTGACGTCGGCGCTCCTGTCCAGGGTGCTGATCTGGGAGCTGGCCCCGCTGGGCGAGGCGGAGCTGCTGGAGCTGGTGCGCCGGGCGATGTCTGAGCCCCGGGGGCTGGGGGACCGCAGGCTCGCGGTGGCCCCCGAGGCAGCCCAGGCGCTGGCCCTCGGCTGCGGCGGGGACGCACGCACGCTGCTCAACTGCCTGGAACAGGCGGCGGCCGGGCTCCCCCCGGGGGCGGAGGTCGATAGGGTGCGCGCCGAACGGGCGCTGGCCCACCCCCACCTGGTCCACGATCGCGCCGGAGACCTCCATTTCCAGATCCTCTCCGCCCTGATCAAGTCGGTTCGCGGCAGCGACCCCGACGCCGGGCTCTACTGGCTGGCCCGGCTCCTGGAGGGGGGTGAGGACCCCCGGGTGCCGGCCCGGAGGCTGGTCATTCTGGCCGCCGAGGACGTCGGGCTGGCCGATCCCTCCGCCCTCTCCATCGCGGTCGCTGCCTACCAGGCGGCGCAGGTGGTGGGCATGCCCGAGTGCCGGCTGCCGCTGGCCGAGGCCACCCTCTACCTGTCCCTGGCCCCCAAGAGCAACTCGGTATACCGCGGGTACTCGGAGGCCGCGGCCGAGGTGGCGGACAGCCTCGGCCTGCCGGTGCCGATCCACCTTCGCAATGCCGTGACGCGCAGAGATCGGGAGCTGGGGTTCGGACGTGGGTACGAGTACGCCCACGATGACCCGGAGGGGCTGGTGAGCCACCACCACCTGCCAGAGGGTTTGGAGGGCCGCACCTACTACCGCCCCTCCCCGCACGGGACAGAGTCCTCCCTGGGGGAGCGGCTGGCCAGGATCCGGGAGCGGAGACGACCTGCTCCTACTCCTCCGTCGGCGCCGTCTCATCCGCGGCCGCCGCAGCCTCCGCG
Organism: bacterium; assembly: GCA_021791345.1. The sequence goes on from JAJYWT010000035.1 coordinate 2,304, forward strand.
CCGGCCGGAGCCTCCTCCGGCTCCTCCGCAGCCACCCGCGGCTGCTGGATCTTAACCAGGATCTCCTCGGGGTCCACCCCAGCGGCGAGTTCGACGCCCTCGGGGAGGCGGATGTCCGAGATCCTGACCGCGTCATCGATCTCCGCCAGGCCAGAGACGTCCACCGTGATCTCGCCGGGGATCGAGTCGGGCAGGCAGTTCACCGCCAGTTGGTGCAGCACCTGCAGGACCTCACCGCCCACCTGCTTCACCGCCGGCGCCTCCCCGCTCACCACCACCGGCACCGTCACGTCCAGCTTCTCCTTGAGGTTGACCTGAAAGAAGTCGACGTGCACGGTGCGCCCGCTCCGCGGCTCACGCTGCACCTCGCGGATCAGCACCGGACGCTGGCGCCGCTCACCCTTGACCTTCAGCTGGATCAGGTGGCTCGCCCCGGCGGCGTGGGTGACCCGACCCAGCTCCCGCTCACCGACCTCCACCGCCAGCGCCTCGACCTGGTGGCCGTAGACGACCCCCGGGACCAGCCCCTTCTGCCGCAGCCGGTGCGCGCCGCGCCCCACGACGGTGCGCTGGGCGACGTCAATTGTGAGCGGCATCAAGAAGCTCCCAGGGGCCATTGGGGCGGGCCAGGCGCCGCCGGGACTGACCCGGCACGAAACTCGATCTTAGCAACTCCGGCTCAGCCAGCCTCGACTCCCACCTTGCCGAAGCGGCGCTGGACGTACTCCACGATGGACTGGATGCTGGTGCCGGGGGTGAACACCTCGTCGACCCCGAGCTCTCGTAGGGCGGCCACATCCCCGGGCGGCACGATCCCGCCGCCAAAGACCACGATGTCCGCGGCGTCACGCTCCCGGAGGAGGCGCAGCACCTCGGGGAAGAGCGTCATATGCGCCCCGGACAGAAGCGAGATCCCGATCCCGTCGACGTCCTCCTGGATCGCCGCCTCGACCACCTGTGCCGGAGTCTGGTGCAGGCCGGTGTAGATCACCTCCACCCCGGCGTCACGAAGGGCGCGAGAGATCACCTTGACCCCACGGTCATGACCATCCAGCCCCACCTTGGCGGTGAGGATGCGCACAGGTCTGGTCCCCACGCTGGCAGTGTAAGCCCGAACGTCAGCCCTGGGACCGGACGGAGGACGCCGGAGCCGGCGGGTGGCTCATGGGCAAGTAGGCGACCCCCACCGCGGCACCCACCGCCAGGGCGGCCAGTCCCAGGACCGCTAGCCGGCGCACCGATGCGGGCACGGGCCGAGGATGGGCCCGGCTGCCGGACTGGTTCAGGCGTGCGGCGAGCAGGAGCACCGCCAGTAGCGGTGCCAGATTGGGGTCGGTGGCGATCCCGGTACCGAGGGTCCCGAAATCCTGTCCCAGCCACCAGATCAGGAAGAGCAGGATCAGCGCCAAAGTGGTGGTGAGTCGTCCGGCTCCACCCAGGAGCAGCGCTGTCCCCATCGCACCGAAGAGGACCACCAGACCGGTGTTGAACAGGAAGGGCTGGGCTTGGGCCAGATGGGACAATCCCAGGATGGGGACGGAGATCAGGGCTGGCTGGGGAGTGGCGGCCAGGGAGGCCAGCGCGGAGCCGAGGCCGGGACCGGACCAGAAGCCCTCCGCGGGGATCATCTGGACCAGCGCCCCCATGAGGAAGAGGGCGCCCAGCCCGGTCGCAACCCACCTGCCCACCCGCCGCCGCTCCCAGAGGCAGGGCGGGGCGAGAAGAAGGCCCGCGGCGGCTACGTAGGCCAGGACGCCACCGGGCGCCCCCAACATGATGGAAGCTCCAGGGGCGAGGATTCCGCCCAGCGCCTCCCCGCCGACCCAGACCACGATGCCCCAGCCCACCGAGGCCCAGAGGCCGAGCCGTCCCAGCCGGGAGTTGCCCCCGGTCAGGATCGCGACCCCGATACCCACCTGGATCAGGACCGTGGCCACCGTGAAGTGGACGGGGTGGGCCCGCCATATCGCCTCCTCAGTGGAGAGGAGGCCCGTCAGCCATCCGGGCTGGCCCTGGGCGACCGGGGCCAGGATTCCCGCGGCGAATCCCCGAGGCATGGTCGGCTGGGCCTGGAGGACGCCATCCAGCACCCAGAGGGAGCCCAGGGCCACCCTGAGGAAGCTCATCCCGGGAGCGGCGGCCGTGGGCTCAGCGCTCCCCGGCTCGCTCCGGCCGGACCGGGCCCGGAACACGCGCCCGCCTTCGACTAGGGCACCGATCCCCACCGCCAGCGCCACCTCGCCGAGGAGGAGAAGGTAGAGGTTCGCGGACGACCCGGGGCTCACCTGCGGCTCTCCGAGAGCTGCTGGGCCAGTTCCTGGAGAAGGACAGAGATTGGCACGTCACCCACGGTGCCAGGGGGCCCCGGCGGGTCGTAAGGGGGTATCCCGGCAGTCGCCCCCAGGTGGAATCACCCGGGTGGCTACGGCACGGGAACGGAAAAATCGAAGTCATGGAGGAGTCCCGTCCGCGCGTCACCTTCTCTGAGAGGCCGATCCTCGTCTTCTGGGAGACCACCGTGGCGTGCCCCCTGAGCTGCCGACACTGCCGGGCTTCAGCGGTGCATCATCCCCTGCCCGGTCAGCTCAGCCTCGCCGAGTCCCTCGACCTCGTGGATCAGGTCGCGGAGCTGGGTCAGCCACGCCCGGTCCTGGTGATGACCGGTGGCGACTGCCTCGCCCGCCCCGACCTCCGGGATCTGGTCGCTCACGCCCGGAGCCTTGGCGTGCCGGTGGCCCTGTCGCCCTCAGTGTCTCCCCAATTGGACCGGCCCACCATGGCCGAGATGAAAAGCTTGGGGGTGAAGGCGGTGTCGGTGAGCTTGGACGGCTCGACCCCAGCGACCCACGATCGGGTGCGAGGGGTCGACGGCCACTTCGAGGCCACCGTGGAGGCGATCCGGTGGCTGGTGGAGATGGGCTTCCGGCTCCAGGTGAACACCACGGTCATGCGCTCCAACCTCGAGGAGCTGGCGGACGTGGCCGCGCTTCTCCTACGCCTCGGGGTACCGACCTGGGAGGTGTTCTTCCTCATCGAGGTGGGGCGGGGGGAGGATCTGCGCTCTCCCACCGCCGAGGAGAACGAGGAGGTGTGCCACTTCCTTTATGAGACCTCCCGGCATCCCCTCTTGGTCCGCACTGTCGAGGCACCCTTCTTCCGGCGCGTGGTCGCGGAGCGGCGCGCCGGGACGGCCTTCTCCGGGCCCCTCTACCAGCGGCTGAGCGGCCGGCTCCAGGAGCTGGCGGGACCGGGCGGCAGGCCTCCTCGGCCTCAGACCGTCGGCACGCGCGACGGCATGGGGGTGGTGTTCATCTCGCATGACGGCCTGGTCCGACCCTCGGGTTTCCTCCCCGTGGTCGTGGGGGATCTTCGCCGCCAGCGGCTGGCCGACGTGTACCGGCAGAGCCCACTGCTGCGAAGCATTCGGGCTGCTGAGTTCAACGGGCGCTGCGGCAGCTGCGCCTACCGCCAGCTGTGCGGCGGCTCCCGGGCCCGGGCCTTCGCCGAAGGCGGTGATCCGCTGGGCGAGGACCCCGGCTGCGCCTATCGACCGGCCGCCTGAATCTCCGTTCCCGCCGATAATCGGTGGATGTTGGGTGCCCGCCGCGATCCCCTGAGAGCCGGGGACGCATCCCGCGGAATGCTGCTTGGTATGGCCGCGGGCGAGCTCATCGGGGGGGACGCCGGCCTGCCCCTCACCTGGCATACCCTCACCCTCGCGGAGAGCCTCAGGCGGGCAGGCCGCCTGCTCCCCGATGACGTGGTCACCGGTTGGTTGGAGCTCCCACAGGTGCACCGGTTGCCGTCCGGCTCCACCACGGGCATCGCCCTTCGGATGTCGGCCCGGGGGATGAACTCCGCGGAGCTGGGCCCGGCGGTGGCTTCGGCGGCGGGGGCGGCGGTACTGGACCTGCCGTTGGTCCGGGTGCTTCCGGTGGCCCTAGCCGCCTCCCGCAGCGGGGCAGCCACCCGAGCCTGGGCCCAGTTGGCGGCCGGGATCACACATGGGGAGATGATGGCCCAACTCGCGGCGGTGGCAACCGCGCTGCTGGCGCGTGACCTCCTCACGCTTGACCTTGAGGACAGCCTGGTGCGGACCGCTCAGGCGGTGCGGGAGGACGCGCCGGAGGTGTTCCAGCGGCGGCTCCGGCCGCCCGAGCCAGGATCGTGCATCCCGGAGGGAGCCGACGCCCCGGACGTCCTGGAAGCCGCGGTGGCCGCCCTGGCCGGAGCTCGCACCTGGGCCGAGGCAGTGGATGCGGCCAGCTCGCGAAGAATCCCGGGGGACCAGTTGCCGGCCCTGGTGGGAGGGCTCGCGGGAGCCCGCTGGGGGCTGCGGGGACTGGATCAGGAGGTGCTGGCGCGCCTCCCCAAAGACCTTCCCCCCCGGCTGCTGGTCGCGGCGGAGCTGGTGGGCACCGGTCCAGTGGAGTCGCCGCTCGCCCCGTCTGGCTGGGCATGGCCCGACCCTCGATGAGCCGTTCCATCCTGGTGGTCGACGGCAGCAACGTGAGCTGGGCCTGGCCCAGGGCCCGCCCGCTCATGGTGGCCGGGCGGCACCAGGATGCCCAGGCTCTGCTCGTCTCCTACACCCAGAGCTCGCCGCTGCTCACCCAGCATGACGAGCTGGTCATCGTCTTCGACGGACCGCCGCACCACCTGCCGGGCCTCCGCGGCCCCCGGGTGCGCGTCCTCTACCCGGACCCCGGCACCTCCGCCGACCACCGCATCATCGAGCTGGTCGAGGTCCACCGCCACCGCGGAGCGCCGGCGCTGCTGGTGAGCAGCGACCGGGCCCTCCGGGATGCGGTGCGGAGCCTGGGGGCGACCACCATGGGGGCGATGGAGCTGATCTCGGTGATCGATCGAAGGGGGGCGGCCGCCACGGGCCACTCCGCCCGGGCGCGGCTGGAGAAGCCGCTGCCCTCGGCCGAGGACACCCGTGACTGGCTGCAACGCTTCACCCACCATGAGAGGCGGCGCGGTCAGAAGGAGGGGGACTCCCGGTAGGTTCCGAAGACCTCCTGGAGGGCGGCGATGATCTCACCCTCCGTGGCCAGGGCTCGGCAGCTGTCCAGGATCCGGGGCATGAGGTTCTCCGATCCTCGCGCCGCCTCCTGAAGCTTCTCGAGCGCCAGCGAGACGGAAGTGCCGTCACGTTCCTGCCGCAGCCGGCGCAGAGTGCCCAGCTGTTCCTCCTCCACCTCGGGCCCGATCCGCAGGAGGTCGGGGCCGTCCTCATCGGCGGAGAGGAAGGAGTTGACCCCCACCACCAGCCGGTCCCCCGCATCCAGCTGCTGCTGATAACGGAAGGCGGCGTCGGCGATCTCGCGCTGGAAGAAGCCCTGCTCGATGCAGGCCAGCACCCCGCCCCGGGCGTCGATCTCCTCGAAGTACCGCTCCGCCTCCTGCTCCATCCGGTTGGTGAGGTCCTCCACGAAG
>JAJYWT010000052.1 GCA_021791345.1 bacterium
GACCTCGCGGCCCCGCAGCAGGTTGAACAGCTGATCGGTGCCCCCAAGCTCCACATCCGCTTCCACCGCCACCGAGTCATATCCCTGGAGCAGGGGGTAGAAGAGCTCGTGGACCCCGACCGGCTGCTCGCTGCGCATGCGCTGGTCGAAGTCGGAGCGCTGCAGCAGCTGGGCAACGGTGGTGGTCCTCGCCAGCCGCAGCACCTGGTCGAGCTGGAAGTTGGAAAACCACTCGCTCTGGTGCCGCACCTCGCAGCGATCCTGGTCAACCACCCGAAAGAGCTGGTCCAGGTAGGTCCTGGCGTTCGCCTCCACCTGCTCGGCAGTGAGCTGGGGCCGGGTCGCCGAGCGGCCTGTGGGGTCGCCGATCCGGGCCGTGTAGTCCCCGATGATCAGGACCGGCAGGTGCCCTCGGTCCTGCCACCGGCGCAGCAGTCGCATGGGGACGGTGTGGCCGAGGTGGATGTCAGGGGCGCTGGGATCCACGCCGAACTTGATCCGGAGCGGCTTGCCCAGATTGAGCCGAGCCTCCAGATGCGCTCGGTCGACGCAGTCGACAACCCCGCGGAGAAGCCCGGCCGCCGGCTGCTCTGCAGGGGCCATGGTCATCTGACCCAAGAGGGTAGCGCACCGCCCGCAGGCCGGAGCGCCTCGGTCGGCCGATCCGGCCGCCTGTTCAGCTGGTCGGGTCGGAGACCCGGTAGGCGGCCCGGGTGGGCTTGACCGGACGCATCAGGAACTCGGGGCGCCGCTGCCCCTTGGGTCCCAGCCGGGGCTTGGCCAGCGCCAGCCACTCCCGGTACACCTGCCGGCTGCGCACGGTGTCCACGAACACGTCCCCGTAGCGGTCACCCTCATGGGCCTTCTCCAGGCGCACCCGCTGCAGCCAGCAGTGCATCCCCGACCACGGGTCCGGCTGCACCGGAAAGGCCAGGTTCTGGTGCACGCCGGGGTCGTCCCACCAGATCCTCTCGCTGTCCGGATCCGCGGACCGGAAGGGCTTGATGCCGTCCTTGTAGCGCAGCAGCCAACCGCTCTCGGTGGGCCGGCTGAGCTCGGCCGGACCCGACACCCACCGACTCCCCTCGCCCTCGTGCAGGCGCCATCTACCCATGTGATGGGAGAGAGCGCACACCCCGGGGCGGATCGCCTCGGTCGCCCACACCCGGCAGACGAAGTGCCCGATCGCAGTTGACACCCGCACCAGGTCGCCCGTGGCCAGGCGGTGACGGTGGGCGTCCTCCCGGTTCAGCCAGAGCGGGTGGCTGTTGGAGATCTCGTTGAGGTACTTGGCGTTGCCCGATCGGGTGTGGATCAAAGTGGGCAGACGGAAGGTGGGGACCAGGACCAGCTCCCCCGCCTCCAGGTCGATCTTTCGCCGCGAGACGTGCGACTCGATGTAACCGGGCGTCGCCTGGTCAGCGAACCCGAAGTCCTTCATGCTGCTGGAGTAGATCTCCAACTTTCGCGAGGGGGTGAGCCAGCCGTGGGTGGCCGAGCCGTCCTCGTGCACGACTCCCACGGAGCCCGCCTCCCCCACCAGCGGCGCCGCCTCTGAGTCCGAGACCGGCCGCCTGAGCACCCCTTGCGCGTCGGGGGTGGCGCCCGCCAGCTCGGAGGGCGCCAGCGGCCGCTCGTCCATCCGGTACTGATCGCGGGAGAGCTCGAAGGCCCCGAACTTGCGCATGTAGGCGAGCGGGGTGAGCCCCGATGCCTTCGCCTGCTCCGGCAACCCCGGGACCTCGTTCTCAAACACCCAACGGTAGTAGTCGTCGACCGTGATCTTCTCTCCGGGCCGGTAGGGGGATTCGAAGTACTTCCGGATCCCCAGCTCCCCGTCCGGGTCGATCCGCCAGGAGAGCTCGAACCAGAACTCGTTCTCCTCCCAGACCTCCCCGGGATTGGCCTGGCGGCTGTCGGCCACGATCTCTCCCCTTCGCTCCATCGCCACCCGGCGGACCGGCTGGCGGAACGAGAGCCACCGTCCCGCATGGGTCTCGTAGGACTGGGTGTCGTGACGTTCGGCGGAGTGGCCCATCGGGAGCACGTAGTCGGCGAACTGGGCAGTCTCCGACCAGGTCGGGGTTAGGGCCACGTGACACCCGACCAGCTTCTCGTCCGTCAGCGCCTCCATCCAGCTGAAGCCGTCGGGGTTGGTCCAGACCGGGTTATAGACCCGGCTGAAGTAGACCTCCAGCCGGCCCCGGCCGTCCTTGAGCAGGTGCGGCAGCAAGAACGACATCTCGTTGGTGGCGACCGGGAACTCCTGCGGCCAGGTGAGCTCGTTCCACTCGTTGACCGGCGGGGGCATGTTGGGGCCGTGAGGGATGAACTTGTCCCAGCCGTTCGGGCTGGTGCCGCCCTTGGTCCCCACCGAGCCCGTCAGCACCAGCAGCAGCCAGAGGGTGCGGGCGACCTGCCAGCCCCCGAAGTTGCCGGCGCACGCCGAGCGCCACACATGCGCGGCGAGCCGGTGCTCACAGTTGGCAACCAGCTCGGCCAATCTCTCCACCTCCTCGACCGGGATCTGGGCCTCGTCGGCCGCGAACTGGAAGGTGAAGGGCGAGTAGTCCTCCTCCAGCCGGCCCAGAAAGCTCTCGAAGGTGGACGGCGCCTCGGGGTGGAGCTCCCTGAGGTAGGTCTCCCAGTTCACCCAGCGGCGGACGAACTCGCGGTCGATCTGCCCGGTCCGAAGCAGGTACGAGGCGACCGCCAGCAGGACCGCCGCCTCACTCCCGGGCCAGGGCGACATCCAGAGATCCGCCTTGGCGGCGGTGTTGGAGAGGCGGGGGTCGATGACCGCCAGCCGGGCCCCGTTCTGGCGCGCCTCCATGATCCGCTGGGCGTGGGGGTTGAAGTAATGCCCGGTCTCGAGGTGGCTGGACAGCAGCAGGATCACCTTGGCGTTGGCGTAGTCCGGTGACGGCCGATCGTAGCCGGCCCAGAGGGTCATCCCCAACCGAGCTCCGGCGGAGCAGATGTTGGTGTGGCTGTTGTGTCCATCCACCCCCCAGGCCATCAGGAAGCGCTCGGCGAACCCGTCCTCACCGGGGCGGCCCACGTGGTACATCACCTCCCGCCGCCGTCCCTCCTGGATCGCCAGCCGGATCCGGCCCGCGATGTCGTCCAGCGCCTCATCCCAGCTCACCTGCGCCCACTCGCCTCCCCCGCGCGGCCCCACGCGTCGCTGCGGATGCAAGATCCGCTCGGGATCGTTGAGCTGGTTGACGGTGGCCGGCCCCTTGGCGCAGTTCCTCCCCCGTGATCCCGGGTGCGCGGGGTTCCCCTCCAGTTTGCGGATGGAGAGGTCCTCCTGGTCCACGTAGGCGAGCAGGCCGCAGCCGGACTCGCAGTTGAAGCAGGTGGTCGGGACCAGGGTGTAGTGGTGCTCCACCCGGCGGGGATGGGCCTTAGCGTCCAGCTCGATGTGGTCGTCCCAGCTCTCGGGCGGGGGGAAGTTGGCCAGCTGCTCGTGGTGGCGCTGCCCGGGCAGATCGGGGCGGTCGAACGGGGTGGTCGGAGCGGTGGACGTCACCGGGTAATCCTCCTCACGAGAGCGGGACATCCTGCCCCGCCCTGACGAACGCGGTCTCGTACGCCAGCAGGCCGGGCTGGACCAGGATCCCGGCGATCGCGCCCAGCCCCGCCAGGGAGCCCGGCAGCGAGCCGCTGCCCAGCCCGATGGCGACGATCGGGACGGCGACCGCCCCCAGCCAGAACTCCCGCGCGTAGGGCCCGAGGATCATGATCCGGGCGGCGACCGCCGCCTGCCGGCTGGGGTGCTGGCCCACATGCTCAAGGGTCAGCAGCAGCAGGTGCACGGCTGCGGAGATCACCAGCACCAGCAGCAGGAATCGGATCTCCACGGAACCCTGAGCGGTCAGCAACCCCACCACCAGGAGCGCCCCCGACCCCGCCAGCAGCGCCTGGTCGATGAGGTGCCACACGAAGATCGGGGACTGCCAGAGGTCACGGCCCTCGGCCTGGTTGAAGAGTAGGGCCGAGTAGCCGGCGGTGACGATGGCGACCGGGAGCGCCACCCAGCGCAGGACCGAGAACGCCAATCCTGCGGCCCCTCCGCCGATCACCCCAGTTGAGTCGAGCACCCCCAAAAGCAGCCAGGCCCCGCTGACCGCGGAGAACAAGGAGAAGGCGACCGTGCCCCAGACCAGCCAGGAGGTGGGGTTGAACTTCAAGAAGATGTAGAGGAAGCGCTCGGGCCGCTTGAGGTCCCAGATCAGGAGCACCCCGGTGATCAGGGAGAACAGGAAGGCGACGGCCGGCGCCGCCAGCAGAACCTCCGCTCCCTGACGACCGTTCGCGATCAGCGCCAGGGCCGCCACCAGAAGCGCCCCCGCCGCCACCGACTTGGTCCAGAGATATCCGGAGACCCGCCACCCCCAGGGGCGCGGATGCGGGGTGTTCAGGGTGGTCCGGGCCGCCTCCGGCGGCCGCTCCTCCTGCCCCCTGGCGAACTCCACCCGCTGAGGGTCCGGCGTCGAGTAGATGTACGTCTCTTCCACCGGGGCCTCCAGGGGATCCAGAGCCACCCGATCCGCCCCCAGGTAGAAGACGTTGGGATGGGTGTTCTGCTCCGGCGACCGCACCTGGGTCGGGCGCTCGGCGATCAGCCGGCTGATCCCACTCTTGGGGTCATCCAGGTCTCCGACCCAGATCGAGTGGGTGGGGCAGACCACCACGCAGGCCGGCTCCTGCTGCTGATCGATGCGATGGGCGCAGAAGTTGCACTTGGCGGCGGTGTGAGTGTCAGCGTCGATGTAGATGGCGTCGTAGGGACAGGCCTGCAGGCAGCTCTTGCAGCCGATGCAGCGGTCACTGTCGAAGTCGACGATCCCATCGGGCCGTTTGAACAGCGCCTTAGTGGGACAGATCCGCACGCACGGGGCGTCGCTGCAGTGGTTGCAGCGCATCACCGCGAACTCGCGACGGGTGCTGGGGAAGGCGCCCTTCTCCACGTACTTCACCCAGGTCCGGAACTGCCCGACCGGGACCTGGTGCTCGGTCTTGCAGGCAACCGTGCAGGCGTGGCAGCCGATGCAGGTGCCCTGGTCGAGGGCGAATCCGTATCTCAAGAAGTCCCCTTCGCATTAGACCGGTTGTCCGGAGTTTAGCCGCCCCGGCCGCACCGCGTCCAGCCGGCGACGGGCACCCTGGCCCGCCGGGGTGGTCAGTCCCCGCGAGCAGGAGTCGACTGCCGGGCGGCGACCAGGACCCCGCGGCCGAGCCAGTCGACGGAGAAGCTGTACCGGTCGGCGCGGATGAGGGTGCTGCGCCACTCGATCGGGGTCAGCTGGGCGTAGCCCAGGCGATCGATCCGGAAGGCCCCGGTGCCGGCGGGCAGCTGCAGCTGCCCCCTCTCGGTCGCGGTCGGGATCACCGCCCGGATCTCCTCGCGGCCGCTGTCGGGCCGGGTCCCGCACAGCTCGGCCATCTGGTCATAGAGGGCGGAGTGGGAGAAGTCCGCCTGGAGCAGGGGCCAGCCCAGGCTGGCGGGCACCCAGGCACGGTCGAGTGCCAGCGGTTCGTCGTCCGCCAGCCTCAGGCGCTCCAGATAGATGAGCTGCGCGGTGGCGGGAAGCGCCAGCCGCGCAGCCACCGCGGAGTCGGTCGTCTGCTCCAGCCGCCGCACCTGGCTGCGCTGCTGAGCCCCCTGCTCCTCCACGAAGCGAAAGAGGCTGTAGAGGGCGCCCAGCGGCTGGTGGAACTGGCCCACCAGGACTCGCGAGCCGCGCCCCCTGCGGGAGTCCACCAATCCATCCGAGCGCAGCTGGCGCAGGGCCTCGCGGACCGTGTGCCGACTCACGCCGTAGGTGGACGCGAGTTCCAGCTCGGTGGGAAAGCTCTTGGGAAACTCCCGGGCATCGATTCGCCGCCGCAGGTCAGCGGAAAGCTGCGCCCAGAGCGGCATGGGATGGTCCCGTCGCAGCGCAGAACCGGTGGTCGATCTATCGCCGTTGACCACTTGCCCCTTCCTCCAAACTCCAGAATTGCGCGAGACCCACTTCGGCCTTCCGCCGATCGCCGCACCCAGCTGGCAAGGCGGGTGCACGCCCGGCCCACCCGGGTCCGCTTGTAATGTTGACGCGACCTAGCTAGTATGTGCGCAAGTACGGACAATTTGGAAGGCGACACCTCTTCCACTCGAGCCATCCGAGGAGGACAAGAGCTGTGCAGGTCATCGTCGTTGCGACCCCAGAACTGGGCGACCGTAGCTACCTGGTACACGACGGCAGGGTGGGCTTCGTGGTCGACCCCCAGCGGGACACCGACCGGATGCGGGCCGAGATCGAGCGCTTAGGCGTCCGCGTGAGTCACGTTTTCGAGACCCACATCCACAACGACTACCTGACCGGCGGGCTGGCGCTGGCAGCGGCGCTGGGCGCGGCGTACGTCGTCTCCGGCGCCGATCAGGTCGAGTTCACCCGCGTCCCCGCCGGAGAGGGCAGTGAATTCGAGGTGGGAGCGCTCACGGTCCGCGCGCTCCACACCCCCGGTCACACCCCCAACCATCTCTCCTACCTGGTCTTGGAGGGTGGCGAGCCACAGGCGGTGCTCACCGGCGGGTCCCTCCTCTACGGCACTGTGGGCCGCACCGACCTCATCTCCGAGGCCATGACCGAGGAGCTGACTCGGCTGCAGTTCCGGTCGGCCCGCCGGCTCATGGCCGAGATCCCGGCGGCGGCCAGGGTGCTGCCTACCCACGGCTTCGGCAGCTTCTGTGCATCGTCGGCGACCTCCACCGACGGCCCCGGGGACATGGCCACCGAGCAGGCTCAGAACCAGGCTTCGGTGATCCCAGACGAGGACGCCTTCGTGAGCGCGGTGATCTCCGGCCTGGGGCCGTATCCCGCCTACTACCGCTACATGGCCCCGCTCAACCGGCGTGGGCCCACCGCCATCGACGAGGATGCCACCATTACCGAGCTGGATCCGGACGAGCTCGCGAGCAGGCTTGCCCAGGGCCGCTGGCTGGTGGACACCCGCGATCGACGCGACTTCGCCCGTCGGCATCTGGCGGGAACTGTCGGCGTGGAGTTGGATCCGAACTACTTCGCCACCTACCTGGGCTGGCTGGCGCCCTTCGAAGAGCCCGTCACCCTCTTGACCGAGGGCCGATCGGCATTCATGACCGCGCGGCGCAACCTGATGCGCATCGGGATGGACCAGCTGGAGGCGAGCACGAGCGGCTTCGCGGCCAACGCCGACGCTCTCCCCACCAGCTCTTATGAGGTTACCGACTTCGCGACCCTGGCCGGCGGCGACGCGCTCTCCCGACCGGTGCTTGACGTCCGCCAGCGCGCCGAGTGGCTCTCAGGCCATATCCGCGGCGCCCAGAACCTACCCATCCAGGATCTATCGGAGCACCTGGACGAGCTGCCCAAGGGGGAGCTCCTGGTCCACTGCGCGGCTGGCTACCGTGCCAGCATCGCGGCCAGCCTGATAGATCGAGCCGGGCACCCCGTCGTCCTCATCAACGACGACTTCAACAACGCCGAGAAGGTCGGACTTCCAATGGAGACCTGACCCAAGCTCGGACGGACCAAACGGCCTGCGGAGGGAAACACATGGCCCAGGACAAGCTGCACCACAAGATCGTGGT
>JAJYWT010000183.1 GCA_021791345.1 bacterium
CGGGGCCGGACCCCCTGGTGGAGATCGAGCTGGAGCGCCTGCGCCGGGAGCAGAACGCTCCCCGGCGCGGTCAGGACTCCGAGCACCGGGTGGAGGTCACCCTGCGAGAGGCGGCCACCGGGAGCGAGCGGACCATGCAGCTCTCCATAGATGAGGAATGCCCCACCTGCCACGGAACCGGCCATGTGGCCGACCAGGGGGCGGGAGGCGGGACCGCGGTCAAGGTGGAGGTGAAGACCTGCCCCACCTGCCTGGGGACGGGCCGCCAGACCAGGCGGCGCAGCCTCAAGGTGACGATCCCCCGGGGCGTCACCGAGGGCTCTCGGGTGAGGGTGAGCGGCGAGGGCCGGGCCGGCCCCCACGGCGGGGCCCGAGGCGACCTCTACCTCCGGGTCCACCTGGAACTGGACCCGGGCACCGAGGTTCGCGGCCGTGACGTGTACACCGACCTCCCGGTGCGGGATTACCGGGCGGCTCTCGGAGGACGCGTGGCCACCCGCGATCCTGCCGGAGGTGGGTTGGAGGTCACGATCCCGCCGGGTACCGCCAGCGGCCGCACGCTACGGGTCCCGGGCAAGGGGATCCCCTCGCTGCAGTCGGCGGGAACCGCCGGCGACCTGTACCTGCGCGTGCGGGTCAGCCCCTCCACGCGCACCCCGATGCCCGAGGCCGAGCGGGACGCCTACCGCCGCCTGGAGCAGGCCGACTCCGGAGGCGGCTGAGCTGGGCTCCCGGAGCCGACGACCCTGAAGCTGCTGCTGGCCTCCACCGGACTGCAGGGGCACCTCGACCCCCTGCTTCCCTTCGCCGCCGCTGCGCGGGCCGACGGCCACGAACTACTGCTGGTGACCCCCAGGTCCGGCGGCACCCGGGCGGAGGCGGCGGGGATCCCCATGACCCTGGGCGACGATCCCCCGACCGATGCGGTCGTCGCGATCTGGTCAGGGTTCGCCTCCGCCACTCCGCGCCGGCGCGCCCGGCTGGTGGACGGCCTGCTCTTCCCCGGGCCGCAGGCGGAGGCGCTGCTGCCGGCCATGGAAGGGGCCGTCCGGTCCTGGCGCCCCGACCTGATCCTCCGCGAGCCCTGCGAGTACGCGTCGGCGGTGGTGGCGCTGAACTTGGGAGTGCCCCAGGCCACGGTGGCGATCTCCCAGGGACGGGTGGAGGCGAGTGCCCTGAGGCTGGCCGGCCCCACCCTGGACCGGCGCCGAGCGGGAACAGCCTCGGCCCTGATGCGCGCCCCCTACCTGTCCAGGTTCCCCGGCTCCATGGACCCAGACCGCTTCCGGGACACCAGGCGCTACCGGGTTGCGGAGGATGGTAGGCGCCCACTGCCGCGCTGGTGGGGGGACGATGAGCGGCCCCTCGTCTACCTGACGCTGGGCACCGTGGCTCCGGGGGTTGCGCCGCAGGCCATCCCCACCTTCGAGGCGATGGTCGAGGCCGTCTCGCAGCTTCCGGTGCGAGGACTCCTCACGGTTTCCAACGGGCAATACCGCGGGCCCGGCGTCTCCCCGTCCAACCTTCACGTAGAACCGCTCGTACCTCAGCCGGCGGTGATGAGCGCAGCTGAGGTGGTGGTGTGCCACGGCGGGTCCGGAACCGTCCTGGGGGCCCTGGGTGCTGGTGTTCCCCTCATCATCCTTCCGATGCTGGCCGACCAGCGGGCCAACGGGGCGATGGTGGCGAGCGCGGGTGCCGGTCTGGTGCTGGAGCCGCCCGGCACTGCCGCCGAGGTCCCCGCCAAAGCTGCCTCGATACGCTCCGCGGTGGGGAGGGTGTTAGGCGAGCCGGCATTCCGGGTCGCGGCCAAGAGGATCGCCTCGGAGATGCACCGGGAGCGGCCCCCCGAGGGCCAGCTCCGAGCGCTGTGGGAAACCCGGGCAACCTAGGGTCGCCGGGGCGGTCAGGAAGTGACGCTCGGCTGGCGGGGGGCGACCCACGGGCAAGCCGACGGGGCAGCAGAGATCCGCCCCCGGCTCGAGCGCCGTCGCGCCCGACGGCTTTCGGTGACCGGGTGGCTGCCGTTTGGGAACTCGGACAGACGCGGCGGCGAGCCGTGGTCCTGGGCAACCGCCACCACCAAACCCTCGGCTTTTGCCGCTCCCGCGCGTACCCGCACAGAGAAAGCCTCCGTCGACGGTCGTGCAAGGGCGTTCAGCAGCGGCGGGCGGATCAGGCAGCAGTCCCGCCCAGTGACGGGTGGGCAAGTTGAAGCTGGAGATCCAGGCAGCGTGACCCGCTAACAGCGGGTGTAGATGGTTTGGGGGCGTTGATCTCGCTCCGGTTGGTGCTGACCCAGACGGCCAGACTTAGCCCCATGTGCAGCACGTTCTCCCAGACCCGTGTGCGCTTGGCAGCACCGGTGCCGAGGCGGATCCCCACGAAGACCCACTCCTTGGGGTTGCGGGTGCGCAGGCGGACGGCAGGATCTCATGCTTTACATAGACCGCGCAGCCTCCAGACTGGAACCGTTCCGGTGGGGCTCCCCGGGAGGTCTTCACCTGTAACACTGCGCCGTCACTTCCCGTGAGCTCGGCCGACGGCTGAGGTCAATTTGCGCAACGCCTGGCATTAGTTCCCAGCCGACCGTCGGAACGACCTGCCTGGCCGCGCTGCGGAAAAGTTCGGGCTGATGCGGGACCTTGACAAGGACAGGTATCCCTGGTCACCGTTATCGGCCACGGCCGTCGGAGCGACTGTTGAGGAACCGGAATATGCCCATGGTCATTCGCAATGGCGTCAGGCTGCACTACTCAGACATTGGCAGCGGTCCGCCAGTCTTCTGGCACACGGGAGGCGGCGGCGACGGCACGATGTGGCTTACGGCGGGCTACCTGGACCAGCTTCCTGGTCGGCGTCACCTGCTCTTTGATCACCGGGGCCACGGAAGCAGTGACCGGCCGGAGGGAGTGCAGGCGCACAGCCTCGAGGAGTATCAGGCCGACGTGATCGCAGTCTTGGACGCCGCAGGCATTGAGCGGGCCGCAATGGTCGGGTACTCCGACGGCGGACGCATCGTCTACTGTCTGGCGGCCAAACACCCAGAGCGGGTCACTGCGCTCGTTGGGATCGGAGGCGTGGCCGACCGGAGCGACACGAACGCCTGGCGGCGCGAGTTGGCCGAGAGCGTGCGGAAGACCGGACTCCGAACCTGGCTGGCCGCAATGTCGTCTCGGGAGGCGGAGCCGGTTCCGGGGTGGCTGCTGGAAAACCTTGCCACAACTGAGACGGAGATGTTTGCCCTCGAATGCGAGGGCTGGGCCGATGCTCCCACTGAGTGCCAGGACTTCCCCCACATCACATCCCCTACGCTGATAATCTGCGGGGAAATGGAAGACACCGACGGCGCGGCCGAGCAGGCCACCGGCATCCTGCCCGATGGGCGAGCCATCGTCCTTACCGGCTTCGGCCACTTGCAGGCATTCTGGCGGTCTGATGTCACCGCACCACTGATCCGTGACTTCCTTGAAGATCGAGTGCCCGGTACAGCGTCGCTCTGAATTGTGTCCCGCGCAGCCTGGTAGCCATCCGCGCATCGCGTCGTCAAATAGTCCCTCCATCCGCCGAGGGGCCCGTACGACCGCCGAAAGGGCACGCACCAGAGGACAATGCAGCGTCTAGACCCCCAAGCTGTCCCGCCGCGCCGCCCGTCAGTGAGACACAGGAGGGTGAGTGCTGCTCCGCACAGTCGGCGGGAACCCCCGATGATCTGTCCCTGCGCGTGCGGGTCAGCCCCTCCATGCGCACCCCGATGCCCGGGGCCGAGCGCGACCCTGCCGCCGTCTGGAGCAGGCCGCCTCCGGAGTCGGCTGAGCTGCGCTGCCGGAGCCAAAGTCCCTGAGGCTGCTGCTGGCCTCCCCCGGACTGCAGGGGCACCTCGACCCCCTGCTCCCCTTCGCCGCCGCAGCGCGGGCTGACGGCCACGAACTACTGCTGGTGACCCCCAAGTCGGGCGCCACCCGTGCGGAGGTGGCGGGGATCACCGTGAGCCACGGCGAAGATCCCCCGGCGGAGGCGGTCGCCGAGGTCTGGGAGGAGTTGGCCTCCGCCACGCCGCGCCGACGCGCCCGGCTGGTCGACGACCTGCGCTTCCCCGGGCCACAGGCGGAGGCGCTGCTACCGGCCATGGAAGGGCCATCCGGTCGTGGCGTCCCGACCTGATCATCCGTGAGCCCTGCGAGTACGCGTCGGCGGTGGTGGCGCTGAACTCGGGAGTTCCCCAGCTCTCTCGACCGCGACCACTTCCCGGACACCCGGCGCTACTGGATTGCGGAGGATGGCAGGCGCCCCTTGCCAAGCTGGTGGGGCACCGACCCACGGCCTCTCATCTACATGCCGCTGGGCACCGTGGCCCCAAGGCTCCTACCGCGGACCATCCCCGCCTTCGAGGCAATGGCCACGGCCATCTCGCAGCTTCCAGTGCGAGGACTCCTCACGGTCTCCAACGGGCAATATCCTAGGACCGGCGTCTCCGCGTCCGACCTGCACGTGGAAGCGTTGGTCCCCCAAGAGACGGTGCTGCACGCAGCGGCGGTGGTGGTCTGCCATGGCGGGTCCGGAACTCTCCTGGGAGCCCTCGGTGCCCGCGTCCCCCTCAACGTGCTTCCGTTGATGGCCGACCAGCGGGCCAACGGGACGACGGCGGCGAGAGCGGGCGTCGGTGTGGTGCTCGAGCCGCCCGAGTCGGCCGGGGAGGTGCGAAGCCGCCTCGATACGGTCAGCGGTGGAGCGGTTGCTTCGCGAGCCGGCCTTCCGGGCGGCGGCTCAAAGGATCGCCTCAGAGATGCGCCGAGAGCTGCCCCCCGAGGTCCGGGTCCGGGCCTTGCTCGCCGATCCCGGCGATGGGATGCCTGGACCATTCGGACGGACAACTTCGACCGTGCCCGCCAGAAGGTCCCGGCATGGGCAGACCGATGGGGACATTGGCGACGCCAGGAGCCGGGGTCGCTGACGTTACTCGACGCCAATGGCTCCGAGGACATCGAGCCGGGCCGCGCGGCGGGCGGGCCAGCTAGCCGCAGCCAGACCGAGGAGGATCGCGATCACGAGGAAGACCACCAAGCTCTCGTATGGGACGACAACTGCCGCCGCCTGCTGCCGACTCAGGGCCACCGTGAAGGCGGCCCCAAGGCCGGTCCCGACCACCACCCCGGCGATGTCTCCGAATAGCGCGACGATGACCGCCTCAGCGCGGACCATCACCCGCACCTGCCGGCGCTGCATGCCGACCGCGCGGAGCAGGCCGAGCTCGCGGACGCGCTCGAAGACCGAGAGGAGCAGGGTGTTGGCGACCCCAATGAAGGCGATGATCACGGCCAGGGCCAGCAGGACATAGACCAATCCGAGAGCCTGGTCAACCGCAGCGGTCTGTGCCGCCTCGAACTGCCCCCTGGTCTGGACTGTTAGGTTGGGGTTGGAGGCGACCGCCCGGGTGACCTCCTCATCAACGATTCCCGCGTAGCCACGGTCGGCACTGACCAGAACGGCACCGGGCAGCTGTCCCGGGAAGTGGGCTTGGAAGAATTGATCGCCCACCAGGTACCCGCCGATGAGGGCGTTGGGTTGGAAGATCCCCCCTACCCTGATGGTCTCGTGCGCGGCCTCGGGGAAGGAGACCGCGACTAAGGTCCCGACCCGTAGATGCTGGGTCCGTGCCGTAGTTGCATCGACGAGCAGCTCGCCTCGGCTGAGCGCTGGAACCGCTGTGCCAGCGACGACCCTAAGAATCACATTGGCAGCAAGGTTAGACGTGCAGATTCCCTTGAGAGCCACGGTCGAGCCCCTAACCTCGAAGTCGGCCCCATACCCGAGGCAGCTGCTGCTGACGTGCGGCAGCGCGGAGACCCCCCGCGCCACCCCCGCGCCCAAGGTGCCGCTGGAGCTGGAGACGATCAGGTCCGCCCGGATCGCATTGTCGACGCTGCTTGTGGCAGCCTGAGCCAGCGACGCGCCGATCACGCTCACTGCAGAGACTAGGGCAAGCCCCACAAAAAGGGCCGAGGCGCTGTGGGCCGTACGCCGCGGGCTGCGCATGGCATTGACCTGTCCCAGGTGGCCCGAGCTTCCGAGGAGCCTGCCCAGTGGCACTCCGATCGCGCGTGAGAACGGTCGGGCCGCAGCGGGCGCCAGCATGGCACCCCCGACGAAGATCCCCAGGGCGCCGACCCCGACCATGGCCAGGGAGGGGCGACCCAGCCCGAGCCCCAAAATCCCGAGGCCAAGCACGGCTAAAAATCCCCCGGGCAGGATCCGTCGCTTCGATCCGGACTCGGGCTCTTCGGTCTGGGCACTCAGCGCCGCTACAGCAGGAATCCGCACCGCCCGCCAGGCCGGCCCGACGGCTGCGACGAGCGTGGCAATGACCCCCACCCCGAGGCCAGCGGCGGCAGTTGCTGGTTCGAACACCAGCGGCCCGGAGGGCAAGGGCACGCCGAGCGCGTTGAGCAGGGCTTCGAGGCCGAGGGCCACCAGCACTCCCAGGCCCAGCCCGACCAGTGACGCCACCGTCGCGACCAATAGAGCCTCGAGCAGCACCGATCCCAGGAGTTGGCCGCGCCCAGCGCCGACCACTCGCAGCAGTGCCAGCTCGCGGGTCCGCTGGCCGACGATGATGGAGAAGGTGTTGAAGATGGTGAACGCCCCGACGACCAGCGCGATCAATCCGAAGACCAGAAGGACTGTGGTCAGTGGGGCCACCGACTGGGCGGTGCTGCTAGCCTGCTGTTCGGCGACGGTCCGGCCACTCACCACCTGAATCCCCGTCGGTAGAAGCCGCGCGATGTCTTGGCGCACCCGCTGTTTGTTCACCCCGGGCCTGGTGAGAACGTCGATCGTGTAGAGCTGCCCCACCGCTCCGAACAGCTTCTGGGCGGTGGGTAGGCTGAATGAGGCGAACGTCGCTCCGGGCACATCGCCTGCACCCACAAAGCTGGCGATGCCACTGATCCGGAAGGTCTCCTCACCCGAAGGCAGCAGGACCCTCACCGGGTCTCCGACCGCGAAGTGGTACCGCTGTGCGGTCGCCTGATCCATGACGACGTCGTGGGGATTGGTCGGCGCACGGCCGGCCACCAGCTGGAAGGCAGAGAGCGCCGGGGCCGGAACCCAGGCCAGCCCCTCCGCGGGCTCGATCCCCGTGCTGATCGGTTTGCCGTCGTGGGCCACGAAGCGCGCATACCCGCTGACCTCGCCGGCGGCGTCAGCCACACCCGGGACGGCGCGCACCCTGCCTAACACCGACTCAGGAATGTTGAGGACCCCTGGGGCCTGTACCTGGAAGTCAACGCGCTGGTATACGCTCCCGAACAACGAGGAGAGGGTGCTGTTCAGAGTGTCCGTGATTACCAGGGTGCCAGTGATGAAGGTGACGCCCAAGACGATGGAGACGGCGGTAAGCGCCAGACGGAGCTTGCGCGCGAGGAGCCCCTTGACCGTGACTCGCCACATGTCAGTGCCGCAACTGCCTCATCTGCGCCAGCACCGAGTCGGCGGTGGGACTGGCCAGCTCCGCCACCAACCGGCCATCAGCCATGAAGACGACGCGATCGGCGAAGGTGGCCGCGAACGAATCATGGGTCACCATGACCACCGTCTGGCCAAGCTCCGAGACAGA
>JAJYWT010000160.1 GCA_021791345.1 bacterium
GCCCTCACTCTCCTCGAGGTGTCTCCGCGCCTCGGCCTCTCGTAGTCAGCACCCCGCCCAAATTGAACTGCAACTTGGCCATTCAGGGGGAACTTCGGTTTAGCTGCGCCCGGCTCTCACCGTGCCTCAGTGTCGGCGGTGGGAGACTCGGTGCGCGGGTCGGTCAGTGCGCCGCTGGGACGGGGATGCCGTCGGCCTCGTCGAGGTTGGCGAAGTAGGCGGAGACGGCGTGGTCCAGGAGTTCCGGGGTCAGCCGTGGCTCGACCCCAAAGTACGCGGCGGCGTGAACCAGGTGCTCCAGGATGTCTCTGGGCTCGCAGCCATGCATCGGCCGGTTCTGCTTGCGATAGTGCTCGTCCAAAAGGTAGGCGACCGCCTCGGGATCGAACGGCAGCCCCATGCTCTCGCAGGCCCGGCGGAAAATCCTCCCGTACTCCACCACCCCAGGATTGGGAACTTCGACCTTGTAGCGGATCCGGCGCAGGAAGGCGTCATCCACCAGCTCCTTGGGCCGCAGATTGGTGGACAGGATCAGGATCTCGGTGAAGGGAACCTGGACCGTGGTCCCGGCCCGGGAGATATTCAGGTAGTCGTAGCCCGCCTCGAGGGGGACGATGAGGCGATTCAGCAGGTCCTGGGGGCTCAGCTGCTGGCGGCCGAAGTCGTCGACCAAGAACAGACCGCCGTTGGCCTTGAGCTGCAGCGAGGCCTCGTAGAACCCCACCTTGGAGTCGAAGCTGAGCTCCAGCTCGCGGCCGGTGAGCTCACCGCCGGCGATCACCACCGGCCGGGTGCAGAACGCCCATCGGGTGTCATGCGGGGGCAGCTCCGCGGGGACGGGCTTGTGGTGGACCGGGTCGAAGATTCGGATCACCTCACCCTTCACGTAGATGGCGTGGGGGACGAAGATCGGGTCTCCGAGCAGGGTGGCGCAGGCGGCGGCGATCGTGCTCTTGCCGTTGCCCGGGGGGCCGTAGAGGAAGATCGATTGGCGCGCTCCCAAGGCTGGACCGAGGCGATTCATCACGCTCGGGGGCAGAACCAGGTGGTCGAGGGCGGCTCGCAGCAGCTGATGGGTCACCATCGGCGCGGTGCGCCCCTGGTGGCGAGCGACCGCGGCGTACACCTCCAGCGGCACCGGCGCCGGCCCGGCGTACTGGCTGATCTCGATCAACTCGCGCGCCCGCTGCCGCCCGGAGCTGCTGATCGCGTACTGCAGACCCTCGGCGAACCCTTCGTCGCCGCCCACCGCCCCCCGGATACCGGTGGTCCCGCAGTACCCCTCGTCGGACAGGAACTTGATGGCGTCGGAGACCATGACCCAGGGGAGGCAGGCATGGCGCGCGAGGTCGCGGCCGAGCATGCTGCCATTGAAGTAGAGGATCTTCAGGACCAGATCGCAGATGAAGGAGAAGGGCAGGCCCGCCTCCTTCGGGCTCTGCGGGACCGGCGGGAAGCCGATCTGGCTGCGGGCCGGGGGCGGGGCGATCGCTGGAACTGCGGACATGAGCTTTGGAATTCAACTCCTGGTCGGGATCCCTCCCGGACTGCTGCGCCTGACCACTGTCCCACCGAACCGCGGGATCTCATCCCCCAGGCAGCCGCTGTTTGCACTCTCGTGAACGGCTTGCCACGGCCCCGTAACCGGCCCGCCCACCTCGAATCCCCGGAGCTCTCCCTCGGGCCTGCCATAATCTCCGGACGGCGGGGTCACTCCCCCTCCCTCCCAGCTGATGCAGGAAGTCAAAATCTCCACCACCGGCAGGGGTGCCAGCCGTGGTCGCTCGGCCCGGCGCCGCCCAGGTGTCCAGACCCGCAACCCGGGCTTTTGGGGACGGCATCGCTGGCTGCGCCGCACCGGAGTGGCCGCCGCGGTGCTGGTGCTGCTGGGCTGCGCAGGGGTCGGGGTGGGGTTTCTGGTGCTCTCCGCCTTTCAGGTGGGGTTGCCCAGCGTCACCGACCTGCCCAACCTCGGACCGCCGCGGGACAGCTACCTGCTGGCCAGCGACGGAACCCTTCTCAGCGTGCTCCACGAGCCCGGCGAACAGCACATCCACGTGAATCTGAATCAGGTGAGCCCCTGGGTAATCCGCGCCACCATCTCGGTCGAGGATCGCCACTTCTATCAGGACACGACCTCGGTTGACCTGCCCCGGATCCTGGAGTCCGGCATCCACGACATCCTTCACCACTCCTCACTCCAGGGGGCGAGCACGATCACGGAGCAGCTCGCCAAGATCTCCTTCCTCACCCCCGATGAGACCATCACCAGGAAGATCCGGGAGCTACTGCTGGGCTACGAGATCGCCCGCAGCTTCAAACCGAACCAGATCCTGCAGATGTACCTGAATCGGATCCCCTACGGAAACCAGGCGATCGGGATCGGCACCGCCGCGGAACTCTACTTCCACATCCCCGCGAGCAAGCTGGACCTCGCCCAGGCCAGCATGCTGGCGGGAATCCCCGACGCGCCGACCGCCTTCGACCCCCTGGTGTACGTCGGCACCACCGGCCCCAACTACGCCAAGCTGCGCCAGCAGGTGGTACTCCAGACCATGGTCACCAATCACTACATCACCCAGGCCCAGGCAGATGCCGCCTACCGCGAGCCGCTGACCTACTACTCCTGGGAGCAGGGCCCACCCACGCTGGCGCCGAACTTCGTCAGCTATGTGGAGCAGCGTCTGCAGGCCCGTTTCGGGGACGCCTACCTGAACCCGGGGGGCTGGACCATCTACACCTCATTGAACATGGCCGACCAGCAGAAGGCGGAGGGGGTGATCCAGAACCCGGCCAACAACGCCCGGCTCCTGCGCGACTACAACATTGGCGACTCCGCACTGGTCTCACTCGACCCCCGGGACGGCGAGATCCTGGCGATGGTGGGGACCAGCAACTACAACGGCCCGGTGGGCCAGGTGAACATGACCATCGAGCCCCGACGGCCCGGGTCCACCTTCAAGCTGTTCACCTACACCGCCGCGATCGCCTCCGGCAAGTTCACCATGACCACCCCGGTGCTGAACGAGCCGATCGACATCAATGGCTATTCCCCCCAGAACTACGAGCACGACTTCACCGGGCTGTGTCAGCTGCAGAACTGCCTGGGCAACTCCATAAACATCCCCGCAGTGAAGGTCGAGATGATCACCGGCCTGCCCAACGTGGTGAGCATGGCGGAGAGGATGGGAGCCTCCGAACTCCTCAACCCCCAGAACACCTACGGGCCCGCCCTGACGCTGGGCGGTCTCTCGATCGGTCTCACCGAGCTGCAGATAGCGACCGGAGCGTCGGTGCTGGCCAGCGGCGGAGTGCTGCATCAACCCACCGCCATCCTCAAGGTGGTGAGCGGGGGGCGCACCATCTATCAATACAACGTGGCCCGGAATTCGCTGCAGGTGGTGCCTCCGGATGTCGCCTTCATCATGAACGCGATGCTCTCCAACAACAACAACCGGATTCAGGACTTCGGCCCCTACGCCCACCTCACGCTGCCCGGGCGGCCGGTCTCGGCCAAGACGGGGACCTCGGACAAGCAGAACGCCGCCGGACAGTACAGCAACAACATCGAGGACAACTGGACCTTCGGCTGGACCCCCCAGCTGGTGACCGGGGTCTGGGTCGGCAACCCGGACGGCAAGACACTGAGCAGCGTCACCTCCGGAATCAGCGGGGCCGCCCCCCTCTGGCAGACCTACATGGAGAAGGCGCTGGCCGGCCAGCCGGTGATGTGGTACGCCAAGCCAGCAGATGTGGTCCAGGTCGGCAGCGGTCCGTACCCCTACTACTACCTGCCCAACACCGTCAGCAACGCCTTCGCGCCGGTGGACTGCCCCCCCGCCTACCAGAGCAACTGGAACGGCACCTGCTGACTGGGCCAAGAGGAGGGTGGCGGCCCACGTAAGCAGGGGCCGCCCACCCGTTCCCTCATTGCCCTTTCGGCACTCCTATCCCCAGCAAGGGGTCACCCGCCTTCACCGCCAGGGACGTGACCAGAAACACCACCACCCCTGAGGCGTCGGCCCGGATGGTCCTGAGAGGCTCCCCGAAGATGTCACGCAGCTCCCCCACGACCTGCCCCTTCTCGACCCGCTCCCCAACCACGATCTGCGGGTGGTAGGTCGCCGAGACATCGGTCCTGGTCCAGACCATCTCGTCCATCGCCTCCGGCGGAGGGGGTGGCTCTCCGACAGGGTCGATCATGCCCAGCTGGGCCAGGACGTTCTGGAGCCCCCGCAGGTGCCGGGCCACCGAGGGCTCATCGGTGATGCCCTGCTGCCCGATCTCGGCGATGATGGCAGGCACCCCCCGCAACGCGGCGGTGGCGTAGGCGGCGCCGGGCACCGAGTCGGGGTCCACGCCCAGGCTGTGCTCGAACCCGTAGGCCGCGGACAGCTCCTGGGAGCGGCGCGCCACCTCTGGATCCCCGGCCCTGGTCCAGAGGGTGAACGGGCTCAGCGCCTCGATCAGGTCGCCACAGTGCGCGTCGACGTAGGCATCCGCGCCCTCTATCAGGTTCTCGACCAGAAACGCGGCGACCCGCTCGGCGGGGTCCCCGGTCGCGCTGCCGGGGAAGGAGCGGTTCAGATTCCGGCCGTCACGCGGATTGACGTAGATGGAGCGCTCGTAGAAGCCCGGCGAGTTGACCAGCAGCACTGCGACCACAGTCCCCCGAAGGCGGCCCGGCTCCAGCCACCTGGTGAGGCGGGTGACCGCCTCGATGGGGACGTACTCCGCCGCATGCATCCCGCTGGTTACCGCCAGGGTGGGACCGGGCTCAGCCCCCCGCACCACGACCGCGGGCACCTCCCAGGGGGGATCGATGCCGGGGATCTGCACCCAGCCACGCTTGACCTCTCCCATTCCGGCGGTCAGCTCCCCGATAGCTACTCGAGACATGTATCACCTCCTCGGGCCCCGACACGCGGGCGCCTGTACCGATTCCCAACCCAGAGCCGGGGGTGAGCGCTCAAGCCGGCTGCTCACCGCTGGCATTCCCGCCGCGCGCGACGGAGCTGCGCCATCGCTCCACCACCCCGGCGAGCACGCGAAGAGGCACTGCTCCCTGACTGAGGACTGCCCCGTGGAATCCTCGCAGATCGAAGAGCGGTCCCAGATCCGCCTCGGCCTCCCGGCGCAGGCGCCGGATCTCCCGGCGGCCGACCATGTAGGCCAGCGCCTGACCCGGCCAGGCGATGTAGCGGTTGACCTCGTTGTCGACGTTGGCGGTGGTAGTCGCGGTGTTCTGCCACATGAAGTCCACCGCCTCCTGGCGCGACCACCCCAGGTGGTGCATCCCGGTATCCACCACGAGTCGGCAGGCGCGCAGGGCGTCGAAGGACAGCATGCCCAGGCGCTGCAGGTCGGAGGTGTACAGCCCCATCTCATCCGCCAGGCGCTCCGCATAGAGCCCCCAGCCCTCCACGTAGGCGCAGACCTCGGCATCCAGGTGACGCCGGTATCGGGGCAGTCCTTCCAGCCGCTGAGCGGAGGCGATCTGGAGATGATGCCCTGGACTGCTCTCGTGGAAGGCAAGCGCCTCGTACTCATAGGTGAAGCGGCTTGTCGGGTCGGTGGTGAGCACGCAGTGCGCGCCCGCTCTTCCCCCATCCTGAGACGGCCCGCGATAGTAGGCGAGGGCGGAGTTCCCCGCCTCGACCGGGTCGATCTCCTCGACCACGCAGTCGGCTATCTCGAGCTGCGGGAAGAACCCATCCCGAGCCTGCTCGGCGCGGCCGAGCGCCGCGCGGACCACCTCCACGATCTCACCTGAACTGTGGAAGCGCAGCCGCGGGTCCTCACGCAGCCGGCGACGGACATCTGCGGGCGACGACCTGCCGAAGACCCGGCCGCCGACCTCTTCCCACTCCTGCTCCAACGCACTCAGGACATCGCGCCCTATCTTGTGGATCTCCGCGGGCTCGAGCTCAGTCGTTGTGTGGCGGCGGACCGCCCGCCGGTAGGCATCCTCGCCCCCGGGGATGAAGCACAGGCCGACCTCCGCCTCCGGGCGCGCCCCGGACAGAAGCTCTTGCGCCAGGCCATCTCGCAACCTGGCCAGCGCCGGACGGACCTGGTATTCCACGACCTCGGCAGCGCGCGCCAGGTCATGGGACTCCGCGACTGGGGAGGCGCGCAGTGCCACCAGCAGCCGGTCCTCGACCAGCGGACGGCCCAGGTGGCCATCGAGCTGAGCCATCGCCTGTTGCACCCCGACCTTGGTTGGGTGCCTTCCCGCCGCCATGCTCTGGCGGTACCGGAGCAGCACCGCATCCATGTACGCCGGCAGCTGGGCGAGCCGCTCCAGGTACCAACCGACCGCCACGCGCGTCCGCAGCGGCGCGGTCGGGATCGCCTGGAACGCGATCGCCTGCGGGGAGACGTAGCCAGCGGCCGAGGCGTTGGCCGCCCAGAGCCCGTCTTCCAGGTTGACCCGCAGCGACCAGGCGAGCTCGGCCATCACCTCCCTGTCGATCCTGTCCTCGGCCGACAGATGGTCGGGCGAGAGCTGCGAGAGCCGCTCCTCGATCTTCCGGAAGCGAGCAGCCGAGCGCTCAACCCCCTCTGGGCTCGGATCGGGCAAGCGCGAGTCGTAGCCCTCCACCCCCAGCATGGTGGCCGTCAGCGGGTCGGTGGAGTGCATCGCGTCAAAGAACTGCTCGTCCAGCTGCCGGAGCTGTTCGGTCGCAGTGATCATGATTGGGCCACCGGCGGGGGATCCACCACCCCCCCGGGCAGCCTCTCAGCCAGCTGGCGGAGGAGCAGCTCCCAGGCGCGCATGCCCTCCAAGAGGCGGGGCAGCCTCAGGAACTCGTTGGGGGCGTGCAGGTGCTCGTCGGCCGTCGAGAACGAGAAGAAGAGGGTCTTGCAGCGCAGGACCCTGGCGAAGAGGTCGGTGGCCGGGACGCTGCCTCCGATCTTGGCGAACAGCACCGGGCGACCCGGATACACCTCCGCCAGTGCGTTAGCGGCGGCCACGACCGCGGGATGGTCCGCGGGAATCGTGTAGGCCGGCACCCCGCCCGGGTCGGGCAGCACCCTGACCAGCACCCCCGGCGGCGCGATCGCCATGATCCGGTCGGAGACGGCATCCAGGACCGAGCGGGGATCCTGTCCTTCGACCAGGCGGCAGGTGATGTGGGCGCGGGCTATGTGGGGGATGACAGTGTACTTGCCACCCGCCTCCAGCCCATTCACCTCCAGGGTGGGACGCTCCCAGAGACGCTCCAGGGTGGTGAACCCGCGTTCTCCGCACGGCTCGGGCACCCCGAGCTCGCGGGCGTAGGCGAGCTCATCGAAGTCCACCGCCCCGATCTCGGCGCGCCGGGCTGGGCTGAGCGGAGCAATCCCCCGATAGAAGCCCGGCACCGACACCTGGCCGTCCGCATTGTGCAGCCCGGCCACGATCGCCGCCAGCGCCGAGGCGGGGTTGGCCACGGTCCCGCCGTAGCGGCCGGAGTGCAGGTCCTCGGCGGCCCCCGTCACCTCCACGGTGAGGCCGACCAGCCCCTTGGACCCCAAGGAGATCGATGGCTCGTTGGGCCGCCACATCGCGCCGTCCGCGGAGACCACCAGGGAGGCGCGGAGATCCCCGGCCCG
>JAJYWT010000083.1 GCA_021791345.1 bacterium
TCACCTCCCACCTCGAGGACCTCCTCCCCAACTTCTGCACGCTGGCGATCCCCGGCGCCGAGGGGGAGCTCCTGCTCATGCGCCTCGACCGCGCCGGGGTGTGCGCGTCTGCGGGGTCGGCGTGCGCCAGCGGCTCCCAGGCTCCGTCCCATGTCCTCCTGGCGATGGGGCTCCCACCGGCGTTGGCGGGAGCCCATCTCCGCCTCACCATCGGGAGGGGGACCACCCGGGCCGAGGTGGAGGAGGCGGCGGAGATAGTGGGGCGGGAGGTGGCGCAGCTGCGGCAGACCGCCGCCGTCTGAGCGGCCGCGGCGGCCGCAGAGCCGCTGCGTAGCGGGCGGTCTGCGATAGGAGCCCGCGGGGAGGTTGCGCAAGCGGCTCCGCGGGCTCAAACCCAAACTTGCGGGCGAGGGCCGCTTGCGTGGATACACACGGGCCGCTGGCCTGAGGCGTTCCCCTGCCGGTGGCAGAAGGGGTTGAGCCAGGTCAGCCGGTCCGAGCGCCCGGGTCTCCCCGGGCGAAGTGACCAGCCCGGAGCGGGTCCCTCTGGCCCGGACGGCTGCTCGCTTCCAGGCCGAGCCAGCTCAGGGCTGAATTACGGGGAAACCAGCCGCCGCGGCGCCCAAGACAAGGCGCCGGTCGTAAGTGACCACCCCTTCCAGCTCCGGGCCGATCTCCCCTGCCGCAGCTAGATGGACCGCGTCGAGGGAGCGCAGGTCGACGGGTCCAAGCCGTCCCGCGAGCTCAAAGGTGGACGCAGAAGGGAGGATCAGCGAGACGCTGTCGAGCAGCTCCTCGATGAGCTCGGGCGCCAGGCCGAGCCGCATGGCCGCTCGGTGCGCCTCGGTCGCGAGCAATTGGGACGACCAGCAGGGCCGGTGGTCGGTAAACCACCGGCGCATGGCGGGCGAGCCCTCTTCTTCCACCGCGAGCTTGAGGAACGCCGAGGTCTCGATGTAGAAGGCCACATCAACCCTCAGAGCGCAGCTCGTCCAGGACTTCCTGGGTCGGACGGGATGCCACCGCCGGCTCTGGTAGCGGGCCGTGGGTCCAACGTGCTGGTGTGACCCTGCCGGCAGCGAGCAGGCTTCCGGTACCGGTGGCTATTGCGGGCGGCGCCAGGACGGCCACCAACTGACCGCGATAGGTGACCCCGAGCGTCTCCCCTCGGCGGACCCTCCGGACGGCAGAAGAGGCCCGCTGCTGCAGCTCCCTGATCCCGATCGTCTCCATGTGCGGCGATAGTAGCACGAAGCGGGCTGTCTAGAACCCGTCATGCTCCAGCTCGCTCTTCGCCTGTGGGGCGGTGCCGCCCCACAGGCGAAGAGACTTGGCTACAGTTGCCCGCGGTGCACGTCTCGGACCTCCGCCACTTCCTCGATCTGCCTGAGGACGCCCCCGCGTCCGCCCGCAACCTTGCCGAGCACCTCGGGAACATCGTTCGGGCCGCCACTGCAGGCGACCCTGGCACAGCCTGGGTGAGCGCACTTCCCTGCCGCCGGAGGCCGGGGCGGAGCCGGTGCCCGGGGCGGATCGTGGTCTTCCGATCGGAGCTCCCGCCCCGGATCGAGTGGGGCTGTGATACCTGCGGGGACGAGGGTGCCATCTACGGCTGGCAAGGGACCTACCTGGACCTTCGCGAACCACGGGCCCACCGCCGTAGCGTGGCCGCCGCCGAGATAGTCGTCTCCGACGAGGTGGCTGCGGCGCTGCGGACGCTCACGTTGCTTGACCTGCGCTGCGAGCGCCTCGTCTACCAGGCCACCGGGCTGGACGAGGGGGTGGCCCTCCTGGCCGACGAGGAGCAGCTCGACGAACTGGTCGGATATGTAGCAGCAGAGGCCAACCACGAGCCGAACCGGAGGCGGCAGCAGCGTCTGGACCGGGCCCTGGCCGTGCTCAGCTCCGCTCTTCGGGAGATGGAGCGCTGACCGTCTGACGGCAACCACAGGGAGCGGCACCCAGGGGCGCCTGCGACTACCGTGAACGCGACCTGCCGCTTCCCCTGAAGGCGGCGACGCCGGCCCCCGTGCCCACGGCGGCACCGGTCACGACTCCCATCGTCCAGTGGCCTCCCGCGCCCCAGCCGGCGAGAAGGCCCACGGCGGCCGTGAGGGCCGTGACCACCACCCTCCGGTCCAGCAAAACCCTGACTGGGCTGTCCACCATCGAATCCTCCAGTTCCCTGATTGACCGGGTCTACGGCCGCGCCGCCGCCAGGGCGGTGAGCAGCGGTACTACACGCGCCGGGGGCACCTCGTAGGTGCCCCGTCCGGCCGAGCGGAGCCACCCTGCCGCCTGGAGCTCGCGCAGGTGGTGGTACAGCTGGCCAGATGTCCCATGCCCCTCCAGCGCCCCGAGCTCCGCGGAGCTCCGCTGGCCGCGCAGGACAGCCTGCAGGAGGCGCAGCCGCGCCGGGTGACCGAGGGCACCGAGAGCGCCGGCGGCCGCGTCTACGTCCATGGCGAGGAGCCCGTCCACCGCCGCCCCTTGCTGCCACTCGTACACCGGCTCCCCTTCCAGCGCCACGTGCCCGGTGAAGAGGACCACATTGCGTCCGCCCGTTCGTGCCTTCAATCCCGCCAGCGCCCAATAGCGGTCCCCGGGGGCATCCCCCAGAGCCACCAGCTCCCGAGGACCATCGGGGAACACCGCCGCCTCCAGGGCGGCCAGCCGGAGCTCCAGCTGCTGGAGCTGAGATTCCGCCGGCGAGGTGGCAGAAGATTCAGTCTCAGCCGACATCGCACACACTATAACGTAATTACGTTGTCACCGGCTGCTCACACCAAACCTCCGACGAGAGCCGGCGCAGAAGGTGCGGGAGGATAGCTAACAGTTGCCCACGCGGATCGGCGGAACTGCCCATCGTGCGGGGCTGCTCTGGTCTATGCGCATGCATGTTAAAGGAGGCTTCAGGCGTCCAATATGAGAGGCGTGCTAGAATCACCACCTCTAGTTGGATGGGTATTCGACGAGCTGGGCCTTGCATGAGCTCCCGTTGAGAGGCTCCGGTGAAGGCGGGCCGGTGAGGAGGTGGAGGTGAGGTTGGGGAAGAGAGGGCTTACGTTGAGCGGGCTGGCACTCGGATGCGTGCTGGCCGTGAGTGCCTGCAGCTCGGCCAGCCCGAGCTCAAACCACAGCTCGGGTCAGGTGATCACCTACGCGGAGCAGGTGGGGGCGCCGCCCAACTACATCTTCCCCCTACTACCCGGTGCCTACGAGTCGAATGCCAACCTCTACCAGTTCGCCAATCAGATCTACCTGCCTCTTTACTGGTTCGGGGACAACGGAAAGCCGCTCTTCAATCCGAACCTCAGCGTGGCTGACCCCCCGGTGTTCTCCCACAACAACACGGTGGTCTCGATCACTCTCAAGCACTGGCTCTGGTCCAACGGGACGCCAATCACCGCCTCCGACGTGATCTTCTGGATGAACCTGGTCAGTGCCGCGACCGACCCCAATGCGCCCACCGTCACCGGCCCTAACGGAGCTGCAGGGCCGAGCTGGGGTGGATTCGTGCCGGGAGGCTTCCCGGAGAACATTGTCAGCTACCGCCAGACCGGCACTTACACCCTATCGCTCACTCTGAACGACTCTTACAACCCAACCTGGTACCTCTACAACGAGCTGAGCCAGGTGTACCCCATGCCGAGAAGCGTCTGGGACAAGCTGTCGGCCTCCGGCGCCGTGGGCGACTACGACGCCACGGCGGCAACCAGGGAGCCGCTGCCCGGAACCTCTCCGGTCCAGTACGTTCCCACCGACCCCGGGACCGCGACCTCCGGTGCGCTGGGCGTGGCCCAGTTCCTCAACGTCCAGTCGCAGAACCTCTCCACCTATGCCACCAACCCCCTCTGGAAGGTGGTGGACGGACCGTTCAAGGTGGGCCAGTTCACCACCAGCGGCTTCGTCAAGCTGGTGCCCAACCGCGAGTACTCGGGCACTCCCAAGCCCAGGATCGCCGCCTTCGAGGAGCTCCCCTTCACCAGTGAGACGAGCGAGTTCGACGCCCTCCGCTCTGGCTCAGTCACAATCGGCTACGTCCCGGTCGAGGACCTGGCTCAGGTCAAGTCGCTGGAGAGGCAGGAGGGTTACAGCTTCTCCCCGTGGGACGCCTACGGCTTCGAATACATCCCCTACAACTTCACCAACCAGACGTCCGGGCCGATCTTCTCCCAGCTGTACTTCCGCCAGGCGATGCAGTCGTTGGTGGACCAGCCGGCCTACATCAAGGAGTTCCTCCAGGGGTACGGATCGATCGTCAACGGACCGGTTCCTACCTCCATACCCGATCCCTTCGCCAGCTCCCTGGAAGCCCACGGTCAGGTCTACCCCTATGACCCGACCCGCGCGGTAAACCTGCTCAAGGCCAACGGCTGGAAGGTGGTGCCGGGCGGCACCAGCTACTGCGCGGACCCCGGGACGGGACCGGGTCAGTGTGGCGCTGGGATCAGCGCTAACCAGCCGGCCAGCTTCAAGCTGCTCTACTCCAGCGGGACCCAGGAGCTGACCAATGAGATGGCGGCCCTCCAGTCCACCATGCGGGCCAAGGCCGGGATCGCCCTCACCCTCTCTGAGGAGGCCACCGCCGATGTGGGGGCCACCATTCAGAACGGGTGCAGCAGCAGTAAGCCCTGCAACAACTGGGACCTCGCCGATGTCGCGCTCAGCTTCACCTGGACCTACGGACCCGACTTCCTGCCCACCGGGGAGGAGCTGTTCGTACCCGGGGCGGTCGACGACTCGGGCGGCTACTCCTCGGCGACCAATGACGCCAATGTGCTGGCCACGAACACTGCCCCAACCCAGACGGCGGAGCAAGCGGCGCTGGACCGGTACCAGAACTACCTGGCGGAGAACCTTCCGGTGCTCTACATGCCCATGGGAGTCATCCAGTTGACCATGTACAAGAGCTCCCTCCAGGGCCTCCTGCCCCAGGACCCATTCGACGTGATCTACCCGCAGCAGTACTACCTCAAGTAGGGGTGGGGAGAGTGAGCGTCACCCATCGCCTTAGCGGCCGCCCAGGCCCCTCCCGCCCCCGGCCGGGCGTGGCGCTGGGCGGTTCAGACGCAGCGTCTTGTCTGCAGGAGCGTTGACCCGAGGTGGCCCGCCCAGGAAGGCCTGATCGAGCGGTCGCGGTAGTTACTGGGGCCTCGGGTGGGATCGGCCGGGCCATCGCCCACCAGCTCGACCGGGAGGGCTTCCAGATCGCGGGCGTCGATCTGGACGCCGCGGCGCTGGAGCGCGCGCTGGACGGCATCCCTGGGGCCGTTCCACTGCGCTGTGATGTGAGCCGAGGAGACGAGGTGGCCAGGCTGCGGGAGGAGGTGCGAGATCGGCTCGGCAGCTGCTGGCTACTTGTGAACGCCGCTGGCGTGTTCTTCACCCACCGGATCCCAGATCTGGCGGAGGCCGACTGGGACCGGACTTTGGACGTCAATCTGAAGGGTCCCTTCCTCACCTGCCGCGAGTTCATTCCCGACATGGC
Source organism: bacterium (assembly GCA_021791345.1). The sequence goes on from JAJYWT010000083.1 coordinate 5,492, forward strand.
GAGGATGGGCTCCGGCTGCATCGTCAACATCGCCTCCACAGCGGCGCTGCGCGGCGGGCATGAGCGGGCTGCCTACTGCGCCTCCAAGGCGGGCCTCGTGATGCTGACCCGGTCCCTGGCCCTCGACCACGGGAAGGAGGGGATCCGGGTCAACTGCGTCTGCCCCGGCCTGATCGACACCCCGATGGCCGACTGGATCACCAGCCGCCCCGATGCGCTCGAGACATGGCGGCGAGGGGTCCCGGCACAGCGTATCGGCACGCCCGAGGATATCGCCGGGGCCGTCGCCTACCTCGCGTCGCCGGCCGCCGACTACGTCCACGGTGCCACCCTCCTGGTGGACGGCGGGGTCAGCGCCTGAAGGCCGACATGGGTGCAGCCTGCCGATGGTAGCTGGTGCTCCCGCGGCTCGGTCGGGGGGAGGGCGCGGACCGCTGGCCATCCGAGCCACCCGGGTGCTTGACGTGGTCCAGGGGGTGTGGCTCTCCAAGGCGGTGGTGGTGGTCGAGGGTGGCCTGATCTCCGAGGTCGTCCCCTCCCCGCCCGAAGGGGCCGACCTTCTGGACCTAGGGGATCGCAGCCTTTTGCCCGGGCTGATCGACACCCACACTCACATCTTCCTGCAGGGCAACCGCACGTCCGCGGAGTACGCCTACCAGATCCTGGAGGAGGAGCCGGCCCACCGGGTCGCACGCGCGGTGAGGTCTCTTGGGACCGCCCTCCGCCACGGGTTCACCTGCCTGCGCGACCTCGGCACGGAGGGAGCCGGTTTCGGTGACGTTGCCCTTCGACAGGCGGTCTCCGAGGGGGTGCTCACCGGCCCAGAGCTCCTGGCCGCTGGCCCGGCCATCGGTGCCAGGTACTCCTATCCCATCGCCGGCTACCGCTCCGACTGGAGCTTCCCAGTTGGCGTCGCAGAGTGCGATGGGGTGGAAGGCTGTCGTCGCGAGGTCAGGCGGCAGGTCGCCCGGGGGGTGGACTGGGTCAAGGTGTACGCCTCGGCCGGGCCGAAGTCGGAGCTGAACCAGGACGGGTACATGGACGGCCCTCCTCCCTGGACGGCGGCGGAGCTGTCAGCCATCGTGGACGAGGCCCACGCCAGGGGGGTGCCGGTGGCCGCTCACGCCATGACCGTGTCGGGCACGGACATGGCGGTGGCGGCCGGGGTGGATTCCATTGAGCATGGTTCCGCCATCACGCCGGGGACCGCGGAGATGATGGCGCGACGGGGAATACCCCTCATCCCCACCCTTCTCGCCCTTCGCGAGGCGCCCCGGATCTCCTTCGCGAACTGTCTCGCCGCCGGGGTGGAGGTGGTGTTCGGTACGGACGTGGGCGCCTTCCGCTGGGAGGACGTCAATCAAGCGGCAGAGTTCCGCCGCATGGTGGAGATGGGGATGAGCCCTCTTCAGACCATCCGCTCCGCCACGCTCAACGCGGCAGCGCTCTTGCGGCGGCAGCGCGAGCTGGGAGAGATCTCACCCGGGCACCGCGCCGACCTGGTCGCCTGTTCGGGCGATCCCCTGCAGGATGTTGGCACCCTGGAGGCGGTTGACTTCGTGATGAAGTCGGGCACCGTGATTCACCAGGCGGGCCGCCGGCCGAGCTGAGCGCGAGGACCCCGCGTCGGCCCGGCGTCCAGCGAGCAGCTCCCCGGCGAGGTGGACCCCAGCCGGATTCGTTCGCTCCCGATTTGGCATCTGGTTGCGATCGAGAAGGAGCAGGCTCTTCACTGTTTCCAGAAGCACGACCGAGGTGCCCTTGGCCAGCCCTGAGCACTCCCGTACCTCGGTGGGAGCGACCAGCCGGCCGCGCGCTCGACCATCTTCACATCGTGTATCCCGTCCAAGGGGCGTTCAGACCTCCCCTTGGCCTTGAATGGGAGGCCGGGAGAGGCGGCTTCATCCGAGTGACCGCCGGCCCGATGTTGGTTCGCCTCCGCGCCTCCAGCGGGCCGGGTGGGCCAACCCGAGACCAGCTTCGTCACCCTGGCAGCGGGCGCCCGGGCGTAAAATGGTGACGTGGCAGTCGGATTTAACTCCCAGACCCCGGTGGCGATGCGGATCTCATCTCGGGCCCACTACGGCCTGCGGATGATGACCGAGCTG
>JAJYWT010000177.1 GCA_021791345.1 bacterium
CCGTCGCAGGTGGACCACCGGCGCTCATGGCAGTAGGGTGGCTCTCAGCCAGGCGGATACGGCCAGCCTCACCTTTTGCCCGGAGGAGAGGGCCACCCGCTCAGTCTGAACGTCGAAGTTGCGCCGACGGATCTCCAGCAGGAGGCGCTGATACAGGGCGGCCAGCGCCGCCGGGCAGCCTCGGGCGTCGCGGTCCACCAGGGGGACCAGCTGCAGGCCGATGGCGAAGTGCTCCTGGGCCTGCTCGGCCTCGTGGGCCATCAGCCGCCGATAGGCGTCAGCGTGATGGCCCCGAGGGCCTATCTCGAGGTCGGCCTCGTCGATTCCGAACGATTCGAGGTCGGCCTGCGGCAGGTAGCAGCGACCGTTGGCCAAATCCTCAGCCAGGTCGCGCAGGATGTTGGTGCGCTGCATCGCCTCGCCCAGCTCCACCGCCAGGGTCTCCACCCGCGGGTCGGTGTAGCCGAAGATGCGGGCGCTGAGCAGGCCCACCGATCCGGCCACCCCGTAGCAGTAGCGTTTCAGGTCGGACTCCGTCGCTATCACCAGCGGCGCGCAGTCGGCGCTGCAGCCGTCGATCACATCGTGGAGGTGGCGAGGATCGAGGTGGAAGCGGTCGGCGGAGTCGGCCAAGGTCAGCCACTCCGGGCTGGTGGGCCGGCCCCTCAGGGCGTTCTCCAGCAGCAGCCGGTAGGCCTCCAGGCGGTCCCGTCGCTGCGCGGCGCTCCCGGGTCCGTCCGCGATGTCGTCGGCCCCGCGGCAGAAGCGGTACACGGCATTCAGGGCGCGCCGCTTGGGGGTGGGGAGGAGCCGGAACGCGTAGTAGAAGTTCCCGGCGGACTGCCGGACCTCCAGGGCGCACTGCTGGTGGGCGGCCTCGAGTTCGGCGGCGGGCGCGAGGCTCATCTTCCCGGCGGCGGTTGCCCGCCCCTCCAGGCGAGGAGCGACGTCAGCAGGGTGGCCCGGCGCTGACGCCCGCTGACGGCGGCCTTGCGCTCAAAGACCAGGTCGCCGGCTTCCACCACCGCCTCGGTCGCGGCCAGTCCGGAGAGGATGAAGGTCGCCATCTCCACCCGCATCAACCCGGGCACCTCATGGACCAGTGGCCATCCTTCACGCAGCAGGCGGCGAGCCCGTCCCAGCGCATGCCTCAGGGCGGCGCGGTTGCCCGGGGTTGGCTCCCCGCTCTCCCATTCCTCCTCGCTGACCCGATGCTGTGCCAGCACCTCCAGCGGGAGGTAGCGGCGGCCGCGCGCCCGGTCGGCGGCGATGTCCTGCCACATGTTGGCCAGCTGCAACCCGGTGCAGATCGAGTCGGAGTGGCCGACCGGCACCTCCTCGGTTATCCCCTCCAGGGCGAGCACCAGCTGACCAACCGGGGTGGCCGAGAGGGTGCAGTAGGTGTCGAGCTCCTCCCAGGTGGAGTACCGCACGAACTCCTGATCCTGCAGGTTGGCCTGGATGAGCCGCAGAAAGCATCCCCGGTCCAGCTGGTGGCGCTCGATCACCGGCTGGAGTCGCTGGAACACCGGGTGCTGGGGGTGCCCCGTATAGCACGCCTCCAGCTCCTCCTGGCACAGCCCCAGCTGCGCGCGCGCGTCCCCCAGCTGCTCGTCGCCGATGTCATCGACCAGGCGGCAGAAGCCGTAGATCGCGGCCCTGGCCTCGCGCCGGCTGGGGCGCAGCAGCCAGGCCGCAATCGGGAAGTTCTCCCGCCGTCGGGCAGCCTCCAGGCGGGCCGCGGAGAACTCGGGCAGGGTGGCGCTCACCTGGCCCACAGACTCAACCCTCCCCGCTGAGAGCCCGGCCGGGATGCACCAACCGTGCCAGTGCCATCACCGGGAAGACGGTGGCGTACATGTGGTAGCGGAGATAGAACGCGCGCGGAAAGCCGGTGCCGGTGAAGAGCGGGTCGGTCCAGCTGCCGTCCTCGTCCTGGTGGGCGGCCAGCCAGTCGCCGGCCGCCGCCATCCCCTGGGCCAGATCGGCGTCGGGCTGACCCTCGGGAGCAAGGTGCAGGGCGGCCTCCAACGCCAGCAGCGCCCAGGCGGTCTGGGACGGGGTCGCCTCCCCGCGCCCGATGTGCTCGGGGGAGTGGTAGGAGAGCACCGACTCCCCGAAGCCGCCATCCGGGTGTTGATGCCGCCTCACCCAGCGGCCCAGCCGATCCAGCCGCTGGCGGTCGGCCTCCTCGCCAAGCGTGGCCAGCGCGGTCGCCACCGCGGCCCCGCCGTAGACGTAGTTGACCCCCCACCTGCCGTAGTAGGCGCCGTCTCCCTCCTCGGAGCTGCGCAGCCAGGAGACCGCCCGCCAACGCGCCAGGGCCAGATCCCGGCCCCCGCAGCGGGTGAAGGCCTCGACCACGTGCGCGGTCACGTCCGGGCTGGGCGGGTCGAGCACCTCCCCGAAGTCGGAGATCGGCAGGCGCTCCACCCAGCGCCGGTTGTTGTCGGCGTCGAAGGCCGCGTAGCCTCCGTCGGACCCCTGCATGGCGACCAGCCATCGCAGTGCCCTCTCCATCGCGGCCCCCACCGCGCCGGGCTCGTGACGTCGGTGGCCCGCCGCGGTCAGGGCGCAGAGCACGACCGCGGTGTCGTCGGTGTCGGGGTACTGGTCGTTGTAGAACTCGAAGGGCCAGCCTCCGGGCTCAACGTCGGGCAGGTGCACCGCCCAGTCGCCCCGCTTCTTCACCTCCCGGGCGATCAGCCAGTCCACCGCCCGTCGCACGGCCGGGTGACCGGGTGGTACTCCGGCGTCCATCAGTGCCCACAACGCCAGCGCGGTGTCCCACACCGGGGACACGCAGGCCTGGAGCCGGAAGCCGCGCTCATCCTCGATCCCAAAGCTGTCCAGCGCCGCCAGCCCCTGACGGACCGGGGGATCCGACAGATGGTGCCCCCGGGCCACCAGTGCCATCAGGCCGTAGACCCAGGGTGGCTGGATCCCGGCCCACGAGCCGTCCTCCTCCTGGTGGTCCAGAATCCACCGCTCGGCCTCCGCCAGCGCCAGCTTGCGCAGGCCCACCTTGGGCAGCCTGCCGTAGATGCGCACCAGCCGGTCCACCGACTTCCAGGTCAGGGTGCCCGCCGCCGGCACCGGGGGGCCGGCGGGCAACTCCCCGGGAGCCGGTCGCTCGAGTGGGAAGACCGTCTCCAGAGACCGCAGGATCGCCAGCGGCACGGTGGTGGCCCGAGCCCAGGAGGCGAGGTCGTAGATGCTCCCTGGGCGGTGGCCGGGAATCAGGACCCACTCAGGGGGCACGACCGGCAGCTCGCGCCAGGGCCAGAGCCCGCCGAGGGCGAGCCAGATCCTGGTGAAGACCCGGGTCGCGTGGATGCCGCCATGGCGGGCGACGAACTCGCGGGCCGCGGCGACCCCGGGGTCGTCCAGGTCCACCCCGATGGCGCGCATCGCCACGAAGACCTCGGCGGTCACGCTGACGTCCCCCGGGACCTCGGGAGCGATCCCGAAGCTGCCGTCGGGGCGCTGCTCGCCGCGCAGATAGCGCAGGGCGGAGGCCTCCCGCGCTCGATCGGCAACCCCCAGGAAGCGGCACATCAGCAGGTACTCGGCGGTGATCGCGGCGTTGCTCTCCAGCTCACCCATCCAGGAGCCGTCGGGCAGCTGCCGGGAGAGGAGGTTGGCGACCGCGCGGTCCAGCACCGGCTGCAGCTCTGGTCTCGGCTCGAGCCCCTCCGAGAATGGGGACTCCGAGATCAGCTCGAGGGTCAACTCCAGCGGTCTCCCAACCAGCGGCACAGCCGCTCGACCTCGGCGGCGAAGGGGGCGGCGAGCGGGAGTTTGGCAGCCGCTCCCAGCGCCCGCTCGGTCCAGGTCGTGGTCAGCCCCTCGCAGCGCTCGGCGACCCCCCTCTCCCTCAGGAGTGCGACCGCCGCCGCCAGGGTGGACTCGGAAAGCCCGGACGGGTCGAGCCAGGACTCGGCGGTCCTGCCCAGCTCACCCTTGGCGTTGAGGGCGAGCAGCAGCGGCAGCCCCTGCTTGCGCCGCAGCAGGTCGTTGCCGACCGGCTTGCCGGTCTCCTCGGCGTCGCCGAAGACGCCCAGGGTGTCGTCGCGCAGCTGGAAGGCGATCCCAAGGGTCCGGCCGAAACTCTCGCAGGCGGCCACCACCTCCAGGCTGGCTCGGGAGGCGACCGCTCCCATGGCGGTGGCCGCGCCCATCAGGGCCCCGGTCTTGAGCTCAACCATGCGCAGGTACTTGCTGAGGTCGGCGGGTGGCTGGCCCGTCGCCGCGATGTCGGACTGCTGCCCGGCCACCATCTCCAGGGTCGCCGTCCCCAGGGTGTCGGCCGCCAACCGGCTCATCGCGGGCGGCACCCCGGAACGGCTGATCGCGAGGAAGGCGGCGGTGAGGAGCGCATCCCCGGTGTTGAGCGCGGTTGCCATCCCGTCCCTCACCCAGAGCGCCGGCTGGCCGCGCCGTGAGAGGTCCTCGTCGACGATGTCGTCGTGCACCAGGGAGAAGTCGTGGATGAGCTGCACCGCCACCCCGAGCTGGCGGGCCCACTCGGCGGAACCCCCAAGGCCGGCCGCGATCAGCATCGTCAGGGTGGGGCGGAGCGCCTTGCCCGGCCTCGCCCCCGGTTCCAGTCCCAGGTGGTAGCGGGACGGTCCCGCGATCTCGGTGGGGAGCAGCTCGACCGCGGCCAGGAGGCCGTCGGTGATCGCCGACTGGTAGCGTCCCAGGACCCTCCTGGCGGTGGCGTCGACGCTCTCCCCCGGATCTGCGAGCTCTGCCACGATCGCATCTTCGCGCTCAGATATCACGGCACGCCTCCTCCACCTCGTCGACCACCCAGCCCGGGGTGGATGTCCCCGAGGTGATCCCCACCCGCTGCCCCTTCTGGAACCACTCGGGCCGGACCTCGGCCGCGCTCTCCACATGATGGGTGGGGCGGCGGGCCGCGCAGGCCTCGGCGAGGGCGGTGGTGTTGGCCGAGTTGCGCCCTCCGACCACGATCACCACGTCCACCTGGTCCAGCAGCCCGGTGAGTGCCTCGCGCTGGCGCTGGTTGACGACCGGGCACGTGGTGTCCCGCACCTCCAGCTCCCCCGTCCTCCGGGCCACCCGTTCCGCGATCTCCCGGAACAGCGGCTGGGGGAAGGTGCTCTGGCAGACGATCCCCCGACGCTCGCGGTAGGGCAGCCGGTCCGCCTCCTCCAGGGAGGAGATCACCGTCACCTCCCGCCCCTCGTCGACTCCGGCCCAGCCGGCCACCCCGACCACCTCCTGGTGCTGACCGTGTCCCACGATCACGACCGGCAGATCGCGCTCCGCCAGCTCCTGGGCGTGCCGCTGCACCCGCCGCACCAGCGGGCAGGTGGTGTCGACCACGGTGAGCCCGGAAGCGGCGGCGGTCTGGAAGAGGCGGGGGGTCGCGCCGTGGGCGGTGATCACCACCGGCGCCTCGCTCGCCGCGGGCAGCTTGTCGATCCGCCGCAGGCCCTTGGCCTCCAGATCTTCCAGCGCCCTGGCGTTGTGGACCACCTGCCCGAGCGCCGCGGCATCGCCGCTGGCCTCCAGCGCCGCCCCGGTCAGCGCCAGGGCATCCCGAACACCGAAGCAAAAGCCGGTGTGCCGGGGTCGTAGAGTCTCCATCTGGCCCTCACCCTTCCGCTCATTTGCTTACAACGCCTAAACTATCTCCACGTCCGACGCTACGCTCGGCCAATCTCGAGATACGTTATCGAACAGGCAGGGAAGATAACGAAATGGTGATGCGACGCACCGTCCGAGCGGGATCGGCGAGAACCCTGCGCCGGGCGTCTCCGGCCTTTGGGTCGAGCTGATGCGGGCGCTGGTCTTCGACCCCTCACCAAGTCGGATCGTGCTCGCTGGGGCTGTCTCCAGATGGCGGCCCTGGCTGGCGCTCAGGGGCCGGGCACCGCTGTTCCTCGACGAGGTGGCAGAGCCGGCTTGCCCGGGCCCCGATTGGGTCCGGCTCCGGGTGGTGGCGACGGGCATCTGTGGGTCGGACGTGAAGGAGGCGACCCTGCAGGCGAGCTCGGACAACCCCCTCAGCGCCCTGGTCAGCTTCCCTCACACTCCTGGCCACGAGATCGTGGCCCAGGTGGCGGAGGCTCGGGCCGGCACGGGCCCGGCGGAGGGGACGCTGGTCGCGGTCGACCCCTGGCTCGGGTGTGACGCGAGAGGATTGGCGCAGCGCTGCCCGGCCTGCGCCGCGGGATTCCCGCCGCACTGTTCTCAGGTGCTGGCCGGCGGTCCCTGGGGCACCGGCCACGGGATGCACCTGGGCACCGTCCGGGGGCTCCCTGGGGGGTTCGCCCAGATCATCCATGCCCACCGCAGCCAGCTGCATCCCCTGCCCGGCGACCTCTCCCCGGCGGTGGCGGTGCTCGCCGACCCGGTGGCCGTGGCGCTGCACGCGGTGAGGAGGGCGGATCTGGACAGGGCCCGGTCCGTGGTGGTCCTGGGAGCGGGGACGATCGGGCTGGCGCTCACCCTGGCGGCGCGTGAGCGCTGGCCCGCCGCCGACGTCCTGGTCACCTGCGCCTGGCCGCATCAGGTGGAGCTGGTGCGAGAGCTCGGGGCACGACCGGTCGCCCCCCAGCGACTCCTGGCCGAGCTGGCCGAGGAGGGCGGCAGCCGGCTGGCCCATCCGTGGCGGGGCGGGCCCTGGACCCTGACCGGCGGTCCCGACCTGGTGTTGGACTCGATCGGCTCCCCCGCCACCGCCGAGCAAGCGCTGCGGGTGGTGGCGGACCGGGGCACCATCGTCACCGTCGGGGTGGGGCGCCCCGGCCGGGTGGAGGACACCCTCGCCTATTACAAGGAGGTGCGCCAGCTGGGCTCCAGCGGATACGGTCGGGAGGGCCCCCTGGCCTCCAGCCCACACCTGCTAGATTCCGCTCTGGAGCTGCTGCGGCGACAGCAGGCGACGGTGTCGGGCTGGCTCACCCACACCTTCCCGATCCAGCGGTGGGGGGAGGCCTTCACGGTGGCGGCCCGTCCCGACCAAAGCCGAGCCATCAAGGTGACCCTGAGGCTCTGGGAGGACTGAACAGATGATGATCGCGGAGGCGAGCGTGCTGGTTCGGGCCCCGCTGGACCGGGTCCGGGAGGCGGTGATGGACCCGGACGCCTACATCGATGGCCAGACCAAGGTCCAGGAGATGATCGTGGAGTCGCGGCAGGGCGATCAGCTGGTGGCGCGCATCAACGGCCACCTCGGGCCCTTTCGGTCCCATATCCGGGCCCGCTACACCGTCGGCCAACACAAAGTCGACCTGGAGATGCTCTGGGGCCGGCTGCGCGGCTTCCACGCCGTCTTCCTGATGGAACCGCGCCCCGACGGGGTGCTGCTCACCCATCGCGAGGAGTACGACTTCGGCTACGGTCCGCTGTCGCCGCTGCTGGACCGGGGGCTCAAGCACTGGGCGGTCGACAGCGTGCGCGCCGAGGTGGCCGCGCTCAAGCGCGCGGCCGAGCAGAGAGCCTCCAACTGAGCCGCGGTTTGCCGCCACCTCCCTGAGGGCAGACTCCTAATCGGGCGACCCCGCCCGAAACCCCGCAACCAACATCT
>JAJYWT010000205.1 GCA_021791345.1 bacterium
GTGGGCCACGTCCGACAGCTGGACGCAGTGGGGCGGGAGATGCTGCGTCGAGCCTGGGAAGGAGATCGGGGCCCGGGCGACAGGGCACTCACGATCGACATGGACTCCACCATCTGTGAGGTCTTCGGGCTGTTGAAGCAGGGGGTGGGGTTCGGTTACACCAAGGTGCGGGGCTACCACCCGCTGCTGGCCACCAGGGCCGACACCGGCGAGGTGCTCCACTCTCGGCTGCGGGGCGGATCGGCCTTCACCGCCCGGGGAGCCACTGGGTTCCTGGCCGAGACCTTCTCCAGGGTGCGTCATGCTGGGGCCACCGGCCAGCTGACCCTGCGGGCGGACTCCGGCTTCTACTCCAAGGCGGTGCTCAACACCTGCCGCCGGGCGGGGGTGCGGTTCTCGGTCACCGCGCGCCTGGACAAGGCGGTCCAAAGGGCGATTGCGACCATCCCTGAGGAGGCGTGGGCGCCGATCCCCTACTGGTCGAGCTCGGGCACCTTCGGCGAGGACGAGCAGGGACAGCCGATCTCCGGTGCCGACGTGGCCGAGATCCCGCACACCGCCTTCGGCAAGAAGGGGATGCGGCTTCGCCTGATCGTGCGGCGGGTGCGACCCACCCCCGGGAGCCAGCTGGCGCTCTTCACCGAGTTCAGCTACCACGGCCTGGTCACGGATCGAGAGGGCACGACCTTGGAGCTAGAGGCCGACCACCGCCGCCACGCCGAGGTGGAGGCGGTCATCCGAGATCTCAAAGAAGGGTCGGGCCTGGCCCATCTGCCCTCGGGGCGGTTCGCCGCCAACGCTGCCTGGCTGGCCTTCTCCACCATGGCCCACAACCTGGCCCGCTGGGTGCTGGCCATCGGCCTGCCCGGCCATTTGCCCGTGCTCACCACCACGACCCGGCTCCGGCTGTGCCTGTTCTCCGTCCCCGGGCGGTGCACCTGCTCCGCTCGCCGCCAGACCCTGCATCTGCCCCAGCGCTGGCCCTGGCAGGGGCTGTTCCTCACCGCCCTCCGCCAGATCCGCGTCGTCACCTGACGGCCACCTCCAGCACACCTCGCGCAGCGCCCCAATTGGCGTCAGCATGCCCAGAATCCCACTGCCGATCCTGGTCTGAGGCGATTCCCGGGCCGCCCTTCCCACCCCGCCCCAGTCCTGACCCGGTGGTTGACGGCCCGGCCAGCCCTCCCCCTGTCAGCGACGCCCCACCGGCCCCCAGCGCACCCCGCTCAACACCTGATCGGTGGATTCAGGCTTAGTATCACTTCACAAGCCGGACACTAGAGCAACTTCCGGAATCGATCCCGGGACCGCGGCTTCGCTGGGAGCGGAGCGAGCCGCGCCGTACGTTAGCGTGATAGCGACAGTCAGTCGTTACACGTGCGTCACCACGGAGCGCCTGTAAAGTCCGATACTTGCCCCTCGGTGCCTCCCTTCCACGGCACGCTCGCATGAAGGCTCGTATACCTCAGTCCCGCCCCCCAGTGATCGCGGCCAACTTCGGAGTCCGCGACCAGGTCAGCCCGCCGAGCCTTGGTACGACCGTGGCCCACGCACTCGCCGAGTAAGGCCGGGATGACTGCCTTGATTCGTCTGGGCTTGGTAGGTCTAGGCTCCATGGGGGCCAACCATCTGAGAGTAGCGCAGGCCTGCTCAAGATGCACGGTCGCCCAGGTGGTCGACGTGAATCCGCAGATCGCTCACGCAAGCCTCGCTGACGCGAGTTTCACGCTCACCACGAACCTTGACAGCCTTATCGACATCGACGCGGCCATCGTCGCAACCTCGACCGCGAGTCACGTTGCGGTCGCCTCCGTCCTGTTGGGCCGAGGTATCCCCGTTCTTGTGGAGAAGCCTGTAGCGGCCTCGCGGGCAGAAGTAGCCGCACTGGTCCAGCTCTCGCGGGAACTTGGAACGCCCCTCATGTGCGGGTTCGTAGAACGCTTCAACCCCGTCGTCGCCACGTGCAAGAACCTCATCGATGACGCCATCCTCCACGTGCGGACGCAGCGCCAGTCCCCTCCGGCGAACCACCCGTCTTCAAGCGCGTTGTGGGATCTCCTGATCCATGACCTGGATCTCGTACTCGGCTACTTCCCAACGAGCCCCTACGACTCACTCGCAGCTATGACCGCTCCCTCCGGCCCCATGGCGGGCCTTGAGGCCGTGGAAGCAACTTTCCGAATCGAGCAGGCCCTCGTGAGCACGATGTGCAGCCGCCAGTGGCAGCGCAAAGTCCGCTCGCTCCAGCTGGCTACTGAGTCGACGGTGTTTGAACTTGATTTGCTCCGGCAGACGCTGACGACGTACCGGAATATCTCCCAGGAACAGATCTCCAATGGAACATTGATCTATCGATCAGCAACTACAGTGGACGTGCCGTTCGTGAGGCACGCAGGGGAACCTCTACAGCTACAGCTCGACCACTTCCTTGACCTTGTCGACGGTCGCATCGATCCTGCCACCGAGAGGGCGACGATCCTTCCGCCGCACGAATTGGCCGCGGCGATCGAGGCCCTATGCGCATAGGCATCGCCCACGTCGGCGTCGGCCCGGTGGAGCGAAGTCTGATCGCGGAAGTCCTGGACCATGGTGCTTTCGTGCAGGGAAATCTCGTTGCACAGCTTGAAGAGTCGTTCATGCGCCGCGCTGGCAGCGCTTTCGCAGTGGCCACCTCGTCGGGCACCACCGCCCTGCAGCTTGCACTGGAGGTTGCCGGAGTAGGAGCCGGCGATCACGTCATCACCACACCGTTCACATTCGGAGCCACTCTAAACTCCATCCTCGGCCGGGGGGCAGTGGCCCATCTGGTGGATATAGACTCGGCCACTTTCAACCTCGACCCCCTACTCGTCAGAGCCGCAACGACGCCTCTCACGAAGGCCGTTGTCCCTGTCCACTTGTACGGTCTTGCCGCAAACATGGATGGCTACCGCGATCTCCGGCATGAGAGTGGCATCCGCATAATTGAGGATGCGGCCCAAGCACACTTCGCTGTCCAGGCTGGCTACCGCGTCGGTACCATGGACCTCGGGTGCTTCTCCTTGTACGCTACCAAGAATCTCATCACCGGCGAGGGGGGGGTGGTGACAGGCGCATCGCTTCAGGACAGGGACCAGTTGCGCCTCCTACGGAACCAAGGTATGCGTGAACCCTACAACTATGAGGCGATCGGCTACAACTACCGCCTAACGGAAGTCGCGGCCGCTATCGGCCTGGGCCAAATGGTTCAGTTAGAGGCTCGGATGGCAGCGCGCGCTCGGAACGCTGCCATCCTCACGGCGGCTCTCGAGGGCTTACCCGGGCTCATCGTACCGTCCATCCCGGCAGGATATTGGCATGTCTGGCACCAGTACACGGTGCGTCTCACCGACCGAGCCCCTTTGACCAGAGATGAACTAGTCGCGAGACTACACCAGCGCGGGATCGAAGCTAGAGTGTACTACCCCAAGGTGCTCGCTGACTACCCAATCTACGCTCACCACCCTAATGTGGTGGCCGGCCCCCTGCCCAACGCTCGTTTAGTCGCTCAGCAGGTCGTGTCTTTGCCGGTCCACCATGGGCTCACGCCAGAAGAAGTAGCCGAGGTCGCCCAAGTGGTCACATCTACGCTTGGACGTGCCTAAGTGTTCCATGGTCGCAAGCTCGCAGTGGTAGTCCCCGCCTTCAACGAGGAGGCTCACGTGGCCGCCGTCATCCGCGGGTGCCCCGCGTTCGTCGACCACGTGATTGTTGTCGACGACCACAGCAATGACGGGACATCGGCGGCGGTCGCGGCCCTCGGCGACCTCCGGGTCACGCTGATACGCCATGAAACCAATCGCGGAGTTGGTGGGGCACTGGTGTCCGGCTACCGACAGGCGCTGTCTTTGGATGTGGATCTGGTCGCCGTGATGGCCGGCGACGATCAAATGGATCCTGCATACCTCCCTCGCTTGATTGCGCCGATCTGCTCTGGGGCTGCAGACTTCACTAAGGGCAACCGCTTCTACAGCTGGGCGTCCTTGAGGCACATGCCCGCGCTCCGGGCAGTGGGCACTCTGCTCCTGACGTGGGCCACTCGGTTGGCTACTGGACTGTGGCGGCTCCAAGACTCTCAGAATGGGTACGTGGCCATAGCCGGTTCCATGCTCTGTCGCATCAACTTATCCGCCCTAGATCGCGGCTACGCAGTCGAGAATGCCATGCTTATCGAGCTAGCACGGCTCCGCGGGCACGTCCAAGACATTCCTATCCCTGCGCGATATGGCGCTGAGGTTTCCCAGCTACGCATATGGCGCGACGGCATGTTGATTCTGGCGCTGCTTTTTCGCAGCTTTATCGCGCGGCTAGCGGGTCCTAGGGCCCGAGGATGAAATGAACCTCATTCACTACACCGCGGTCGTTGAGGACGGAGCGCACATCGGTTCGGGAGTTCGCGTTTGGCACTTCGCTCACGTCCGCGCGGGGGCAACCATAGGCGACCAAACCCAGTTGGGCAAGTCATGCTACGTCGACAGTGGCGCGGTTATCGGAGCTCGCTGCAAGATTCAGAACTTTGTATCGGTATACGCTGGTGTCACCCTTGAGGATGAGGTGTTCGTTGGCCCAAGTGTCGTATTCACCAATGACCTCCATCCGCGAGCTGTCGGCGCATGGCGGCTTGAGACGACCATTGTCAGGCGCGGTGCTTCCCTTGGCGCTAACGCGACCATCCTGTGTGGCATCGAGATTGGAGCGTACGCGATGGTGGCGGCTGGAAGTGTCGTAAATAGGGACGTCGGCGCACACGAGTTGGTAGCAGGCGTGCCGGCAAGGAAGGTAGGGTACGTTTGCATCTGCGGTCGCCGTGTCGGGAGACCCACAGACAGCTGTCTGCATGCCGTGGAGGTGGGTTCTCCGTGAGGAACACCAGTTGCCCCTGCTCCTCTCCTCGCTCACCGCGCGTAGCGGTACGCGTCGCGTCGATTTGGCTGCTGTCTGCCAAGCCATTGGTATCCGGACGTTAGTCGCTCCCGAGCGCGAGCAACTCTGGTGCGACATCAATTCACTCGGTCCGAAAGTTGCTGGTCGGCTTCACACTCGTTCTGGCTTACGCTGTGTGGCCCGTTCGACCGCAGCGCGCACAGCGAACCTTTTGATTTTACGGACCGGCGTGGGGACGACACCCCAATGCTGCTAGGGGCGTCGAAGGCGAGCGCAATCGCGTAGACCAGCCAGGAGGTGGCACTTGTCAGTAAAGTCGCTAGTCCCGTGGCGCCCTCTGTCGGTTTCACTGTGGCTCGTGGCCACGGGAGTGATGTTGGGGATCACGGTCATAGTCATGACCAGCACGCACTTGGCGGGGACGGACTTTCGCAACCTGTGGGTCGGCGGCTGGTTGCTAAGGCACCACTTGAGCCCCTACAGTGTGAGCCTGGGGAACAGTCTGTTCTACCGCCTCAGCGAGCCAGGGCCGGGTCAGGTTCCGACGGGCCCGCTTCCGTACTTGCCTTGGGTCATTGTCCTTTTTGCGCCACTTAGTTTCCTCCCCGCTCCAGCCGCCTTGTGGATCTGGGACGCGCTGAGTTTCGTAGCTGCCTTCTCGCTGACCTGCATCTGGGCGCGGACTCTTGGCTGGACCTGGTCCCGAGGCGTTGCCGCGGGGATAGGCGCAGCTACCTCCACCATTGCGTGCTACGTGTACCTCCTCGGTCAGGTGCCATGTGTCTCGCTCGCGTTGCTCATTGCAGCTTTGACTCTTGCCTATCGGGAGCATTACTTTGGGAGCGGAGTCGCCGCCGCGGCTGCGTCGTTGATCTACTATCAGCTGTACTGGCCGGTCGCTGCGCTGTTGGTAATCTACGCAGGCTACCGAGGAGGGGCCAGATTATGCCAAGTGGCACTGGGCGAGGCCGCTGGTGGCCTCGCCCTGGTCTTGCTTCCGTTGGCGGTACAACCTGCCCTTCTCGGGGAGTGGATCAGAGCAGTGTTCCTGTTCGAACATCAGGAGTTGACCGCGTACGGAATGATAGGCGCCGTTGGCCTGCTGGGCTACCTGGGACCGCGCGATGCCACCTCGGTGATGTTGGTTCACGCAGCGGTCGGTGCGAGCGCAATCCTGGGGCTTGCGGGATTCGGATACCTGGTTTGGCAAGCTCGGAGTGCGACTTGGGCCATCCAGGTCGCGGTGCTCCTGCCGCTTTCTCTCGTTGCATGGGCGACGTTCTCACCGTATGGACACATTCAGGACCTCATGTTGGGAATCCCGCTCTGCATGGCGATGATGGGCCCCAGCGGTACGGCGATCACGGGCTGGCCCGGACTCGCCGGTCTATCGTGTCTCACCGTGGTCCCTGTCCTGCCCGTATTTTTTGGCGGAAGCTTGTTCTTTAAGCCCAGCCCTCTGCCCTTTGCGCTCCTAGGCCTCAGCCTGACCGGTGCGCTGTACTCGCGCCACTTGCGCTTGGGTGAGGACGCAGAGTACCAATCGGCGGAGGGAGGGAAACCGTGCGGACGCCTCTAGTATCCGGTTCCTGAAGTGATAGGAGACAATGGGATGGTCGTCGCAGGCGACACAATGAGGGCCAGATCATGCCCCGTGGCCGTCTCAAACGCCAACTGCTGGTCAGCCCGGAGGACGGGGAGCATGGCGTACGCTGGCGACGCCGGAGCACCACCTCTGAACGAGTTGGCGTGGCGGGCGGACCTCGTTCTGCGCTATGCCGAGGGGTTAGCAACCGGGATGTGACCGCCCAACCTCAGGTGAGCGAGGCCAGGGTGGGGAGGTGGCGGCAGCGCTACATCAGTCCAACCTCAGGTGAGCGAGGCCAGGGTGGGGAGGTGGCGGCAGCGCTACATCAGTCGGGGGCTGGTGGGTCTCGTGGACGAGCCCTGGTGCGGGGCGCCCCGCTCCAGATCGACGTCGCGCCAGCGGAGAGCCAGGACCTCGCCCCGACGCATCCCTGACGTGCAGGCCAGGATGTGGACCGCCTCCAGGCGGTCGGTAGCCGCCGCCGCTATCAGCTGGCGCACCTCAGCGCCGTTGAGCACCCGCCAGGGAGTTCTGCTCATCTGCGGAAGGGTGACAAGGTCCGCCACGTTCCTGGTGAGCAACCCCCACCGGACCACCTGCCCAAGCGCCCTGTGGAGCGCGGCGTGGACGATGTGGAGCCACAGATTCAGGCGTTGGATCGCACCCAGCCACTGCCGCCGATGCGGCCCGGGACCCCCGAGAGTCAGCCCATGACTACCGCCGCCACGGAATTCCCACCTTGTCCGCTGCCCTGGACATCGGCAGTGGCAATGTGATCGGGGACCCCCACCGGCGCCATCGCAGCTCCGAGTTCCTCAGCATTCTGCAGCGCACGCGCGCCGCAGTTCCCGCCGACCTGGATGTCCATCTGGTGCTGGACAACTATGGCACCCATAAGACTCCTACATCCTCGCCAGCATCGCCTGCCTTTGCGTCACTACTTCAGAAGCAGGACACTAGTGGTCCGTCGTTGAAATAGCTGAACCCGGTAAGCTGGCAGTATGAAGATGATGCCAGCTGCGGAGCCGTTGCCGGTGCGAGGGGAAGAACGAG
>JAJYWT010000078.1 GCA_021791345.1 bacterium
GAGAGGTCCTGGGCGGTCACCGAGGCGTAGTGGTTCCAGGTGGTGGAGGGGCGGGAGTGGCCCAGGGTGCGGGAGACCACCACCACCGGGATCCCCGCCCGGAGCCAGCGGGAGCAGGCGGCGTGGCGCAGGTCGTGGGGGCTGAGGGCCGGCAGACCGGCCCTCCGGCAGCAGTCCAGAAGGAGCTCCCTGGCCCTCCGGTCGGAGAGCTGGCCCTGGCGGGAGCGGAAGAGCGGGCCGTCCCTGCCCCCGGCGCCCTGAATGTGGGCCTCCAGCTCCCGTCGCAGCCCCTCCTGCAGGGGGACCGAGCGGGTGCCGGTCTTGCCGCAGAGGTACAGGAGCCCCTCCTGGTAGGAGGAGCGCCGGCACGAGAGCACCTCGGAGATCCGCGCCCCGGTCCCCAGGAGCAGCCAGATGAGGAGTCGGCTGCGCTGGTCGGGTGCCGCCTGGATCAGCCGCCGCTGCTCGGAAAGGGAGATCGCCGGCCTGGGGTGGTGGGGGGCCAGCGGCTGGATCCGCAGGACCTCCGGGAGTCCCCTCTGGCAGAGCCCGGAGCGCTCCAGGTGGCGGAGGAACTGACGCACCAGTAGAAGCCGGTGGTGGCGGGTTGTCGGCGCCAGCCGGGTCAGCTCCGCCTGGTAGTGGAGAAGGAGGGTGGGGGAGAGCTGATCCGGGGAGCCCTCCCCCCGGTCGGTGGCGAAGGCGGCGAAGGAGCGCAGCACCGACCGGTACTCGCGTGAGCTGCTGGCCCTCCCGGTGCTGGCGGCAAAGAGGTCGGCCACCTCTTGGAGCGTCTCCACCTGGGATTTGGTCCGCTCGGCCCTACTGCGTGGGGGCCGCTGCCATCCCCATCATCTGAGGTCCCACCTGGGCGGGTGCCGAACGGCTATACTCGCAGCGCCGCAAACTACTTTGTGATTCCAAGTAGTCGCTGGCGAGGAGATGAATATCATGGACGAAAGTCAGAGAGCGCGAGGCTTGGCCCCGGCCGGCGACGAGTCTGAGCTCTCACCCGAGGCGGCCCTCGGTCTCATCGCTTCTGAGCGCCGCCGGGCGCTCAGAAGCCTCCAGCCGGACACGGCGGTGATCCTGGGGGTGTGGGGGGTGGCGTGGCTGGTCGGGTTCGGTGTCACCTGGCTGGCTTCCAGTGGCTGGCTGGGCCGGGCCCTGCCCCCCTGGATCGCCGGAGCGACCATCGTGACCCTCTCCGCCGCCGCCACCCTGGTGACCTTCGGCCAGGTGCTGGCACGCGGACGTGGGGTTCACGGCCCGTCGCGCGGCACCTCCTCGCTGTACGGGTGGTCCTGGCTCCTGGCCATGGTCTGCCTTTGCCTGCTCGATCTCGCCCTGGAGCACCAGGGGCTGCCCGCCCATCTGGCACCACTGCTCTGGACCGGGAGCACCCTGCTGGTGGTTGGGCTGCTCTACCTCGCTGGGGGGATGATCTGGGCGGATCTGCTGCTCTACGGGCTGGGCGCCTGGGTGCTGGTGACCGGCGCGGGCAGCGTCGCCCTGGGGGTGCCCGCCAACTTCGCCGTGCTGTCCCTGGCGGGGGGCGGCGGCTTCCTGGTAGCGGCCGTAGCCGCACGGGTTCGCAGCTGGCAATCCGCCCCGGCGCGATCGTGACGGCACCGCGTGTCCTTCCCAGTTTGGACGCGGTCATCCACGCCCAGGCCCGGCTGCGCGTGATGGTCGCCCTCTCCGTCTTGCCTTTCGGGGAGCAGGTCACCTTCAGCCGTCTGCAGGAGCTGGTGGGGATGACCGCCGGCAACCTCTCGACCCACCTGCGCAAGCTCGAGGAGGCCGGCTACGTGGTGGTCGCCAAGACCTTCCGAGGCCGCACCCCCGTCACCTCCGTGGGCCTCAGCAGAGACGGGCGCCGGGCCCTCGAGGACTACACCGCCACCCTGCGGGAACTCCTCGCCCCAGCAGCGCCTGAAGCGGACGGCACGCTCCCGTGATGGCTCGCCCGGAGCCGCCGCGGCCGGCCGGGAGCCTGGGGGACGGCGCGCCCTGGGGGCGAGAGCACCGACACCTCGGCGAGGGCAGCCCGCCCGGTGGCTGCGCCCCACTGGGTCCGGCCCTCCCCGGGCGCGCCGGACCCAGTGGCCCCTCCCGCCTGGCTGCCCGCGCGGTGCGCTCGTGACCACCACCACGCCTGTCCTGGAGCCGGTGGTCGAGCTCATCGACGTGCGCAAGGACTACGGTCGGGCCCGGGCCCTGCAGGGGGTGAGCCTCAGGATCCAGCCCGGCGAGGTGGTGGCCATCCTGGGGCCCAACGGGGCCGGCAAGACGACCGCGATCAGCGTCATGCTGGGCATGCGCCGGCCCACCTCGGGCCGGGTCCGCCTCTTCGGCCACGACCCCCAAGACCGGGCCGCGCGCAGCCGCTGCGGGGTGATGCTCCAGGAGTCGGGGGTCAGCGACGTCCTCCGGGTCCAGGAGACGGTCGCCATCTTCCGCGCCTACTACCCAAGGCCCCTGCCCACCGCCCGGGTCCTGGAGCTGGCGGGGCTCCAGGAGGTCGCCAACCGCAAGATCCGCTCCCTCTCCGGCGGGCAGCGCCAGCGGGTCTACTACGCCCTGGCCATCTGCGGCGACCCCGGGGCGCTGTTCCTGGACGAGCCCACCAGCGGCATGGATGTGGAGTCGCGCCGGGCGTTCCTCCAGGACATCAGGCGGTACGCCTTGGAGGGACGCACGGTGATCCTCAGCACCCACTACCTGGAGGAGGCGGACCAGCTGGCCGACCGGGTGATCGTCATCGATCGCGGGGTGATCATCGCCGACGACAGCCCCGCCAAGATCAAGTCCAAGGTGGCGGGCCGGCGGGTCACCTTCACCATGAGCCAACCCGCATCTGCCGCGGACTTCGCGGGGCTGCCGCTCTCGGGCCTGGACCTCCGGGGCCCGCGAGTCCGCTTCCACAGCAGTCAACCGGAGCAGGTCCTGGCGGCCGTCTTCAGCCGGGGTTGGCAGGTCCAGGACCTGGAGGTCGTCGGTGCCGACCTCGAGGAGGCCTTCATCGGCCTGACCTCCGACCCGGATGGTGCATCTGCGCGGGGCGGGCAGCCGGAATGAGCCCCGAACCCCAGTTCCGGCCGGTGCCCCTCTCCCGCCTCCTGCGGGTCCAGGTCCAGGCGGTCCTGCTGGGCTACTGGCGCATCCCCCTCTTCGCCATCTTCACCATCGGCCTGCCGGTGATGTTCTTCGCCTTCTTCGGCCTGCCCCACATCCACCAGGTGGCCAGCCACGGGCTGTCGGTCGGGGCCTACGTGCTGGCCTCTCTGGGGGCCTATGCGGTCAGCAACGTCCTGGTCTACAACGTGGGCATCGGCCAGGCCCAGGTCCGCGCCCGCAAGCTGGACCTGCTGCAGCGGGCCAGCCCGCTTCCCGGGTGGATCGCCATCTCGGCCACCATGGTGGGCGGCCTGGTGCTGGCGGCCCTGGCCCTCCTGGTCCTGCTCCTGGTGGGCGGGCTGGCCGGCGTCAGCCTGGCGCCCCTCAACTGGCTCGTGCTCATCGCCGCCCTCCTCTACGGCGCCATCCCCATGCTGGGGTTGGGGCTGACCATTGGCTATCTGGGCAGCTCCGGGGAGCTCGCCCCGGCGCTGGCCAGCCTGATCTACCTGCCCATGGCGCTGGCCTCCGGGATCCTCATACCCCTTGGCCAGCTGCCCTCGGTGGTCCGGGCGGTGGCCCCCTACCTGCCCCTCTATCAGGTCGGCCAGCTGGGCTGGAACGCCGTGGGAGGGGCCAACGAATCGGCGCTCCGGGCGGTCGCCCTGACAACCGTCTGGGGCCTTCTGCTGGGGGCCACCGCCGCCTATGCCTACCGCCTGGACCAGCGCCGAAAGTTCGCCTAGCTGCCGGCTGCTGCGCTGGCCCGGCCCGGGCGGGCGGAGCCGGCGAGGATCCTGCCGGCGGTCCTCACCCCGCCAAGGGGCTCGGGCTGCTCCTTGGTGCGCGCCAGAGGCAGGTGCGGCCGGGGGTGGGGCAAACCTCCCACCCAAGGACCGCTGGACTCCTTTGGCCGCCGTGGTTGCCCCGCCCCGCGGCCGAGCCGGGTCAGCCGGCTAAGATCGCCCGGTAGCGGCCAGTGCGGCCTGGAGCAAGCATGCTGAAACTCACCCCCTTCCTGCTCTTCGATGGCGAGTGCGCCGCGGCCATGAACTTCTACCGCGCCTGCCTCGGGGGGGAGCTGGTCCTGACCAGGGTGCAGGACACCCCCATGGGGGCCGGCCTTCCGCCCGAGCTCCAGGACCGGATCGTCCACGCTCATCTCCAGAGCGGAGCCCTGGAGTTCACGGCGGCCGACTGGCTCCACCAGAGCAGAAGGCCCCGGCCGGGCAACACCTGCGGCCTGTACCTGAGCTCGGGAACGTACCCCCAGCTGAGGGCCCTCTTCGACCGCCTGGCCGTGGGAGCCGACCCCGAGCTGCTGGATGACCTGCGCGACCTGCCCTTTGGCAGCTACGGGCATCTGGCTGACCGCTACGGCGTCCATTGGTTCTTCCAGGGGGAGAGGAGCTAGGGTCCGGCTGGCCCCCAGGGCGGCACGGCCGGGCGTGGCTGGCCAGCCGCCCCAGCTCCCTCACCCAGGCCCGGGGTCGCGGTTCGGCCCCAGCCCACCCCCGCCCGGGGTCGCCACCGGAAGTGGGGCAGCTCACCCCAGGCCCGGGGTCGCCACCGGAAGTGGGGCAGCTCACCCCGGCCCGGGGTCGCGGCTCAACGTAGGTGAGCCGCGGCCCCGGGCAGGTTGCGGCGGGTGGGGGGTGCGGCCGGGGGGCAGGTCCTCGCGCGCGCCCGGAGTTCCCAGATCCGGCCCATCTCACCTACACTCCCCCCGATGCGCCTCTACGTGGGCCTCACCCACCGGGACTGGTACCGCTACCTCGCCCAGCACCAGGAGCTGGAGGAGGTGAACTTCTGGCGGCCCCGCTCCCAGTCCGAGTTCCGCGCCCTCTCCGAGGGCGACCCCTTCCTCTTCAAGCTCCACTACCCCGAGCGGGCCATCTGCGGGATGGGCTGGTTCGAGGGCTTCACCAAGCTCCCCGTGCACCTCGCCTGGAAGTTCTTCAAAGAGGGCAACGGTGCCCCCACCTACGAGGAGTTCCTGAAGCGCCTGCACTCCCTGCGCCACGGGGAGCCGGTCCTGGAGTCCGAGGAGCTGGGCTGCATCATGCTGCGCTCCCTCACGATGTTCCCCCGCGATGACTGGATCCCCGAACCTTCCGATTGGGAGCGCAACATAGTCCAGGGGAAGGGCTACGACCCCGACGTCGGCGTGGGCCGGGAGCTCTGGGAACAGGTGCTGGAGCGACTGTCGGGGGCACCGCTGCCCGCGGGAGAGCACCGGGAGGAGGCCCCGGTGCAATTCACGGAAGGGTGGTCCCGGCAACGCCGGGGACAGGGCGCCTTCGCCGCCCTGGTGGCCACTGCCTACCAGCGCCGCTGCGCCTTCACCAGGGAGCGCGTCCTGCCCACGCTCGAGGCCTGCCACATCCGCCCGGCCGCCAAGGGCGGTAGCCACGCGGTGAGCAACGGCCTTCTGCTCCGCTCCGATGTCCACCAGCTCTTCGACTTGGGATACCTCGGACTCCACCCCACAACGCTCCAGATCCAGGCCAGCCCCCGGCTGCAACTGGAGTTCCAGAACGGGGCGGAGTACCGGGCGCTGCAGGGCCAGGTTCCGATCCTTCCGGTCGCGGCGGGGGACAGGCCGTCTCCGGCCCAGTTGGAGTGGCACATGGACCACCTGTTTCGGCGATGAAACTGGTTCGTTCAGTCGCCCGCCAAGGCGGTCCGTTTGAAATCGGTAATGGGTAATCTCGGGGCATGAGGCGGCGTCGACATCGGCCTTCAGGTCTTAGTTCCCGCGCGTCTGCCGGAGGTGCGTCGGACCGCGCCGCACAGTGCTACTCACAGACTCTGTGGCGCATGCTCCTGCAAGTGCAAGTTGGCTGACAATCGGGTGTGGACCGAAAGCCTGCTGGAGGAACTCCTCCCCTGTCAGGGGGCAACCCCGGTGCTGCTCGCCTGCGACGATGAGGCGCTCCGCGCGGCGGCGGTTCGCGCGCAAGTCAACTCTGAGGATGCTCCCAAGGATCTCGTTAACGCGGTCCGCCGCGAACACCGCATCTCCCCCCTGGATGGGTTCAAGCACATGGTGGACTCCGGCGCTGCCTTCCGCCAGGCGAGCAGACCCAGAGCGGCTCCGCCATTTCTCCCATTCTTGGCCACTTTAGTGCTGGCGGCTTCGCGCATGAGCCCCGACCACGAGCGTTCCACCCACGCCTACTACCCCAGACTCCGCGAGCTGCTGCGCCTACCCCCGGGAGGGGAGGTGGAAGGGATGCACTATGTGAGCGTCCTGTTCCGTCAGCTGGAGGAGTGGTTGGCGGAAGACCAAGCAGGTCGCCGGGGTCGGTTGATTCTGCCCCTACACCCATCGCCACCGTACGTTGGCTACCCGGTCTCCCAGACAGTCTTTAGGCTCCGGGATCGCCAGATCCTGTCTCAATTCTTCGACGAGCGGGTTCGGCAACTCTCCCCCGGACTGGACGCCCTTCAGCTCCTGCGCCACTGGAGTGGACGCTACCAGCTAACCCAACACGCCCAGGAGCTTATCTGGCAGGACCAATTCGCAGATCGGGTGCGAGCGGCCATTCTCATCGCGTACCGACATTGGGACGGAAGTCAGCTCGAGGCAGAGGGAAAGCGGGCGTGGCGCGCCCAGCTCCGCCTCCACCCATCGCCGCTTGCACTGCACCTGTCCACTGCCAGTTCAGAGCCATTGGATCTCCACCTCGCCGGACAGGCCGTAAGGCTCTCCCCTGGAAGTGAACTAGAGCTCCCATGGCAGTGGGTCGACAGCCAGCGCGGGGTAATCCGCCTACCGGCAGCCCGAGGCGGCCCCACCGTCTTGTTGAACCTGAGTGACGATGTGTTACTGTTCCAACTCAGCGAAGGGGAACAACACGGATGGCGCGGGCTGTGGCTTGCGAACTCGACAGCCGCCGAGCGCGTGTGGGTGTTGAGCCGGGCCCGGCCTACCCCCCCGTGGCTCTCATCCACCCCCGGACAAGCGATCCCGGGCTCCAAGATCTGGATCGTCCATCGCGACCTGCCGGCTGACAGTCTGCCCGCCAGCCTGCGCAGCAGCCAGACCTCAACTACTGGGTCCGGGATCATATCGCTAACGGGTGGGCTCCGGTTCGACGACGCAACCTTCCTAGAAGGCCCCGGCCCTTGCCTTACCGCAGGCGAGCTCGATGAAGAATTCCCGGTTAGGTTGGATGGGGTACAGATTGGCCAACTCGGCCGAAACGGTGCTCTAAGGCTCGAGCCGATGAACGTCGGGTGGCACCATGTGGTGGTCGGCGACGGGTTGTTCACCCGCCGTTTCGAGGTGGTCAGCCAGAGTCTCGAAGTTCCCGTCTATGGGACGATCGGTTATGACTTGAGCCGTTCAGAGAGCATGATGTTAGGCGCCCGGC
>JAJYWT010000022.1 GCA_021791345.1 bacterium
CTCATCCGCGTCCACCGCGCACACCACCCCACGGGCGCGCTCCACACCGGCCCGCCGCAGGACCTCCTCCGAGGCGGCGTCGCCCTCCAGGAAGAGCCGCCCCTCGCGTGAGAGGCGGCCCACCGCCTCGGGGTTGTTGTCGATCGCCAGATAGGGCACCCCAGCCCGCTCCAGCTCCGCCACCACCTGGGTTCCGATGCGCCCATAGCCGCAGAGGATGAAGTGGCCACGAAGTGCCGAGACGTCCCGCTCCAACTGCCGTGCCATCCTCCACCGGCTCAGCTGGCCGCCGCTCACCAGCTCGGCGAAGAGCCCGAGCGAGTAGAGCATAGTCCCCACTCCGATCACGATCAGGCCGATGCTGAAGAGCCGACCCGCCAGGGAGAGCGGATGAACCTCCTGGTAGCCCACGGTGGAGACCGTGATGACGGTCATGAAGGCGCTGTCGGCGAGGTCCCAGCCCTCTATGAGCATGTAGCCGAGGGTCCCGCCGACCAGCACCGCGGCCAGCAAGAGAGCCGGGCGGGTGAAACGCCGCAGTGGGTGCTGGGACCAGGCTCCGTGGGCCGCGCTCATCTGGCCAGTTGTAGCCCCCCAGAGCCGCCCGCACAAGCGCGGGGCCAGGACCACCTCCCCGGCTCACACAGGGGGGACCACCGGCCCCGGCCGATATCCTGGGCGGCTGATGGTGCACGTCCCTGAGGCGCGAGCTCTGCATGAGCGATGGGACGCGTCCTGGCTCGGCCAACACCCGCAGCGCAACCTGGCCTGGGCGGCGGCCATCCTGGGCCTCGCCATCCGCTGGGCAACCCTGGTGATGACCGGGCACCTCGCCGGCTCCTGGGAGTACGACGACGCCGTCTACTTCGGCACCGCGGTGCAGATGGTGCATGGGCTGGTCCCCTACCGGGACTTTGTGCTCATCCAGCCGCCGGGGGTGCCCCTGGCGCTGACCCCGGTCGCCCTGCTCTCATACCCCTTCGGAACCCACACGGCCCTGGAGGTCGCTCGCGCCCTCGTTCCTTTGGTCTCCTTCGTCAACGTGCTCCTGCTGGGACGGCTGCTGCGCCACCGCTCCCCCCTGGCGGTGGCCACCGCCTGCCTGGTGCTGGCCCTCTTCCCGGACGCCATCCTGGCCTCCAGCGCCCTGCTTCTGGAGCCCTTCCTCAACCTGTTCTGCCTCCTGGGACTTCTGGCGCTCTTCTCCGGGGACCGGCTCACCCCGCGGACCGACCTCACCATCTGGGCCGGATTGGCGTTTGGGGTCGGGGGGACCATGAAGACCTGGGCCGTCATCCCCCTGGCCGCCGTGGCCTTGGTCCTGCTCATGAGGGGAAGGGTCGCCCAGGTGATCGTCCTGGCGGTGGCGGCGGGGATCGGCTTCCTGCTGCCGTGCCTACCCTTCGTGCTCCTCTCGCCGGGCCCCTTCATCCACCAGGTTTTCCTGGATCAGCTGGGGCGGACCGGCCAGGCCGGCCAGCCGATCCTGGTGCGTCTCGAGTTCATGACCACCGTATGGCCCGGCTTGGGGGTGCCCCCCGGACACCGCTACCAGGTGCTGGCCGCCGGGGCGGCGGCCGTTCTGCTCGCGGTGTTCGCCGCCGCGTTTGCCGCCCTGCCCGGGGAGGGCAGCCGCCGGCTTCCCACCCAGCTGGAAGGCTTCACCCTCCTCAGCACCGTGCTGGTCGGGGTCGCCCTCTGCTGGCCGGCCGAGTTCTTCTACCACTACGCGGCCTTCCTGGCCCCCTTCCTGGCGCTGCTGCTTGGGCTGGCGGTAGCCCGAATGGAGCGAATTAGGCCGCAGCTGGTGGCCGCCCTGGTGGCGGTGGTTTTCGTGGCAGGACTGCTGCACGCGGCAGCCATCCCGGCCCTTTTGCAGCGGGCCCAGGACCCCTCGGCACTGCTCGCCACCACCATCCCCAGCGGAGCGTGCGTCGTCACGGACGAGACCGAGTACACCGTGAACGCCGATCGGTTCCTGGCCAAACAGAAAAGCTGCCCGGTCGTGGTGGACGCTCTGGGGACCACCATCTCCATGTCCGGCAGTCAGGTGCCCTCCAGCCCTGCGGCCCAGGCCGCCGCTCCCGCCTGGCTGGGCTACTTCTCCCGTGCCACCTACCTCCTCCTGACCCCGCTCAGCGGAGACCGCATCCCCTGGAACCGTCAGTTGGAGAGCTACGTGGAGCGCAACTTCCACCCGGTGCTGCAGAGCCCGGTCCTGGTCCTGACGCGGAACCCAGCTGCGCCCAGCCCCCTGGCCCTGCCCCTGCCACCGGTTCCTCCGGCATCCTGACCCGCTATAGTTGTACCGGCAACCATCGGTGGGGAGACACCCCTGAGGAGGACACCTGTGAAGCGATCGGACCTGGGGCTCCTGGCCCTTCGCCTCGCCGCCGGATCGATGTTGGCCGTCCATGGCCTGCCCAAGCTGATGGGGGGAGAGGGGCGGACCGCCCCAGCGTGGCTGAGCCGCCTCATGGGTCCGAACTACCAGGCCGCATGGGAGCGGAGTGGGCCGGTTAACTTTGGCAAGGCCCTCTCCAACATGGGGGTCCCCATGCCGGAGATGGCGGCAAGGGCCAGCGGGCTGGCGGAGCTGGGCGGCGGCCTGGGGCTGATGGCTGGGGCGGGTACCCCGGTGGCGGGCCTGGTGGCCGCCGGCAACATGGCGGTTGCCGTCCGCGGAGCGCACTGGAAGCAGGGTTTCTACGGCCAGGGTGGGTACGAGTTCCCCCTCCTTCTGGGGGCGGCGGCGCTGGCCCTGGCGCTCACCGGTCCCGGGCGCATCTCGGTCGACCGCTGGTTCTGATCGGCGGGCTCAGAAGCCCCGCTGGGGGTCGTTGATCAGGGCCACCTCCCCGCAGTTGGGGCAGACCATGACGTGCACCAGCACGTTGCGCTCGGTGGCCTGGTTCAGCAGATTGTCGAGACCGCTGCCGAGGAGAAGGTCGGCACCGACGCCGAAGCCCCGCTGCAGCCCCCCGGTCCGGATGGTGTGGGGCCCGCGGTACTCCATCTGCGTCTGGCAGCCGGCGCAGTTGTGCGGCGGCAGCTCCGCCCCGGGCTGGATGTTCCCCATGCCCTGGGCCATCGACTCGAGGTTCTTGAAGAAGCTCACCTGAATTCCTCCCGCACAGCTAGTCCGGTACCACTGCCGGCATCAGGTTAGCGATTCAGCTTTTCGCAGCCATGAGTGCAGCACCCGGGCCGCCGAATGCTCCAGATCACGGGTTGCCGTAACCAGGGTCAGGGTCCCAGCATTCCGCAGCTCGGCGATCGTGGCCAGCGGCTTCGCCCACTCGGCAGAGCTGAGCTCTTCCTGGTACCGGCGGGAGAACTCCGGGAACGCCTCCGGGCGGTGGCCGTACCAGGCGCGAAGCGCGGCGTTCGGGCCTGCCTCCGGCAGCCAGGAGTCGATGCGCCCATCCGCGCGGGAGATGCCCCGGGGCCAGAGACGATCCACCAGCAGCCGGTGCCCATCCTCGGGAGTGCGAGGTTCATAGAGGCGGACGAGACGCAGGGGGTGCTCGCCCGGCAGGACAGCCGGGAAGTGCTGAGTCACCGCTTCGAAGTGCTCGCATCGGAGCAGCCACTCGCGGGCCTTGGCGGGGGTGAGGGGGCTGAGCGTCTCTCCCGTCACCCCATCCCGCCAACGCCGGAGGACCCAGCTCCCAGCCCCGGTCAGGCCCAGCGCCTCGTGCTCTTCGGAGGTGCCGGTGGCGAAGGAGACCTCATTGCCGGCGGCGCACGTGGTCGCCTCGGGGAACCACGCTACCACGACCTCAGCCTGTTCCACCTGCCGGGTCCCTCCGCAGCCCTGGTCCAGACGTCTTGGCGGATGTTAGTCCGACTCGAGCCTTGGCCGGTTCGCATCCCGTCCGCGGCCCAGGGGCCACTTTTGACACCTTCTTGACGCGCTAGTGGCCATGCTCCGGACGTGGCTGACCTCCTACTCATCCTGGCATCCCTGCTCTTCGTAATCCTCTGCCTGGCCGCCATCGCCGGCCTGGACCGCCTGTGACCACCCAGCAGATCATCTTCCTCGGCCTGGCCGTCATCCTCTTCGGCTACCTGGTGTACGCCCTCCTGCGCCCGGAGCGCTTCTGAGGTGCATTTCGCCCTCACGCTGCTGCTCCTGGCGGCTGTCCTGGCACTCTCCTGGCGATACCTGGGGAGCTATCTGGAGGCCGTCTACTCGGGGCGTGTGCGCTGGTTGTCTGGGGCCGAGCGGGTCGCCTACCGCCTCCTCGGGGTGGATCCCGGGCGCGAGCAGCGCTGGCGCGAATACGCCGTGTCCCTGGTGCTGTTCTCCGGGGCATCCCTCCTCTTCACCTATGCCCTCCTCCGTCTCCAGGGGCAGCTGCCGCTCAACCCCCAGCACCTCCGAGCGGCATCCCCCCTCCTCAGCTGGAACACCGCTGTCTCCTTCCTCACCAACACCAACTGGCAGAACTACGCCGGCGAGACCACCATGTCCTATCTCAGCCAGATGGCCGCCCTCACCGTCCAGCAGTTCACCTCGGCGGCCGTGGGGATGGCGGTGGCGATCGCCCTGGTGCGCGGCTTCAGCCGGGCCGGCGCCAGCACCATCGGCAACTTCTGGGTGGACACCGTCCGAGGGTGCCTCTACGTGCTCCTGCCCATCGCCTTCGTGGCCGGGGCGCTCTTCGTGGCCCAGGGAGCAGTCCAGACGCTGGCCGGGCCGGTTCTCATCCACGATGTGCTCAACGGCGCCACCCAGCTGATCCCCCGGGGGCCGGTGGGGTTCATGGAGTCGATCAAGCAGCTGGGCACCAACGGCGGGGGGTTCTTCAACGCCAACGGCGCCGACCCCCTGGAGAACCCCACCCAGCTCACCAACCTGCTCTCCGTCGCCCTGCTCCTCTGCATCCCGGTGGCGCTCACCTACACCTTCGGCAAGATGGTGGGCTCGCGCCGCCAGGGACTGGCATTGCTGGCAGCCATGGGCCTCATCTTCGCCGTCTGGACGGGGTTCACCGGGTACGCGGAGTCGCAGCCGAATCCGGCGGTGGCGGCGGCCGGAGTGGTGGCCCAGCCCCAGGGCAACATGGAGGGCAAGGAGGTGCGCTTCGGGGTCCTGGACTCCACCCTCTACGACGTCGCCTCCACCCAGACCTCCACGGGTTCGGTGGACTCGACCCCGGACTCCTACACCCCCATGGGAGGATTCGGCCTCCTCACCGGCATGATGCTGGGGGAGATCACCCCGGGAGGTGACGGCAGCGGCCTCTACACCCTGCTGCTCTTCGCCATCATCGCGGTGTTCATCGGCGGCCTGATGGTCGGCCGCACCCCCGAGTACCTGGGCAAGAAGATCCAGGCCCGGGAGGTGAAGCTGGCCAGCTTGGGCGTGCTGGTCATGCCGGTGACGGTGCTGGTGATCACCGGGATCGCCACCGCGCTCCCCGCCGGGCGGGCAGGGGCGTTCAACTCCGGCCCCCACGGCTTCACCGAGATCCTCTACGCGCTCACCTCCCAGGGCAACAACAACGGGTCCGCCTTCGCTGGCCTCAACGGCAACACCGCCTTCTACAACCTGGCCGGCGGCGTCGACATGCTGGTCGGCCGTTTTGGGGTCATGCTCCCGGTGCTGGCTCTGGCCGGAGCGCTGGCCGGCAAGCAGGCGATCCCGGGATCCCTCGGCACCTTCCGCACTGACAACGCCACCTTCGTGGTGCTTCTGCTGGGGGTGATCCTCATCGTGGGCGGGCTCACCTTCTTCCCCGCCCTCTCCCTGGGCCCCTTGCTGGAGCAGCTCAGCCATGGGAGGTTCTTCTGATGCCGCGCCGGCCCCTGAGCCGCGGCGGGCAGCGGGGTGGCCGCGGGGTGGCCCAGAGCCGGGGTCTTTTCGACGTGGCGATCCTCAAGGCGGCCCTGCGGGGGTCGTTCGTCAAGCTGGACCCCCGGGTGCAGATCCGCAACCCGGTGATGTTCGTGGTCCTGGTGGGCACTGGGGGGACCCTGGCAGAGGCCATCCTCCACCCCTCGGTCTTCACCTGGAGCATCACCTGCTGGCTGTTCCTCACCGTCCTCTTCGCCAATTTCGCCGAGGCGATGGCGGAGGGACGGGGCAAGGCGCAGGCCGACACCCTGCGGCGCACCCGGTCCGAGACGAAGGCCCGCCGCCTTAGCCCCGACGGATCCGAGGAGCTCGTCCCCTCCGCCCAGCTCGCCACTGGAGACCTGGTGGTCTGTGAGGCTGGCGATCTCATTCCCTCGGATGGAGAGGTCATCGAGGGAATCGCCTCCGTCGACGAGTCCGCCATCACCGGGGAGTCGGCCCCGGTGATCCGGGAGTCGGGGGGCGACCGCTCGGCGGTCACCGGCGGGACCCGGGTGCTGTCGGATCGCATCGTGGTGCGCATCAGCGCCGCCGCCGGCAACACCTTCCTGGACCGGATGATCGCGCTGGTTGAGGGGGCCAACCGCCAGCGCACGCCCAACGAGATCGCCCTCGCCATCCTGCTGGCCGCCCTCACCGTCATCTTCATCCCCGTGGTGGTCAGCCTCTATCCGTTCGCCAACTACGCCCACTCGCCGGTGTCGGTGGTGGTGCTGATCTCCCTTCTGGTCTGCCTCATCCCCACCACCATCGGGGCCCTCCTCTCCGCGATCGGGATCGCCGGGATGGACCGTCTGGTACAGCGCAACGTCCTGGCCATGAGCGGGCGCGCGGTGGAGGCGGCGGGGGACGTCCAGACGCTGCTGCTGGACAAGACCGGCACCATCACCTTGGGCAACCGCATGGCGGCCGCCTTCTACCCGGTGGCGGGGTGCCCTGAGCGTGACCTGGCCGCGGCAGCTCTCCTCAGCTCGCTGGCGGATGAGACCCCGGAGGGGCGGTCGATCGTAACCCTGGCTCGGGAGCGGCACGACCTGGCGCCCACCTCCGCTCCCTCCGCGGCGCAGTTCGTGCCTTTCTCGGCCACCACCCGGATGTCGGGACTGGACCTGCCCGGACGCCAGGTGCGCAAGGGAGCGGCGGACGCGGTGCGCGGCTGGGTGACCGAGCAGGGAGGCAGCATCCCCGCCGACCTCGAGCCGGCGGTGCAGCGCCTGGCCGCCGAGGGGGCCACACCGCTGGTGGTCGCGGACGGGCCGAGGGTGCTTGGCGTGGTCGAGCTCAAGGACGTGGTCAAGCCGGGAATCCGGGCCCGCTTCGAGGAGCTCCGACAGGCCGGCATCCGCACCGTGATGATCACCGGCGACAACCCCCTCACCGCGGCCACCATCGCCCGGGAGGCGGGCGTCGACGACTTCCTGGCTGAGGCCACCCCCGAGACCAAGATGCGGCTCATTCGTGAAGAGCAGGAGGGGGGCAAGCTGGTGGCCATGACCGGGGACGGGACCAACGACGCTCCCGCCCTGGCGCAGGCGGATGTCGGCCTGGCCATGAACACC
>JAJYWT010000227.1 GCA_021791345.1 bacterium
GGCGCTGGTAAGTACGACTTCGAGGTCGACCTCGAGAATCGCAACAGCACCTATGGCCTCATCGGCGAAAGGGTGCCGACCGGGGCGGCGGTGCTGGACATCGGCTGCGC
Source organism: bacterium (assembly GCA_021791345.1). Next base: position 111 of record JAJYWT010000227.1, read on the forward strand.
CTCCGGGAACCTCGGCCTGGCGCTGGAGCGGGCCCGCCGGTGCCGGGTGGTGGGGGTGGACGTCGATGAGGAGGCGGTCGCCGTCGCCCGGAGCCGCGGCCTGGAGGCCCATGCGGCCGACCTGACGCACGAGCCCGCGGACGCCGTCCTCGGGGGCCGCCGGTTCGATGTGGTGGTGCTGGCCGACGTCCTGGAACACCTGACCGCACCGGCGACGCTCCTGGCCAGAGCCGGCGAGCTGCTCAACCCCGGGGGCAGAGTGCTCTGCTCCTTCCCCAACATCACCCACGTCGACGTGCAGCTGATGCTGGCGCAGGACCAGTGGCGGACCCAGCCGACCGGGATCCTCGACGAGACCCATCTGCGGTTCTTCACCGAGGCCAACTTTCGCGAGCTGGCCTTTCGCTGCGGCTATGACGTCGCCGCGGTGGCAAGGGTGGTTTTGCCGGCTCTCGGCACCGAGGTTCTCGACTACGGACGAGCGCTGGCCCTGGGCGGAGCCGACCGGGAGGCCCTGGAGGCGATCTCCGAGCGGGCCAACGCCAACGCCAGGGTGTATCAGTACGTCTTCGATCTGCGGGTGGCTGAGGAGCGCCGGCCACTCGGGGAGGTGATCTCCGCGCCCGCCGTGGCGAGGCCGGCCGCGGCGGGGCGGCTCGATGTCATCGTGCGCACCATCGAGGGGCGGCTGCACTACCTCAGGGACGCGCTGTACTCCTTGGTGTCCCTGACCTACCCCGAGGTCCGCGCCATCGTCTGCGTCGACCACTCCTCCGACGCCTACTCGGATCAGGTCCGGGAGCTCGCGGGTCATCTCGAGGGCCTCCTGGACGTGATGGTGGCGGTGGTGCCGCCCCATCAGGCGGAGCGCGGCCGTCCCCTGAACCGGGGGCTGGAGCTGGCCAGCGGCGAGTTCGTCTCCTTCTTGGACGACGACGATGTCTACTACCCGAGCTTCGGCGACGCCCTGATCGGCTGTCTGCGGGACCACCCGGAGGTGGTGGTCGCCTATGGGGTGGGCCAGGTGGTTCGCGGCCAGCCCGCCCCATGGGGCTTCCAGGCCCTGACCCATGTGAAGCGGTACGAGGAGCCTTTCGACCGGGCCCACCTCTTCGTGGAGAACTACATCCCCATCAACACCCTGGTGGCCCGCCGGGAGCCGCTGCGGCAGGCCGGGATCCGCTTCGACGAGACCCTCCCCATCTACGAGGACTGGGCGTTCCTGCGCGAGCTCGCCGCACGCTTCGAGTTCCGGTTCGTTGACGCCCTCATCTCGGAGTACCGCCTGCGCACCGACGGCTCCAACGCGGTCCCCGAGGGTCTCGAGGAGCGCTGGGCCGTGACCGGGGCCCAGGTCCGCGAGCGCTACCGCGCCCAGCCGGTGCGGGTTGCCGCCCACGAGCTGGTCGATCTGTACGAGCGGGCCCGCGAGCTGGAGCGCAGAGCGCAGGAGCTCGAGCGCAGCGCCGCCCAGGCGACCGCGGCCCTGACCGCCGAGCTGGAATCCCAGCGACAGCTGAACCAGCGCGTGCTCAACTCAAGGAGCTGGAAGATCACCCGCCCGATCCGCCGGATCACCAACTCGAGCCTTCCCGAGGAGGGAACGGACGGCGGGTGAGCCCGCCATCCAGCAGGAACGGTCGCCTGGACCGGCGCTCCCGGACTAGCCCCGCCGCTGCTCCAGCTGGTCCAAGAGCCAGCTAAGGGGAGCGGGGATTTCCATCCCGCCGCTTCTCACCATCGCCGCAATCCGCCGGGGGTCACGCGCGAGCCCGGTCGACTCGGCGCTGGTGATCCGCAGCAGGGTGCGTTCCAAGGCGGGGTCGGGGCTGACCGCGTAGCGGCGGCTGAGGACCGCCATCAGCGCCGCCACACTGACCTCGGGCCGGTAATGGTCGGCGTCGAAGAAGGTCTGCTCTCCCCTGCCCCCCAGGAACTCTCCATCCCGGCGCCGCCTTCGGCGCTGAACCTGGCCGCGGGAGGCCAGCATCCCCGGCAGCCCGACCCAGGCCTCGACCAGGGCCCGGGCCGAGCCCGCCGCATGCCGGGGCCGCCGCAGCCGCCGGACGTTGGCCGCGCTGCGGCGCAGCAGCACCCGCAGGGCCGCCCTGGTCTCCAGGTTCTTGCAGGCGGTCCAGATCAGGTTGCGCTGGATGAGCCGGGTCTTGAACCCGCTGCCCAGGTGCCTGGTGGTCGCCGAGTGGAAGTGGAAGACCCTCGCCTCGGGCACCGTCCAGAACGTCTCCCCCCAGACCTGGGCGCGGAACGACCAGTCCACATCCTCGTAGAACATGAAGTAGCGCAGGTCCAAGGGGCCCACCCGCTGCCACGCCTGCCGGCTTATCAGAGCGGCGGCGAAGCAGAGGCCCGGAACCTGTTCCTCCAGGTCGTACTGGCCGATGTCCACCTGTCCCAGCCCCCGCTGGGACCCCTCACCGCCGGGGTGGATGGCGACTCCCACCGAGTCGATCACGAACCCCGGGTCGGCCAGCAGCACCTTGGGGGCGAACCCCGCCGCCTCGGGCCGGGCCGCCGCCGCCCGGACCAGCAGCGAGATCGCGTCCGGCTCCAGCCTGGCATCGGGGTTGAGCAGCAGCAGCAGCTCTCCATGGCTCAGCTCGACCCCCAGGTTGGTGGCGGCGGCGTACCCGAGGTTCTTGAGCTGGCTGGAGAAGACGACTGGAATCGAAGAGGCGGCGGGGACCGCCGCCTCCACCTCCTCCCGCACCCCTTGGCGGCGCGAACCGTTGTCCACCACCACCACCTCCAGGGGACGGTGGGTGGAGCCGACCACTGACTGGAGGCACTCGGTCAGCAAACGCGGGTCCGGCTCGTAGGTGACCACCACCACACTGACCAGGGGCTCGGAGAGTGCCGGCATCCTCGCCCTGCTCAACGGTGCGCCCGCCCGGGGCGCCCGCCCCAGGCGAAGGGACCCGCTGGCCCCTGCCAGCGCCCGCAGATCGGATCAGGGGAGATCGGGGTGCTGGCCACGGCCGTGGAGTCTACCAGGGGCAGTTCGGAGCGCAGTCGCAGAGCGCCTTCGGCATCGACTCGGGCTGCGCTAGCTCCGGTCAGTGGACACCTGCTCAGCCGCAGGGCCGGCCTGTGACCCATCGCCCTCACTGTGAGAGACGGCGACCCCCTCCTGGGCGAGCGCTGCCCTGGCCTCTGTCGCCCCGCCCGGTTGGACCCGGGCCGTTCGCTTCTGCCACCAGCGCCAGGCCTTCCGGGTGGTGGTGAGAGGGCCGCCATGCCCGAGCTCGTAGACCGCCCGGCCCAGCAGCCGGGAGCTCTCCCGCAGGCGCAGCTGGGCGGGGCTGGGGGGTCGCTGATGGATCCAATGGTGGCGCGGTTGGTCGGCCGCCAGTGACGGATGGGCGACGAAGTGGAGCAGGGGTTGCGCCACCCGCTCCCATGTCATCTCGGCGGCGACCGCACCGACCCGCTCTGAGATCTGACGTCTGCGTTCGGGGTCGGCCGCCATCTCCAGGATCGCGGCGGTCAGCGCCTCCACATCCTCGGCGGGCACGACCCAGCCGAGCTGTCGGTCCGCCACCAGCTGGGCGAAGCGGTCCCCGGCGGTGCAGATGATGGGAAGGCCGCACCAGAGGTAGTCGAGCATCCGGGTCCGGAATGCGTACCTGGTCTCGGCGTGGTCGAAGTGGGTGGAGACGCCGCAGTCGCTGGCCCGCAGCCAGGCAGAGCGCTCGCTATAGGCGACCCAGTCGTGATTGAAGAAGACGTGGGTGTTGGTGAGGCCCAGCTGGTCCGAGAGCTGGCGCGCCCGGGCGGGCATCCACATCCGCTCAGGGACGGCGGTGTTGGGATGGTCGGTGGACATGAAGATCAGCTTCAACGCCGGGAAGGTCGCGATCGCCCGGCCCACCGCGCTGATCAGGGTCAACGGGTCGAACCAGTTGTAGATGCCGCCCCCCCAGAGCAAGGTCACGTCCCCGGGCTGCAGGTTGCCGACCGGCAGCTGCCGCCGCTCCCCGGTCGGCGGGGGGGCCTCGCTGGGCAGCCCGAACGGGACCACGTCGATCAGGCGGCGCAGGGAGTTGTCCTGCGCCCAGATCCGCGGGGTCACCCTTCCCGCCTCCAGCAGCGCCCCGGTCCAGAGGTCACGCTGCACCTCGCTGGCGCAGAGGAAGAAGTCCCCGCCCCGCAGCAGCTCCCGCAGCACCTTGCGGATCTCCAGGCTCTCGTGCTCCTGGACAGCGGGCGGGCGATGCGCCTCCTGCTCCAGCAGAGCCAGCGGGAAGGGATCGTAGAGATCGACCACCAGCGGGACCGGCACTGCGCGCAGGGAGGGGTACCGCACCAGCGCGATCCCTTCCAAGAGAATCGCATCCTGATGCCGTGCCAGCTGGTCCAGCTCGACCGGATCCAGCTGGGGGACGATCCGCAGCGATCCCTGGGGAAGGTCGGTCGCCCCGACCCCCACCAGGGTGACCTGATGCCCGGCCTGAGCCAGCACCCGGCCCAGCTCGTAGCAGCGGATCCCCGGTCCGGCCATGCGCTTGGCCACCACGTCGTTGGCGACGATCAGGACTCGACCCACGGCTGCACCTTAGCAGGCATCGGGGAGCCGTCAGCAGGGCTGCTTGGGGAGGGCGCGTCGCCGCCCGGCGTCCACCGGCTACCATGACTGCGCCTGCGGCCGCTCCGGTCGGGGCCAACCTGCATCGTGGACGGACCAACACCCTGCCTAGTTCCACACCACCCCCTCCGCCCGCACCTGCCTCACTCGGGGACCCCCCACCCCAAGGCTCACGGTCAGGGGGGCTGCTCCTGGCGGTCACCTGCCTGGTGATGGCGGTGCCGGTTGCGCTCGACTTCTGGTTCATCCACCGCTACGCGGTCAACGTCCCCTTCGCGGACAGCTGGAACGGGACCCTGCCCTCGGTCCGGGCCCTGGTCCAGGGCCATCTCACCTTCTCCACGCTCTGGGTCCCGCACAACGAGAACCGGATGCTGGTCCCGAACCTGCTCCAGGCGGTGGTCGACAGTCACACCCGGGTCAATGAGGTGGACGACATGTACCTCAGCGGTGTGTTCATGACCATCACGGTCGGCCTCATGATCTGGCTGGCGCGCCGCACCGCCGCCATCCCCCTGCTGTGGCTGATCCCGGTTCCATTCCTCTACTTCAGCCTGGTGCAGGCGGGCAACCTGCTGTGGGCCTTTCAGCTGGCCTGGATGCTGATCCTGCTCTGCACCCTGGTCTGCCTGTGCGCCCTGGAGCTCAGCGGGCTGGGCCCGTTCCTGGTCGCGTGCGTGGCCGCCGTGGTCGCTTCGTACTCATCCCTGCAGGGCCTCCTGCTCTGGCCGGTCGGCTTCCTCTACGCACTGGGGCGGGGCCGGTCCCGGCTCCAGCTGGCCGCCTGGTTCGTCCTGGCGGTGGTGGTCACCGCCATCTACGAGTGGCACATCGGCAACATCTACACCGTCACCAGTCCGACCTTCGCCCTGGACCACCCGGTGCTGGCGGTGCGTTATCTGCTCCACCTCATGGGCAACATCGTCCCGGTGCACCACACCGCGTTCGCCCTGGCGCTGCTGGCGGCCAGCGCCCTGGTGCTGTGGGGCGTGCTGCGCCGCCAGGTCCCGGCCTCGCGCCTGCGCCTGCCCTTGGCGCTGTGGCTGTCGGGGCTGCTCTTCGACATCCTCGTCACCGTCGGCAGGCTGCAGCTCAATGCCCCCTTCAGCAGCCGCTACACCACCTATGGGCTGGTGCTCCTGATCGGGGTGTATCTCGGCGTGGTGACCCTGCTGAACCCGCCCCCGCGGCTGCGCGCTTTGCCCCGCACTTTGGTCCTCAGGCCCTGGCGCAGCGCTCTGGCCGGGCTGGTGCTGGCACTGGTGATCCTGCAGGTGGTCTGGTCCATCCCCAACGGCCTCGACCAGGGCCGAGCTACCCTGGCGAGCCGGACGGAGGCCGCCCTGATCCTGCGGGACTTCCGCAGTGAGCCCAACAGTCAGCTGGCCCACTTCCTCTACCCGCCGTCCGGAGCCTACGTGCGTAGCTGGGCGAGCTGGCTGCAGGCGCGTCACTGGTCGGTGTTCACCTGACCGCGGTCTCCTGCGCGCGGCGGCGGATGGGGACCCCAGAGGCCCGCAGCCAAGCGGCTCCGGCGGCTGCCGATCGGAGGCGATCGATTCCCGCGCGAACCTGGGCGCGATCCCGCCCGCGCGCGCGGCGGGTCCCCGGCTGGCGGCTGCCGAATCGGCCACTCTTTAGAATCGATCCGGCATGAGCATGACGCGCCCGCGCCTTGCCAGCCAGGCGCCTGCCAACGCGGCTGCCGTGGTGCTGCTGGCGGTGGCGGCCACCGCCTACGCCGCTTACGTGTACGCCTTCAGCGTCAACGTCCCCTACCAGGACGAGTGGGCGATGGTGATCCTCTACCAGCTAACAGTCCGCGGGCAGCTGACCCTGAACGCGCTCTGGACCCAGCACAACGAGAACCGGATGCTGTTCCCCAACCTGCTGATGCTGGGCCTGGATCATCTCGACCACCTCAACACCAGGGTCGAGATCTTTGCCAGCTGCGCGCTTTTGCTGGTGACCGTCGCCCTCCTCGGGCTGCTCTACCGCCGGACGACCGGGGCCAATCTGCTCTGGTTCGTGCCGGGGGCATTCGTGATCTTCAGCTGGTTGCAGTACGCGGTCGCCCTGCAGGGGTTCGCGATCGCGCTCTACATGATCCTGTTCTGCCTGGTCCTGAGCCTGGTCAGCCTGACCCTGGCCGAGCGCCATCCGTGGTTTCTCGTCGTCGCCATCGGCGCCGCCACGGTCGCCTCCTACTCGTCCACCCAGGGGCTGGCGGTCTGGGCGGCCGGGCTGATCTACATCCTGGCCCGGCGGCGCCATCTTTTTCATCTGGTCCCCTGGCTCGCCAGCACCTGTGTCGTCTCCGCCATCTACTGGATCGGGTTCATCTGGGTCGACACCGGGGGCGGGGTCCGCTGGGCCATCGCCCACCCCGCCTTCTCCTTGCACTACTACTACCTCCTGGTGGGGGGCACGGTCCCGGTCTCCCGGTTGCTCCACCTCGGCACCACCCAGCAGGAGGTGGTCGGCTTCGCCGTCCTGGCCCTGGGCCTGATCGCGTTCGGATGGTGGATGTGGCGGCCGGCCAGTGGGGAGTGGCTGGCCCTGCCACTGGCCCTGATCGGCTTCGGCGTCCTGATCGACTTCCTGATCACGATCGGCCGCGCCCACCTGGGGCTTGTGCTCGCGACCAGCTCGCGCTACACCCTCTTCAACCTCTGGCTGCTGGCGGGGGTAT
>JAJYWT010000034.1 GCA_021791345.1 bacterium
GCCTCCATCAGCCACCTCGGCTTCGTGGTGTTGGGCATCTTCACGCTCAACATCGACGGCATCAACGGCTCGATCATCCAGATGGTCAACCACGGGATCGTGATCGCCGCGCTGTTCATCTGCGTGGGCATCTTCGAAGCGCGTTTTGCGACCCGCAGCCTCCGCGAGCTGGGAGGCCTCGCCAAGGCCATGCCGGTGATGGCCGGCGTCTTTTTGGTGGTGGCGCTGGCGGGGCTGGGGATGCCGTTGCTCAACTCGTTCGTGGGTGAGTTCCTGATCCTGCTCGGGGCCTTCCAGGTGTCCGCAGCCTGGGCCGTGATCGCCAGTCTGGGGGTGATCCTGGCCTGCTGGTACATGTTGCGGATGTACCAGGGCTTGACCCAGGGCGAGCTGCGCACACCGTTCGGTGGGGACGAGCCGTCGGTCGTTGCCAAGGCGGTCGGGCGCATCGGGCGGATCGACCTGGGTCCCGTTGAGCTGGTGGCCCTGGCGCCGCTGGTGGCGCTGATGGTGTTCATTGGGGTCTACCCCGGTCCGATCATCCACTACAGCCGCTTCTCGGCGGCCCAGTACTCACAGGCGGTAGACCGGGGCACGGCCGCCAGCGCCGCCGGCCACCAGGTGCCTGCTCCAACCCTTGAGCCGGGGGGACGCAGTTGATCGCGGCAGGTATCAGCATCCAGCTCGCTGCCGCTCCCTGGCTGCCGCTCCACTTCGTGCCGGCGGGCAATCTGGTGGGGATTCTCCCCATCTTGATCGTGGGCGGAGGGGCGGTGATTGTCCTGCTGGCGGACCTGGTGGTGCCGCGTCGGGGCAACCTGGTCCTGCCGGTGACTGCCGGGATCGTGCTGTTGGGTGCGCTGGGTACGGCCGCCGGGCAGTGGGCCGTCCATGCCGCCCACCCGATCGTCTTCAACGGCGCCTACGCCGATGATCGGTTCGCCCTCTTCGCTGACTTCGTCATTCTCCTCACCGCGCTGGCGGTCGTGGCCCTGAGCCCTGGCTACTTGCGCCGCCGGGGGATGGAGGAGGGGGAGTACTACACCCTCCTGCTGGCGTCCGTCACCGGGATGCTGGTGCTGACCGGAGCGCTGAATCTCATAGTGGTGTTCCTGGGGATCGAGCTCCTCTCGATCCCGCTGTACGTCCTGGCGGGATTCGCCCGGGATGAGCCGCTGCCCCAGGAGGCCGCCATGAAGTACCTGCTGCTGGGGGGCTTCGCGAGCGGGTTCCTGCTCTACGGCATGGCCCTGATCTACGGTGAGACCGGGCACACCGGTCTGGTCGCCATCCATCGTGTCCTCACCACGACCGCGGTCTCTCAGCAGTTCGATCCCATGCTGCTGGCCGGGATCGCGCTGCTGGCGGTGGGGCTCTCGTTCAAGGTGTCCGCGGCTCCCTTCCAGTGGTGGACCCCGGACGTGTATCAGGGTTCGCCGGCGGTGGTGACCACGTTCATGTCGGTCGCCACCAAGGTGGCCGCGTTCGCGGTCTTTCTGAGGTTGTTCTCGGCCACCCTGGCACCCTACCGGGCCGAGTGGGAGGTGCCGATCGCGGTGGTGGCCATCATCTCGATGGTCTTCGGCAACGTGGTGGCGCTGGCACAGACCTCGGTGAAGCGGCTGCTTGCCTATTCCGGAATAGCCCAGGCCGGGTACATCATGATCGGCTTGGCGGTGGGGCGGCCCGATGGTACCCAGGCTTCGCTCTACTATCTGGCGGCGTACGCATTCATGAACACCGGCGCCTTTGCGGTCATCACCATCTTGAGCCGGCGCGGTGAGGACTGCGACCGCTACTCCCAGCTCAGCGGCCTCGGCCGGCGCCAGCCTTTCCTGGCCGGACTGATGTCCATCTTCATGCTCTCTCTGGCCGGATTCCCCCTCACGGTCGGCTTCTTTGGCAAGTTCTTCCTGTTCTCGGCGGCCATCCACGATGGTCAGCTGGCCCTGGCGATCTGGGGCATTCTGACCTCGGCGGTCTCGCTCTTCTACTATCTGCGCGTGATCCTGATCATGTTCTCCGGGGCAACTGAGCCCGTCTCCGACGAGGCGCCCCAGGTGGCTGGGGTGTCTCTGGACGGAGCCGCGATCGCGGCTCCCGATGCCGCGGTCGCGGTGGGGGTCTCATCAGGGTTGGTGGTGCTGCTGGCGGGAGCGGGAACACTGGTGCTGGGGATCTTCCCGGCGCTGATCTACACCCTGCTCCAGGGCATCACCGTTGTCCACGGCTGACCCGGCGGCGCCGGGTCACCCCCAGCTGTCCGGCCTACTGAGCCTGGTCATCCCCGCGCACAACGAGGAGGCGAATTTACCGCGGGTGTTGGGCGCGGCGCTGCCGGTGCTGCGGGAGGCGGCCAGTGACTTTGAGGTGGTGCTGGTCGACGACGGCAGCCATGACGGCTCGGTCCGGGTCGCCCGCGAGGCGATGGGGGGTGACCAAGCGCGGCTGGTGGTCGTGTCCCACCCTCAGAAGCTGGGTTACGGGATCACCGTCGCGGACGGGCTGCGCGCGGCACGAGGGGATTGGGTCGCCTTCATCGACGGCGACGGTCAGTTCGACCCCCGAGACCTGCGGGTGCTGGCTGACCAGGCGCACCGCGCCGACATGGTCACGGGCTGGCGCATTCATCGGGCCGACCCCTGGCACCGCTCCGTGGTCAGCCACACGTTCAACGTACTGGTCACCCTGCTGTACGGGATCCACTACCGCGACGTGGACTGTGGCTTCAAGCTGATGCGGCGCACGGTGCTGGAGATGGCGGCCCCCATCCGGGCCCGTTCGGCGTTGCTCAACACCGAGCTCTACTACAAGTGCCGCCGCAGCGGAATGCGGGTCGTCCAGGTCGGGTTGACGCACCACCCTCGCTTGGCGGGGGTCAGGTCCGGGGGGAGGCTGATTCCGATCCTGCGCGCGGTGAGAGAGCTGGTGCGGCTGCGCCTTGAGCTGGGCCGCAGCTGGCAGCCGCCGCCGAGTTAGCCCCGGCTCAGGCGGTCGGCGCGCGCTCGCGGAAGCTCTGCAGGGTCCGACGCAGACCCTCCTCAAGATCAACCTCGGCTGACCATCCGAGCCGGGAGCGCGCCCGGCTCGGATTGAGGAAGTTGGCCTGGACCTCACCCGGCCGTGCTGGAGCTGCCTCCTTGTTCCCGGGGTGTGCCGCCAAACGGATCAAAGTCTCGGCGACCTCGTTGATCGAGGTGCCGCGTCCGGTGCCGATGTTGACCGGGCCGTTGATGGGGTTGGCGGCGGCCAGAAGATTGGCCCGCGCGACATCCTCGACGAAGACGAAGTCGCGGGTCTGGGTCCCATCTCCCGTCACCCGGGGAGGCAGGCCGGAGAGCAGCCGCTGGCAGCTGATCGCGACCATCCCGGCCTCGCCGGTGCCGTCCTGGTACGGGCCGTAGACGTTGCCATATCGCATGGCGGTGAAGCGGAGGCCGAAGGTCCGGTGGAACATGCCCAGATACCCTTCGCCTGCCAGCTTGGCCGCCCCGTACGGGGCCAGCGGTTGGGCCCGGTCCCGCTCCTGACTGGGAAGGCGACGGGAGCGACCGTAGATGGCGCCGCCGGAGGATGCGAAGACGATGGTGGGGCGGCCGGCGTCGACGGCTCCTCGCAGCACCGCCACCGTGCCCACCACATTGTTGAGGGCATCAGAGGCGGGGTCGCGCAGCGAGCGGCTGACACCGCCCTGTGCCGCCAGATGGATCACCACGCGGGGGCGAAAGGCGACCAAGGCGGCGATGCCTTCGGCGCTGGCCATGTCCGCCTGGACCAGCTCGACGCGGTCCGGCACCGCCTCACCACATGGGTGCCGCAGGTCATCGATGACCATGACCTCGCAGGAGGCCCGCAGCAGCAGGCGCACGGTATGGGTGCCGATGAAGCCGGCCCCTCCGGTCACCAGAACCCGGGTGGGCAGCGCTGGGAGTGTCAAATGCCGTCCATCTTACGGAGCAGACCAGATGGCGACGGGCCCTCGACCGCCCTCTCAGCGAAGTCACAGCCGAAGGCCCGAGAATGGGCACAACGTGAAGTGGGGCCACGCTGGGGCCCGCCGGCTCAGGAGCGGATCGCGGGGGCTCGGGGCCTGAGAGCCGGGACCGCAGGCCGGATTCAGTGGAGTTCTACCTGGTTTGAGCGCGATGGCCCCGATGGGCCGTGCCGACGGCACCCCCCGTGCGCGGAGGTGGTGGAACCATCCGGCCCTGGTCTTAGGACTGGTCCTGCTGCTCTTCCTGCTTCTCCGAGTCCCGTCGTGGTTCGAACCCCACTGGTACACGGATGAGGCGGGGTACGCCACCACCGCCTGGCTGGCCACCCATGGCGCGACCCTCTACGGAACGGTGTGGAACAACAAGCCGCCGCTTTTGTTCTGGGCCTACGGAGCGGCGCTGAGCCTCTTCGGAACCTCGGAGTTGGGCCTGCACCTCATGTCCACCCTGCTGGGACTGGTCACCCTGCTGGGGCTCTGGCGGTTGGCGCTGGACCTGATCGGACCCCGGCGGGCCGTGGTCGCGGTGCTCCTGGCGGCCGTGCCCCTGGGGCTTCCCATCATCAACGCTGAGCTGGCGCTGCCGGAGAGCCTGCTGATCGCGCCCGCCACCTGGGGGATGGTGGCGACCCTGGCGGCCGCTCGGGCTGGCGACCGGTCGCGGGGATCGGCGCTCGGAGTGGTGGCGGGGGCGTGCTTCGCGGCCGCGATCCTGATCCAGCAGACCGCGCTGGCCGAGACCCTGGCGGCCGCCCTCTGGCTGCTGCTGCTGCCCAGAGGGCGTGGACGGCGGCCCCTGGTCGCCATGATCACCGCCAGCATCCTGCTGGTGGGGGCGGCGCTCGCGCCGTACCTCATCTGGGCCGGGCCGGGCAACGTCTTCTACCTTTTGGTCACCTCCTATGACACCTACACCAGGCACTCGGTGGGCGGCTCGCCGGGGCCCATCCTGGCCCGGCTGGTGGCGCTGGTCCTGATCCCGATTGGCGCATTCTGGGGAAGGCGAGAGTCCGAGCATCACTGGAGGCTGGTCTGGATCTGGCTGGCGGCAGCCGCGCTCACAGCAGCGTTGCCCAACCGGCCGTACGTCTTCTTCACGATTCCCTTGGTGGTGCCGCTCTGCCTGTTGGTCGCTCGGTTTCCCGACCCCCGGCGCTGGCGGGTCTCGGGGCTGCTCAGCCTCACCGGGGCCCGTGCGGGGATCGTGCTCGCGGCCGTGGTTGCGTGTGCCCTCTGGGGCGATCTGCTGGCGACCGGCGGCGGGCTCACCTCATACACGACCGGCCTCACCCTGGGTTACTACCAGAACTTCGCCAATCGCGCCCTGGGCCGGGAGTCCGACCTCAGCTACCTCAACTTCTTCGATCTCCGGGCGGCGGGGGAGAAGGCGGCCGCGGCCTGGATTGACGAGCACGGCCTTTCAGGGCAGAGCGGTCTGGCGTGGTCTTCGGACGCGTGGGTGTACCTGCTGGCCGATCTCAAGCCGGTCGTGCCCACCCCGGCGCTCTATGTCGACGAGATGTGGCTGGGACCGGCCGGGGTCATGGCGAGGGTTCGGGCGGGGCGGCCGGTGGTGGTGGTGACCACCCCCTCTTCGCTCTACACCTACCCCGAGATCGCCCCGTACTTGAAGCAGTTCTACGTGGAGGTGGAGCACCCTGACCAGTCGGAGGTCTGGGTCAGGCGCGGGCACCTGCCGGCCGGCGCTGTCGCCCTCAGCTCCTGATGGTCCAGGTTCACCGTCACGCCGCTCCTTCGGTACCATGCGAGTCTGTGCTCGCGACCCGCGCAGGGCCCTGGTCGGTGAGGGTGCTGCCGCTGCTGCTCGCGGTGCCCGTCATGGTGGCGGGCTGCGGCGTGACGGCCGGCGGCACCGCCGGTTCACGGCCCACGGCCACTCCCACGGAGGCGAGCTCGGCCTCCCGGGCGCTGGCGACCGCGAGCTCTTACATGAAAGAGCTGAAGGCCGGCGACTACTCGGCCCAGTGGGCCCTGCTGGCTCCTTTGGCGCGTGAGCAATGGCCATCGGAGGGGGCTCGGGCGGCGATGCTGCGGGCGAAATTCCAGGGCGCTGCGAAGATCGTCTCCTTCACGCTGGGGGAGGTGGCCCCGGCACCCACGTGGGTAAGTCCGGAGAACCCCTCCCAGGCCGTCGCGGGGGGAGCGGAGATTCCCGTCGCGGTAACCTTCTCAGCTCCGGAGCAGCTGCAACCGTCAGGGGTGGCCCTCGACTTTGCGCACGAGCGCCTGGTTTTGGTGCCGGCGCCGAGGGGCGGGTTTCGGATCCTGGGCGAGGGGCCTGCCTCCCTGGACGCCCCACTGATCAAGCCCGCGGTCGAGCCTCAGGAGTCGGCCTCGGTTCCGGTGCTGATGTACCACGTGGTGGCGCCCTTTCCGATCGCCTCCCAGTGGAACAGCCCGTACGCCTATCAGCTGGAGTACGGGCTCACGGTCACCCCGGCCCAGTTTGCGGGCCAGATGGAATACCTCAATTCGGTCGATGCCCACGCCATCTCCCTGAACCGGTTGGCGGACTTCTTGTTCTACGGGCTGCCGCTTCCACCCCACCCAGTGGTCATCACCTTCGACGACGGGCGCGAGAGCCCCTACCAGAACGCGCTTCCGGTGCTGGCTCGCTACGGGTACACGGCAACCTTCTTCGTGCCCACCGGGCTGGTGGGAAAGTTCGTCCATGCCAAGGGCGGGACGAACCCGCAGCGCTACCTCAGCTGGGCTCAGGTCCAGGAGCTGGCAGCGACCGGGTTCTGGGTGGAGGACCACACCCTGTACGACAACCTGGCCCTATGGGGGCAGCCGGCCTCACTGGTGGCGACCCTGGCCGGGCAGACGGCGTCGACCCTCGCCGAGCAGACCGGCCGGCCGGTCCAGTTCATCGCCTACAGCGGCCTCTGGCCGTATCCGAGCTCGAGCGGGGTGGGACCCAGCCAGCAGGCACTGTTCTCGGAGCTGGGCAACCTCGGCTACGTGGGTGGGGTGGTCGATGCCAGGGTCGACTCAGACCTTCAGACCACCTCTCAGATCTGGCAGATCCCCAGGGTCAGAATGAATCCCAACGAGGCTGGCAGCGGGCTGTCGCCGTGGTTCTCTTAAGGAGCGAGTGCAGATGGACCAAGTGGTCGAGGTCATGGTGGAGATTCCCAAGGGCAGTCGCAACAAGTACGAGATGGATCATCAGACCCATCGCATCCGTTTGGACCGGGTGCTCCACTCCTCGGTTCACTACCCGACCGACTACGGTTTCATACCGGAGACCCTGGCCGAGGATGGCGATCCGCTGGACGCGCTGGTGGTGGTCGAGGATGGCACCTTCCCCGGTTGCCTGGTCCCGGCCCGCCCC
>JAJYWT010000118.1 GCA_021791345.1 bacterium
CTCTGCGACGCCTGGGCTACGGGGAGGAGGCCATCTCGGACATCATCGCCTACATCAATGAGCACGACACCATCGAGGGGGCTCCCCACCTCCGGGAGGAGGACCTCGCGGTCTTCGACTGCGCCTTCCCGCCCGCCAACGGGCAGCGGTCGATCAGCTGGCAGGGCCACATCCGCATGATGGCGGCGGTGCAGCCGTTCATCTCCGGAGCCATCAGCAAGACCGTCAACCTTCCGCACGACGCCACCCCAGACGACGTCGAACAGGCTTACGTGGACGCCTGGAAGCTCGGGTTGAAGGCGGTCGCGATCTACCGCGACGGCAGCAAGCGCAGCCAGCCGCTGTCGACGTCCCAGAAGCAGGCGACCTACAGCGGCCAGGAGGTGGCGGAGGCCAAGCCCGCCCGCCGACGTCTGCCGGCGGAGAGGAGCGCGATCACGCACAAGTTCGACATCCAGGGCCACGAGGGGTACCTCACGGTGGGCCTGTACGAAGATGGCCAACCCGGCGAGATCTTCCTCAAGATGGCCAAGGAGGGCAGCACCCTCAGTGGGATGATGGACTCCTTCGCGACCTCGGTGTCGGTCGCGTTGCAGTACGGAGTGCCCCTGCGCCTGTTCTGCGCGAAGTTCGCCCACAGCCGCTTTGAACCGGCTGGCTACACGACCAATCCCGAAATCCCGATCGCCAAGTCGATCGTGGACTATATCTTCCGCTGGCTGGCAGCACGCTTTCTCTCGGCCGAGGATCGTGACGCGCTGGGAATCATAAGCCGCCGCGAAGAGACCGTCAGCGCCCTCGACGAGGCGGCGGTTACACCGACCGAGCGTCTCACGGTCTCAGCCGAGGCGGCCACGGCACCGCGCCAGGTCAGCGCCAAGCAACTCGCCGCCGAGCTGACGTTCCGCAACCAGGAGGACGCGCCGTCCTGTTCCGACTGCGGAGCGCTCATGGTCCGCAATGGGGCCTGCTACAAGTGCATGAACTGTGGCAGCACTTCGGGATGTTCCTGATGCGGAGCCCTTGGCGAATTTTCGCCTAAACATTGGCGACCTTCGCGAAGCGGACGCCCGGAGAGCAATCTCCGGGCGTTTTGCTGTCTCTAGGGGGGTTGAGGTGAAGGTCAGTCCCTGAAGAGACAATGGATGCGCCCCAGGGCAGCGGTTAGGCTGGCTTCACGGCGAGCTAACCCAAGCCTGGAACTAGAGTGCCGTCCCAGAGTCGTCATCGCTCTCGGCGCCCGACGACACGGTCGAGGGAGTGTGCAATTCTTGCTGCAGATCATCCAGCAACTTGAATACCTCCACCGCTCCCCACACCCGATTTCGGCTCCTGGTGGTGAATTGCCGGAGGATCCCTGCCTGCTCCAAACCCATAAGCGCCTTACGCGCAGCCTCGTTACTGACACCGAAGCGATCTGACACTGTGACAGTATTCAAAATCGGGTGCCCGCCTAGGTCGCGTATCACCTTGAGTTCAGTTGAATGTGCGCGTGGGTTGCCGGCCATGGCGATCCAGCGTTGTTCGCGCATGGATAGATCCTCACCGATTCGTACCATGCGATCGGCCGACCAACTTGTCGCCGCTGCAAAGTATTCAAGCCACTCGTCCAGGTGCCCCTCTCGAAAGTCAACCAGTCCAGTGACGTAGCGATCTACGTTAACGGCCAATGCGAGACTGATTGGCACCACGGGAGAGGCAGCCAACCCACGCCGGGTCAGAACCATGTGAATCAACGCTCTCCCAATTCTGCCATTACCATCACCGAAAGGATGTATGGTCTCAAGTTGCGCGTGGGCTATAGCTGCTTGCATGACGGGATGATCAACCTCGCTGTTGAGGTATGTGATCAGGTCATCCATGAGGTGCGAGACATCATCCGGCGGAGGAGGAACATAATCTGCTCCAAACGGATTGTATGGATTGCCTCCGACCCAATTCTGAGAAGTTCGCACCACTCCGCCCCAATCGGGATTCGGAGACCGCGACATCAACTGCACATGGACGGCGAGCAGGCCTGCTCTCGAAATTGCTGCAGCCTTACTAGCTAGCTCAACGGCACCCTCGACCGCCTCGATGTTGCCGAGAATCTCTCTGGCGACGTGGTCGCGATCATCGTTGTCGAATTCAGTCGATAATAGCCGGCGACTTCCTACGGCGAGCCCCTCGATATACGATGATGCCAACGACTCGCTTCTCAGTAACAGTCTCGCTAGGGACTCGAATCCGTGTGATCGTACCGACAGTTGGGCTTGACGGAGAGAATCGTTTGCATCGACCAGGGCGTCGTACGTCGTCTTCGTCAGTCGCTTGTCCAACTTGCTTAGGAGGTCTGGACTCCAGGCGCGATAAACACCAGACTCCCGTTCACGCTTCACCTGTCCCGATGGATTGCCCTGCCAGCGCCGCTCTACCCACTCACCCACAACATCCTGACTATAGCGATCGCCGAGGCATCCGTCAATTCCTTATCCAAGGTTTTACGGCCTCGTTGGCTGAAAGGTTGGGTTGCGTTCCAGTTTGTCCAAGGTTTCCCACACAGAAAGGTAGGCAAGGGGACTGTGTTCCAAGTGCCCCGGTAGTTCGGGGTCGGGGGGTGGCAGACGCCACGGACGGCCGTGCCATGACTCTGACTGCGGGTGACTGCGTGGGCGGATCGCTGGCGCGCCCGTAGGCACCCGACCACCTCGGAGCTCAGTGACCAGAGCCCTGCCTTTGGGTTCCAGTCCTGATCCTAGGGCTGTGCAGGCCTCCGTGTCTGGCCTCGCTAGTGCGAAGCGCGGCCTACGGAGGCTCTGTGGGGGAGCGGCGTCCCGGCCATTGAGCCAAATGAATGCCCGGAACGCCCACCCGCCAGCCAAGACCAGAGGCAGTCGACATGCCCATCTGCCTCCGAGGACCGGATGGCCAAATTGAACGGCTGCCGCCCGCAGCCGAAGGTCGACAAGCTTGACTTCGCCGTTCAGGCTGCCTGAGATCAAAAAGTGTAAAGAGGGGGAAAGTGGCGTGTAAAAACCGTTCGCTAGCTCTCGGGAATCGCCAATCTATTGGGGCTAGAAAAATTCGCAAACGGCTCGATGCGCAATGCTGCCGTACTTCGTCACCGTCCCGTCGGTGTCCGCCACCGCGACCTGAATGGTCGCCTTGCTGACATCCAGTCCCAGGTATCGGATACGCTCATCCAGGGGGTCGGCCTCCACAACGATGTAGCTCTGCTCGGGGCGGGCTTCGGCCCCTCGAGCAACCTACGGTGCTCGTTGGGCCGGCCCCTACGCCTGCCCTTCCATGTTGACTTGGAGTCCTGGCTGAAGCCCGGGTCGCCGATTAGCTCGGTGACCGAGTGGCCAGAGGCCTGGAGCATCTCCACCAGCCGCACGGACAGAGGCCGTGGCGCTTGGCCACGCTCCGCGGAGGCTTGGGCGCCTCAGTCAGAAGGGAGATCGGGCTGGCGGTGCTCGCCAGGTCCCAGGGGCCCGGAAGCTTCGCCTTGAGCCGACCAGGACCGGGGCTGATGCCGTTGGTCGCCGGCCTACCTCTCGGCTACCCCCGATGCAACACCTATCGACGCGAATCCAGGGGCCCCTCCCCTCCGCACGGCTGACGTCGGCGGAAGCAGAGCGGCCCTCAATCTGCTGACCAGGCCGGCTCGGACCTCAGCACCAGCTCCTCCACCACCTGCCTCGGTCCATGGCTGGCCGCTCCCGTCGTCCGGGTCAAAGCGACAGGTCGTCGTAGATGGAGCGGTGCCCGCGAAGCATCCGATGGCGCTCGTCCGGGTGGACCATCTCCGACACCCGCTGGGGCCGGGTCGCCGGACTTTCCACACGCCACTCGGGCCTTTGGGGCCTCCCGGAGCGAGATGGCCGGCGATGGGGCGTCATGGTGGGAGAGCGCCGGTCGGTCGGAGCAGGACGCCGAGTGCGGGCGGGTCGACTGGACCCGTCCCGCGGGGACACGGCCCGCTGGAATGCGAAGAACCCTGCCCGGGCAGCCCCCGGAAGCCGGCCGCTGAGTTCGCGGAAACCAAAGCGTAGGCTGCGTCCCAAGGTGTCACGGTAGAGAGCCAAAAAGAGCAAGACCGCGGTCAGAAGCGCGACCGTGGCCCACCCCACCAGAGCGTTGTGGGCCCGCGCGCTGGCAGCCTCGGCGCGACGGGTCGCGAGCAACTTGAGCTGAGCCCGCGAGTAGGCGAGCTCCTCCGCATGAATCCGGGGAATCTGGGGGGCGTATGCCAGGATTCCGTTGGCGATTCCCTGGGCGAGCGCCTCCCGGAAGTTCGGCTCCGCCAGCAGCGCTGAGTCCTTGGCGTTGCTCATGAAGCCCGACTCGATTGTGAGCGTGGGCATGGTCGCATGCACCCACAGGCGCGGCAGCGGCTGCACTCCCCGGTTGCCCATCCCGAAGGGGGCTATGGTCTTGCCCATTGCCGCATCAACCGCGTTGGCGAAGGCGGTGTCCCAGGAGTGGGGGGTGAAGACGGTCACCCCCTCCAGTGTCTGGGTGGTCCAGTCGTTCACCCACAGGCTGACGAACACATTGGCATGGTTGTCCTCCGCAACCGCCTCAGCCTGGGGGATGCTGACAAAGACGTCCCTGGTCCGGCTCATGACCACGCGAACCCCCTGGGCCTCGAGCAGGCGCCGAAGGTCCAGCCCGACGCTCAAGGTGACGTTCTTCTCCTCCAAGCCGTTGTAAGGCGAGATCGCACCCGGGTCGTAGCCGCCGTGGCCAGGGTCGATGGCGACCACGTAGGGTTTCGGAGGTTTCAGGGCAGTTCGCGGGCCGGAGGTGCGCTGGGACGCCAGAACCGTCCCGGGCAGGAGCACGGCCAAGAGACCGACCCCCAGGGCCAGGGCGACGACGTGGAGAAGACGGATTGGCCCGGTGCGCATGGCGCTTGGGGAAGTATATGCCGCGCGGGCCTCGAGCAGGGCGATAACAACGCCGCAAGCGGTCCGTACGCTGGGCGATTCGGCCACCTTCCAGCATCGCCTGGGAGCCGGCTGTCCCCGCTCAGTTCAGGGCGGGGAGCGGGCCCGGTCGCCGCGTCGCACGCTCCGGAGCGACTCGCCGTTGGCCCATCGACAGCGGGGGCGAGGTCGGTGAAGGAGGTGCTTCCGGAAGACGTACCCCTTGCGGGATCGCGGTCAGTGGTCCCTGCGAAGCTCCTCCGCCAGCAACTCCCACTGCTCGACCGGGACCTTTGCGGGATCCTCCTGGATGACCTGGATGGCGACGTGGTCGGCCCCGGCTCGGAGATGGTCGCGGACCCTATCCGCGACCAATCCCACCGGACCCCAGGCGACCACCGCGTCGACCAGCCGATCAGTTCCCCCGTCGTCCATCTCCGCAGCGGCGAAACCCAGGCGCTCCAGGTTGTGGCGGTAATTGGGAAGGCGCAGGTAGGAGCCGGTGTGGCGACGGGCGACGGTGCGGGCTCGCTTGGGATCGTCCTCAAGGACCACGGCCTGTTCCGGACACAGCAGCTTGGAGGGCCCGAGGATCGATCGCGCCAGCTGAGTGTGCGCCACGGGCACGAAGTAGGGATGGGCGCCGTCGGCGCTGCTGGCGGCGAGCTCCAGCATCTTCGGGCCTAACGCTGCCAGTACGGTGAGCGGCTCCGCAGCCGGCCGGGGAGCGTCGTACTGCGCCGCGGCCATCGCGGCCAGATAGGCCCGCATCGCCGAATAGGGGCGGTCGTAGGTGTGCCCGCGAGGATTGACCAGGGGCACGTGGCTGACTCCCAAACCCAGCAGAAACCGATCCGGATACGCCTCCGCCAGGGTGAGCTGACCCGCCCTCATCGCCTGGGCATCACGCGCCCAGATGCTGGCGATCCCGGTCGCCACCTGCAGGCGTTCGGTCGCAGCCAGCAAGATGGCCGAGTTGGCCAGCGCCTCCCGCCGGAAGCTCTCGCCGACCCATAGGGTGGAGAAGCCAAGTGCTTCAAGCCGGCGAGCCTCGCTGCGAGCGACCGACGCTGGCTGCCGATCGAGCACCGAGGTCCAGATCCCGTAACGACCGAGTTCCACTCGGTCAGAGTAGCGGGTCACCGGTCAATGGCTCGTCCATGATCGCCTACGGCTTGAGGGGGCGACGCTGCCCGGTGGCGACCCTTACGATGCCCGAGTGCCAGGTCCTGCCAGCTCCCGCACGAGGGTGCGTCGCCACCCGGAGCGCGCTGAGTACAGGCGCCAGATGATCGATGACATCCTCGACGAGGGGTTACGAACAGTTGCTCGTACGCTGAGCTATAGTGAGCGGAGATGAACTTGAAGGAGTGGGCGAGGGGGCAGGGGATTCACCCGGTGACCGCATGCCGTTGGTTCCGGGATGGCAAGCTGGCCGGTGCCGGCGCACCGCGTCGAGGGCGTCGCGGTCCGGCGTGTGGTCACCGAGGTGGGCTCCGCGCTGAACGGTAAACGGCTAAGGTTTCTGGCTCTGCTGGGGGACGAGTCGGTAACGACGATCGTGGTCGAGCACAGGGACCGATTTGCCCGCTTCGGCTCCGAGTACGTGGAAGCCGCGCTTTCCGCGCCGGGACGCCGGCTGCTGGTGGTGGACCCCGCCGAGGTTGACGACGACCTGGTCCAGGACGTGACCGAGATCCTCTCCTCGCTGTGCGCCCGCCTCTACGGCCGCCGGGCAGCGAAGAAGCAGGCGGCGCGATTAATCGCTGCGGTGACCGGGATCGGATGCGACTCATGACCACCATGGCGTGCGCAGGTGCTGGGGTGACAGTGGAGGCCCGCACCGCCAAAGAAGCGGCGAGGATCGCCAGTGTCACCGGGGGGGAGCATCTGCCTGCCAAAGAGCCGGGCAAGCTGTCGCGCCGGGTAAGGCTCAGCGGTGATTTCGAGGCTCACCGGGCGGCAGTCGAGGGCGTGACCGTCTTGTTCGGTCTCTTCACCGATGACGGCGTCCCGGTGCCCTCTGGCTGGACCGTGACGGGGGCGAGCTTCGAGGTGCAGTGGCCCAAGGAAGCTTCCCGTGTGCGTTCGCACTTCGGGGCCAGACGCTACGCCTTCAACTGGGGTCTCGGCCAGGTGAAAGCCGACATGGACGCGAAGCAGGCCGATCCGGAGCACGAGTCGGTGCCCTGGACGCTCCTGGCTTTGCGCAAGCGCTGGAACCAGGTCAAAGACGAGGTGGCTCCGTGGTGGGCCGAGAACTCCAAGGAGTGCTATGCCTCGGGAATCGCAGATCTCGTGCAGGCGCTGGAGAACTGGTCAACGTCCAAGCAAGGCAAGCGCAAGGGGCGCAAGGTCGGGTTCCCCAAGTTCAAGTCTCGCAATCGCGATCGGC
>JAJYWT010000156.1 GCA_021791345.1 bacterium
CACCAGCACGGTGCGCGGGCTGACCCGACGCGCCGGCACCGGCATCCGCCCCTCCTGGAACCAGCGCAGGGCGGTCCGGGGGTGAACACCCTGGGTTCGAGCCCATTCGCTCAGCTTCATCCTGCCCTATGATACACCTGTACGACGCCTAGTGTCTTATCCGGCTCAGCAGTTCCCAACCCTCTAGAGGCGCGCAGCCGATCGCCGAAGGTGTCGCCCGGGGGGTGCTGGAAACCGCTCCAGTAACGGTCCCACTTCGTGATCCCCGGCGAACGTGCAAATGGGTAACAACGCCGTCAGACGAGTTGACAGCACCTCAATTCAATGCCAGACTTGCGAGCCTGAGCTGGAGAGAGGAGGCCGGCTAGGTGAGCGTGGCTCGCCCAGGGTCGCGGGGGGTGCGTATCCCCGATTAGGCGATGGGAAGGGAGGCCCGCGTCGACACCATGCTAATCCGCGCATCCACCGGCACCGTCCCCGCATCCCGGGCCCAAGAGGGGAGGTGGGCGTCTTGAGAGACGGGCCGATCGAGCTGAGCGTGGTGCTGCCCACCCGCAACGAGGCCGACGCGCTCCCTGAGCTCCACCGCCGGCTGGCGCAGGCGCTCTCTGGACTGGCGGCCGAGGTCCTGATCCTCGACGACAGCACCGATGGGGTCACCCGCCCCGCCCTGAGGCAGATCGCCGCCGCCGATCCCAGCTGGGTGGTGGTGGAGAGGGGCGTGCACGAGCCCCGCGGGCTGGGGGCGGCGGTGTCCAGCGGCCTCAGCCTGGCCCGGGGGGAGGCGATCTGCGTCATGGACGCGGACCTGCAGCACCCTCCCGAGGTCATCCCCGCGCTCCTCCAGGCGGTGAGGGAGGGCGCGGACCTGGCGGTGGCCTCCCGGTACGCCCCCGGAGGGAGCGCGGCAGGCCTCTCAGGCCGCTTCCGGACGGCCGTCAGCAAGAGTGTTTCCTGGGTGGCCCGGGCGGTCTTCTCCGAGGCGCGCCGCACCACCGACCCGCTGAGCGGCTTCTTCTGCGTGCGCCAGCGCAGCATCGCCGGGCTGGAGTTTCGCCCGGTGGGCTTCAAGATCCTCCTCGAGCTCCTGGTGTGCCTGCCGGGCATTCGGGTGAAGGACGTCCCCTTCGTCTTCGCTCCCCGTTACGCCGGCGAGAGCAAGGCCACTCTCTCCCAGGGGATCCTCTTCGGCAAGCACGTCATCTCGCTGGTCGTCTACGTGCCGCTGGCGGCGCTCCTGGGCAAGGTGGCGGTGTCAGCGGGCGCGGGAATGGTGGTCTTCGTGTCGGTAGTGGCCCTGCTCACCGACCTGCCCCTGAGCCCACCCTTTCCCTGGCTGGGGGCGGTGGCCACGAGCCTTTTGGTGAGCGTGGCGGTCTACGGCCTCCTCACCTTCCGCAGCGCCTTCTGGCGCATCGGCATGGGTGCCCAGCGCCTTCTGTGGGTGGCCGGCCTGATAGCCGTGGCGGGGGGACTGGGTGGCTTCGCCATCCTCACTGCCAGGGCGCACCTGGCCACCGTGCTACTGGCCATCCTCGCGCTCCTGGCGGCTCAGCTGCTGGGGTCAGTCATGGTCTCTTACCTGCGCCGGCGGGCCCGCCTCGCGGTCCCGGTGGTGACCCTGGCTGACGAGCTCTCGCTGCAGTCCTTGGCGCGCCGCCTCTCCGCCGACTTTGCCTGGTGGATCGACGCGGCCCGCCCCGCCGCCGCCCCGCCCCGCGTGGAGCAGCTGGTCACCGCCGAGGTAGTGAGCCACGTGGCTCGCAGCGGGCGGCCGGTGGTGCTCACCGAGCTGCCCTCCAGCCGGCGCCAGGCCCGGATAAATGTGGGCAGCTACAGCGTGATCCTGATCCCGCAGCTGGCCGGCACCAGAAGGGTGGTGCGGATCGCCGCCGTGGCCCGGACGGGGCGCAGCCCCTTCTCCGAGCGTGACCTGCACGCCTGTGTTGCCTGGTGCAACCGGCTTGAGGCCAGCGCCGAAGCAGGCCTGGACCAGTCCGTCCCCAGCGGCGACCGGGCGGTGGAGACGCCTTGAAGGCGGAGGAGCTTCCGCAGGAGCTGACCTGGATCGCCGCCATGGCCCGGCCGCCGGCTCCGGGGACGGAGGTCAGGCCTCTTGGGGCATCGACTCGCGCCCGGGCCTCCTACGTGGCTCCGTCCCGGGTGGCGCGCGTCCGCCGTTGGGGTGATGGGAGGCTGGTTCGCGGGCTGCAGTTCGGCCTAGTCGGTCTGGCCGGGCTGGCGGTCAACCAGGCCATCCTTGCCGGGCTGGTGTCGCTGGCCCACTGGAACTACCTCCTGGCAGCGGTGATCTCCAGCCAGGGCTCCACCGTCACCACCTTCATAATCAATGAGCTCTGGGTCTTCCGGCAGGCTGCTCTCGACCCCGGCGCCCGAGCCCTTCCGGTCCGGTTCCTCGTCTTCGACGCGCTCAACACGTCCTCCCTGGCGCTGCGCCTGCCCCTCCTCTTCGGGCTGACCAGCGGCCTGGGCATCAACTATCTGGTGAGCAACTTCATCGCCGTCATCGTCTTCCTGTTGCTCCGCTTTGTGGTCGCTGACGGGTGGATCTGGAAGCGCCCGCGGCACTCCGATCCGACCGTCTGAACAGGAGGGTGATGTGACCGACTCTGGAGGAGCCCGCAGGCTCAGCTACGACATCGACGGACTGGCGCGAATCCGCTCCGCGGTCCGGCTCCCGGAGCTCGAGCTGTTTCGCGTCCCGGAGGTCGATCAGCCCGACTTGGTGATCGAGCGCCGCGCCGTGGTCTCGGGAACGCCGGTTAGCCACCACCTTCCCACCTACGTCTACCGGGAGAGGCTGGGAGCGGTCACCGCCAACTTCGACGTCCAGCTGGGGCCTCCGGTCCGGATCCTGGCCACCCCGCTGCTGGCCCACTCCCCCCACGTCCTCTACACCAACATCGTCGAGCCACTTCTTCGCTTCGTGATCGCCGGGCGGGGGCGGATGCTTCTGCATGCCGGCTGCGTCTCGCTCTTCGGGCAGGGGATCATGCTGTCCGCCAAAACCGACACCGGGAAGACCGCGACCATCCTCAGACTGCTCCGAGAGTGCCGGGGGACCTTCCTCTCCGACGACATGACCATCATCGGCCCGGACGGGACGGCGAGCCGCTTCCCCAAGCCGCTCACCATCAGCGCCCACACCCTGAAG
Source organism: bacterium (assembly GCA_021791345.1). The sequence goes on from JAJYWT010000156.1 coordinate 3,176, forward strand.
GCGGTGGCGGCCAGCCCGCTCCCGGCGCATCGGCGGGCCGCCCTCTCGGTGCAGAGCCGGTTGCACTCCCGGAGCGGGCGATCGGTCGGGAAATGGCTGGGGGAGAGGCCGCTGCCGATCATGGCGATGAACAGCTTGGTTCAGGCGGTGATCCCACCCCCCAAGTACATGGTCCGGCAGCTGGTCCCGGCGGAGATGGGCCAGACCGTTCAGGTCCGGCGGCTGTTCCTCATTGAGCGGGGCTCTCCCGCCCTGGCGGCGGGGGTGGGACGTGACGAGGCGGTGGAGCAGCTGCTCAGCAACACCGCCGACGCCTACGAGTTTCCCCCCTTCAAGACCATGGCCCCCCAACTGATCGTCGGCGGCCTGGACTTCGCGGCGGTCCAGGATGCCGAGCGCCGAGTGCTCACGGAAGCACTCTCGTCGATCGAGGTGGTACGGCTGCGGGTGGCGGACTTCAGCTGGCCTAGCCTGGTGCGCGCGGCGGTGGCTCCTGGGGATCTCGGTGGTCCGGTGAATGGGCACCTTGGCGGGCCCCAGGTAGATGGCTCCCGGGCGCCTTCCAGAAGGCTGCCGGTTCCGGAAGAGGCGCAGCCGTAGGCGCCCTGTCGCCCGTGGACGGCCCTCCGCACACCGAGGCGCAGCGGCGGGGCGGCCCTTGGTCGGGCACCCTGGACCCCTGGCTCGCGGCCACCCTGGTGGCCACGGCGGCAATACTGGTCGGGGCCACTCTGGTCAGGCTCCACGACCTCAACCAGTACGGGCTGAACTCGGACGAGGCCGTCTACGCCGGCCAGGCGGCCGGACTGGCGGGATTCAAGGCCTACAGCCAGCTCTTCGGGATCTTCCGGGCCCACCCCCTCCTGATCCAGCTGATCGTGTCGGTCGTCTACCGCTTCACGGGCGTCACGGGGTCCGGGGCGCGGGAGGTCTGCGTCGCCTTCGGGGTGCTGCTCGTGCTCATGACCGGGATGCTGGCCTGGACCATCTGGGGCCGCATCTCTGCCCTGGCGGCGATGCTCTTCGTGGCCTTCTCCCCCTACCCGGTGTCAGTCGCCCGCGAGATGCTCCTGGATGGCCCGGAGGCCTTCTTCGTGGCCACCAGCCTCTTCCTCCTCTGCCTCTACATCAAGCGCTCCCAGCCCACCTACCTGTGGGCGGCGGCACTGGCCGCTGGGCTGGCCTTCCTCTCCAAGGAGACGGCCATCCTGCTGATCCCCCCGGTGCTGCTCTTCCTCATCCTCGCCCCCTATGTCCTGCGCCGCTACCGTGACCTGCTGATCGCGGGGGCCATCTACCTGGTCCTGGTGGTCATCTACCCCCTGTCGGAGCTCAGCGCCGGCAAGGCCAGCACCGGGGTGGACTACCTCGTCTGGCAGATCCTCCGTCCCGCCAACCACTCGCTCCTCTTCTACGCCGGGATCTTCCGGACGATGGGCTGGGGGATCGTGGCCCTCGCCGGAGTGGGTACCCTGGCCACCCTCTGGAAGCGCACCTCACCGGAGATCCTGCTCCTGCTCACCAGCCTGGTCATGGTCGGTCTGCTGGAGATCTGGCCCACCAAGGGCTACGAGTACCTGATCCCGGCCACCGCGCCAATAATGGCTCTGGCAGCCTTCGGCGCCCGAACCTGCGGAGTCCTGGCCCTCACCGCCGTAAACCGGGTCTGGCAGTCGGCGACGGCGGGACGGGCGGTGGGCATCACGGTGACGGCTCTCGTCGCCCTGGGGGCGGTCTCCGCCTTCCTCCCGGTCTTCAACCCAGCCCCCACCGCGGCCACCGGACTGGCCGCCCTGGTGGGAACGGACAGCGGCCAGCCGACCCCGGTCAAGGTGAAGGCGCTGGCCGGATCCGGTGGCCTGGAGGCAGGACGGCCGACCGCACTCTGGGTCCGCCACCACCTGCTGCCGGGGTCGGTCTTCCTCACCATCGGGCCCACCTTCGCCAACGTGCTCCAGTTCTACAGCCTGGACCGGGCGCTGGCCCTCAGCGTGAGTCCCAACCCCCTGCATCGCAACCCGGCCTACGCTCCCGTCACGAATGCCGACCTCCTGATCCGCAGCGGGGCCGTCCAGTACCTGGTCTATGACGCCTACTCCGCGGAGCGGAGCTCCCACTTCGCCGAGCGGATCCTGGCCCTGGCCAGGAAGTTCAATGGAATCCTCGTCTACCAGTACGACAAGCCAGGGACTCCCCCGGCGCGCCACGACGCCGAGGTGCTCATCTACGAGGTGGAGCCATGAGAGCAGCGGCACGCGTGCTGGCCCTGCTGCTGGTGCTGCCGTGGGTCCTCGCCACCCCGGTGCTGGCCTCGACAGCCGCCCCCTCCCGCCCGCTGGGGGCGTCCGGCCTGGCCCGGATCAAGCACATCTTCGTGATCGTCCAGGAGGGGCACTCCTTCGACAACTACTTCGGGACCTATCCCGGAGTTGTGGGACTGGGGCCCAAGACGGCGGTCCCTGCCAGCCTCACCAACCCCGCCACCGGCACGGTGGCCGCCCACCACCTGACGGAGGTGCGAACCTCGCCGCTGGACAATTCGACCCGGGCAGCGGCGGCAGCTCTCAACTCCGGGCAGATGAACGGCTTCGCCGCCGCCCAGCAGAGCCTGCCGGGGGCGGGACAGCTGGCGCTGGGGTACTACAACGCCCAGGAGATCCCGTACTACTGGGCGCTGGCGCACCGGTTCGCGCTGGCGGACCAGTTCTTCTCCTCGGACCTCGGGGGCAGCACCTCCAACCACCAGTACCTGGTCGCGGGCCAGACCTGGGCCCCGGCGGCGGCCGGCGCGGCCCTGCCCAATGTGCCCACCATCTTCAACCAGCTGGACTCCAAGGGTGACTCCTGGGGGTACTTTGTGGCCCAGTACCGCACCCACCTGGCCCAGGGCCGGCAGTCCAGCCTGGTGCCCCAGGTCCCGGTGCTCGGGCTTGCCAACATCGCGGGCAACCCCAGCGATGTGGCCCGGGTCCAGGACCTCACCGTCCTCTACTCCGACCTGGTCCGGGGCCATCTCCCAGCGGTGAGTTACGTGGTGCAGCCGGGGGCCACCGAGCGGGCCCCGGGCAATGTCGCCGACGGCCAGGTGGCCACGGTGGGCCTGATCAACGCCATCATGCGCAGCCAGTACTGGGGCTCCTCGGCGATCCTGCTGACCTGGTCAGACTGGGGTGGCTGGTACGACGGGGTGGTCCCGCCGACCGTGGGTGGGGTGACCGACGGCTTCCGGGTGCCCCTGCTCATCGTGTCGCCCTTCGTGCGCCCGGGGACGATATTCAACCAGACCACCGACTTCGGATCGATCCTCCAGTTCATCCAGGCGGTGTACGGGTTGCCCGCCCTCACCAGCAGAGAGGCCAGCTCTGGCAGCCTGCTGGGCGCCTTCGACCTGCAGGGGGCGGCCAGGGCCCCCTCCCCGATACCGATGGGGACCCTTCCGGCGTCGGTCGCCTCCCACGGTTCGGTGGTGCAGGTGTTCATCGCCTACACGATCCCCGGGCTCCTGATTCTGGTTCTGGTGATATATGCGGTGTGGGGACGCGGGGCCGGTCCGGCCCCTCTGCTGCGGAGGAGAGCGTGATGCACAGACTGGTTGGCCGAAGCGGTGGGGCGCGGCTGCTGGCGCTGGCCCTGGCTGCCGGGGTGGTTACGGCCTCCCAAGTGGGGAGCCTGGGGGCGCTGGCGGCGACCACCCACCACAAGATCGCCCCCTACATCCCCGTAAACATCCAGCTGACGGCGCCAGTCAAGGTGACCAGCGGGGCCCCCATCGCGGTCTCCGTGGTGGTCACCTCCTCCGGGGTGCCGGTCCGTGACCACCTGGTGCGCTTCTATGCCGCCGGGATATACCTGGGCGCCGCCAAGACCAACTCGGTGGGCCATGGCGCGACAACCTTGCGCAAGGCGCTGCCCGTGGGCACCTGGACCCTGTTGGCCGCCTACAAGGGAGGGGGCCCGATCGAGTCCGCCACCGCGTCCCAGACCATCACCGTGGTGGCGGCGCCGCTGAGCATCCGGGTGGTGCCCTACGTCCCCCACTCGATCGCTGTCAGCATCGACGGGG
>JAJYWT010000065.1 GCA_021791345.1 bacterium
GGGGTCGAGGTTGACGACCGCCAGGATGACGTCGGTCATGTCGGGGGTCGACTTCGAGTAGCAGATGATCCGGTCGTCGTCGCTCCAGTGAAAGTCCAGTCGGCGCAGCTGACGCAGGCTCGGGTGGCGGCGCCGGATCTCATTCACCCGGGCGATCAGAGGGCGGAGGTTACCCGGGGCGGCGAAGTCGCGGGGCCGGAGCTGATACTTCTCCGAGTTCAGGTATTCCTCGCTGCCAGGACGCAGCGGTTGGGCCTCGGCCAGCTCGAATCCGCTGTAGACCCCGTAGCTGGCACCGAGGGTGGCCGCCAGCACCAGGCGGTAGCGGAAGGCGCCCACCCCACCCGTCTGCAGTTCGGCAGTGAGAATGTCAGGGGTGTTGACGAAGAGGTTGGGTCGCAGATAGTCCACGGTTTCGGTGGCGAGTTCGGTCAGGTACGCGGTCAGCTCGGCCTTGGTGGTTCGCCAGGTGAAGTAGGTGTACGACTGCGAGAACCCGAGCTTACCCAGCTCCCGCATCATCGCCGGGCGCGTGAACGCCTCCGCCAGCAGGATGACGTCGGGGTGCTCTCGCCGCAGCCTCCCCACCACCCAGGCCCAGAAAGGCACTGGCTTGGTGTGGGGGTTGTCTACCCTGAAGATGTGCACCCCCTGGGCGATCCAGTACTCCAGGATCGCGTAGCACGCCTGCCACAACCCCCGCCAGTTCCGGCACGAGAAGTCCAGGGGATAGATGTCGTCATACCGCTTGGGGGGGTTCTCGGCAGGACGGATGGTGCCGTCCGGGCGGTGGGCGAACCAATCAGGGTGGTCCTTCACCCAAGGATGGTCCGGGGAGCACTGGAGAGCATAGTCGAGCGCGATCTCCAGGCCCAGAGAGCGGGCGGTGTCCACGAGCGAGCGAAAGTCCTCGAGCGTCCCCAGCTCCGGGTTCACTGCCGTGTGTCCCCCCTCCTCGGACCCGATCGCCCATGGGCTCCCGGGGTCGCCCGGGTTGGCGACCGGGGCATTGTTGGGTCCGCGCCGTCCGGTCTTGCCGATGGGGTGGATGGGGGGGAGGTAGATGACGTCGAAGCCCATTTGCGCGATTTCCGGAAGGACCCCCGCCGTGGTGGCGAAGGTACCGGAGGCGGTGCCGTCGGTTCCCTGCGAACGGGGAAACAGCTCGTACCAAGCTCCGTGCAGCGCCCGCTGCCGCTCCACCCAGATTGGGATCACCGGGCTGCGGCCCACGCCGCGAGCCGGGATGGCCGCGGCCATGATCGCCGCCAACCGCTCCTCGGTCAGGTACGCCAGCTGCTCATCCACTGCTGCGTGGCGAAGACGCTGCGCCTGCTCTACCAAGCGGAGGCGCCGAGCGGTGGGGAGCCGGCGCGATGTCCTCTCAAGGGTCTCCCATCCGGCCTCCAGCTCGGGAATCGGGTCAACCCCGACCTCAACCCGGCGGAGAACATCATTTCGCCAGGTGCCGAACTCGTCCTCCCAGCCTTCGACCAGGAACTCCCCGGGTCCGACCTCGGGGAAGGAGACGCTGGCGTACCAGAAGTCGTCGTAGCCCGGCACCAGTTGTGTGGCTCGCCACTCGGGATCGGACGATCCAGCCTGGCGCCAGCGGACGCGGGCGCGCAGCTGCGGACGCCCGTCGGCGAAGATGCGAGCCGAGATCGGCACCACCTCATCAACGGTCGCCTTGACCGTCCGGCGTCCGCAGTCGACAATGGGCGTCACCTCCGCAACCTGGATCCGCTGCACGGTGGAGGGCAGGGTGGTGGCCGGGACGGACTTGGATGGCATCTACCCCTAGCTTCCCAAATCGGCGCTGGGGCGTGCCGAGTTGATGTGGACGCGTCGCGGTCGCTGCTGGGGGTGGTCCTCATTGGAGCCGGGATTAGGAGAGAGCGCTGTGGTCGACGATGAGCGGCTCGCGGCCTCCTGCGATCGTTTCGTGCAAGGGCACGGTCGCCGCCCCCCGGCTGTCCAGCTGGACCAGATCCCGCGAGAAGTGGTGGGGGATAGGTACGGGGCAGGTGGCGTGGTCGCCGAGCTGGAGCGCGAGGTCGCGTCACTTCTGGGAATGGAGGCCGCTCTGTTCCTGCCCAGCGGCACCATGGCTCAGCAGATCGCCCTCAGGGTCCATGCTGACCGCCGTGCCAGTCGCGGGGTCGCCTTCCACCCGACCTGCCATCTGTTCCACCGGGAGGAACTGGCTCTTGAAGCTCTCCACCGGCTCGGAAGCGTCCCCGTCGGGGCGGCGCGCCGGGTCATCGAGATCGCCGACCTGGAGAGCCTGGGGTCGCAGGACGTGGGGAGCTTGCTGTTGGAGCTTCCGCAACGGGAGATCGGCGGGCAGCTCCCGTCATTCCCGGAGTTGGAGCAACAGGCGAGTCTCGCCAAGGAGAGGGGATGGGCCCTGCATCTCGATGGCGCCAGGCTCTGGGAGGCGGCGGCCGGCTATGAGAGGAGCCCGGCTGAGGTGGCGCGGCTGTTCGACAGCGTCTACGTCTCCTTCTACAAGGGCCTGGGGGGAATCGCCGGGTGCTGCCTCGCTGGCCCTGCGGACTTCATCGAGGAGGCCAGCAGGTGGCGAACGCGGCACGGCGGTAGGGTGGTCGCGCTCTGGCCCTACGCCGCCAGCGACCTCAGCTCCCTGCGGCGGCGGCTGCCCCGGATGGCCCGCTATCACCAACATGCGCGCGCCGCGGCGACGGAACTCTCACACGTGGACGGGGTCCAGGTGACGCCCAACCCACCGCAGGTTTCCATGATGCATCTCACTCTGAATGTCGATGCAGAGACCCTGGGGGCTCGCTGCCGCCGACTGGCTCGGGAGCAGGGCATCTGGAGCTGGCCCGCGCCGTTTCCCTCCTGCCTCGAGACCGATGATGAGCGGTCCTTGGTGGAGTTCACCGTGGGCGACGCCACCCTGGAGCTCTCGGCGCAGGAGATCGCCGGGGTGGTCGACTTCCTGACCCACGGTTAGTTGGCCTGCCCATTGGTCCTGGTTTCGGCCTAGCCATGGGCGCCCGGCGATCAGCGCGGAGCCGTCACCTCCAATCGGAGCATGCGCAGGGGGGCACCGGACCCAGCCTGTAGCCGCGGGCTCGTCGCCACGATCACGCGGCCCGCCCCGGGCCCGGCCAGGAGCTGGGGCGCATCTGCGCGATCGGCCGTGATCAGGGCCACTCCTCCAACCACCACCTCGGCGCCCCAGACCAGGTCGGGGGGCCACGACTGGTCCTCTCCCGCCACCAGTCGCCACCCGAGGCCGCAGCGGGACCAGTTCGACCAAGGCTCCTCCCCAAGCGCTGCTCCCAGCCCCAGGAGCCGGCGGAGTAGGAGCAGGCGCGACTCGACCGGCGCACGCTCCGTGGCCAAACGGTCGAACTCCAACCCCAGCCGAGCCAGACGCTTGGTCATGGGCGGCTGGCGGAGGAAGACCAGCTCGCGATTCTGCTCGAGGTCGAGGCGCCGCTCGAGCACCGGGTTACTGGGGTCCTGGCTGAGATGGCAGGAGATCGCGGCCCGCTGACGCTGGCGGTCGACGATCAGCTCGAAGGGCCAGCTCCCCATGTGGTCGATGTGGGTGAACGGAACGCCAAACTGCCGGCGGAGCGACTCGGCCACCTCGCCGGCGAGCCCCCACTCCAAACAGGGGATGCCGTGCTCGAACGCGACCCTCTCGGCGGCGGCCGTGGCCGCCCGGTGGTCTGGATGTCCGGTCACCCCATCCGGCTCGAACACCACAACCAGGTCGCAGTCTCCAAGCCGCGATGCCACCAGCCCATCGATTTCGCCGCTGGCCAGCCCCGAGAGGCGCCCATCGGGAAGGTCCATCAGCTCGGCGGAGTCCAGGCCGAGCTCGCTGGCCGCTCGCTGCAACTCCTGCTTCCTCCGCCGGGAGAGGTCCGGGCCCGCTCCGACCGTGGAGGCCTCGCCCGCCGTGAGGCACAGCAGCCGCACGCTTACCCCACCGGAGATCAGGTTCAAAAGTACCCCGCCCAGCCCGAAGCTCTCGTCGTCGGGGTGGGCGACCACAACCAACGCGTGCTGGACGCCGCACAGGGCGGCGGGTAGATGCGAGGCCTGCCTCTCCGCGCCGGGGAACGGCGGGAGCGCTGAGGTCTCCGAGGGCATCGTTAGGATCAGGCGAGGGAGAGGAACAGACGTTCTAGCTCGGCCTCGGCGCGCGCTGACTCGGCGGCTTCGCCGTCAGACTCGAGGCACTGCCGCAAGCCCCCCGCCACGATCTTGAAACCGGCCCGGTCGAGGGCGCGGGAGGTAGCGGCCAGCTGCGTCACGACCTCGGCACAGTCTCGGCCGGACTCGAGCATGGCGATGACGCCGGCCAGCTGTCCGTGCGCCCGACGCAGGCGCCGGGCCACATCGGCGGCATCGGTGGGGCTCAATTGCATGGGGCCACCTTACACAGGGGCGGCCTGATGGCGAGCTCCACGGACGCTGGGATAAGTTGGCGTGCCACAACCGTCTGGGAAACCGGTAATATACCCACATGGGTATTTTACAGATGTTGCGCGGCCCCAAGGTCACCCAGATCTCGATGGAGGAGTTCGTCGAGATGCATCGGTCCGGGTGTTACGTGGTCGATGTCCGCGAGAGCCACGAATACTCCCGGGGGCACGTCCCTGGATCGAAATCTCTGCCGTTGACGCAGCTCGCCAGGCGAGCTCACGAGCTGCCACGGGACCGGCAGATCCATGTGATCTGTGCCAGTGGCCACCGCAGTCGTGTGGGGGCCCGCATCCTCGGCGCCGCGGGCGTCGACTGCGTCTCGGTCCGTGGCGGAACCGCCGCCTGGGCGCAGCGCCAGCTTCCTCTGGTCAGAGGAACACGTTCTGCCTGATCGGCCCAATTGGTCGCCTCGCCCGCGAAGGGGCGGTAAGCGTGAGGAGATGACCCGATGCCCGAACCAGAAGTTGAGATTGATCTATTTTTCGAGGCGCACACCGGCGGTGCGCACGTAGTCGACGTGCGCGAGCCCCATGAGTACCACGCCGGGCACGTCCCCGGAGCCAGTCTCATCCCGTTGGGGGTGGTGCCGCTGAAGGTTCATGAACTGCCCCGTGACCGACCGGTCTACGTTATCTGCGCGAGCGGCCACCGGAGCCTGACCGCCGCCCGGCACATGATCCGTGCCGGCATCGATGCCCGCTCGGTCCGCGGCGGGACCATCGCCTGGGCGCGGAGCGGCGGCCCACTCGAGCGCGGCCCAGCGTAGATCCAGTGCACCGAGTGCGGTCCAGCTGGTTTGGCACGGGTGCCAGGCGGGCCGAAGTCTCGCCGTCCTGGGCAACGGCGGGAGGCAGCCGGTCGGCCGCACACGTCAGCTAGATGCTATGGATAAGAGACCTTATCGTAAGCATACCGATTAGGATGGCCTCCCAGTGCGGTGGCCCTCCCCCGGTACGTGAGCTCGCGTCACTCTCCGGTTTGGCCGTCCGTGAGCTCGCGCAGGATGTCCAGGTGGCCGTTGTGGCGGGCGGTCTCCTCGATCATGTGCAGCATCACCCAGCGGCAGGACACCGGCCGGCTCTGGTTGCGGGCCATCGCCTCCAGATCCCAGCGCTCAAAGACCTCGCGGCTGCGCTCGCACTCTTGGTGATACTCGTCCAGCAGGCGGCCTAGGTCGTCGGTGTCGGAGACGACGAATTCGGCGTCAACCTGGCCAGCCGGCTCCGGCGGAGGCAGCACGAGCCCCTCCAGAACCTCCTGAAACCACCAGCGTTCCACGTAGCGGAGGTGACGGACGATGCCCGCGCAGGTGGTGAGCGGTGACGGAACCAGGTGGCGGGTGGCCTCGGCGCCGGTGAGTCCGGCAACCTTCACGAAGACCGTGGCGCGGTGGAAGTCCAGCCAGGCGGCGAGGAGTTCGCGCTCCGATCCGGAGGTCGGGGGGTCGGTCCTGTCCCAAGCGCTGCCGGAATCTGGCGGGATGGACCCTGGCATCGAGCCGATGATAGCTGATGCCGGGTCGGTATGGGAACACCTGTGCTGGCGATCGTTCGTGCAAGGCGGTGCCCGGGGCCTATGGTGGTGAGGATGCGGCCCGTGCTGCCGGCTCCATGACGATCCTGGAGGCCCTGGCGCCACTTCTGGCGACCGGGGCGGGCTCAGCGCTCTTGGGAGCGGCCCTGAGGCGCCGATCGCCCGGGCGATGGCTGCGACTCGTCATCCTGCTCGCCCTGCTGGGCAGCGAGGGGGTGGTTCTCCTCTGGCCCCTTGTGATCCACGCCTGGTCGCTGGCGACAACCCTGCCCCTGCAGCTCTCCGACGTCGCGACCCTGGTGTGCGCCGCCTCGCTGGTGGCTCCTGGCGCGGACCGGCTGAGAGAGCTGGCCTACCTGTGGAGTGTTCCGGCGGGACTGTTGGGCCTGGCCTTTCCCGCCATCGGTGCCTCCGCACCCTCTCCCCTCTTCTATGCCTTCTACGTCGATCACGGGACGTTGCTCTGCTATGGGGTTCTGCTCGGCCTGGATCGGACCCTGCGTCTGCAGCCGCTCTCCGCCGTTCGGGCGTTCTCAGCCACCGTGATCTGGGGGGTGATCGCCGGAGTGGCGAATCTGGCGACCGGTGGTGACTACATGTTCGTCCGCGAGCCTCCGCCCACCTGGAGCCCCCTGCAGCTCATGGGCCCCTGGCCCTGGTACGTGTTCTCGGCGGCCGGCCTGGCGCTCATGGTGTTCGCGATTCTCACCTGGCCCAAGCTTGCTCGCTCGGCGGCCTCCGCCAAGAGTCCGTCGTCGGCCGAAGCGTAGCGGGTCAGACCTTCGTCAACCAGGACGAGTTGGCATAGCGAATATCGGCGCAGGGACGCGCTCAAGGTGGGCCCGGGGTTCTTCGCCCCGGGCCCACCTTGGCCAGCTCTTGAAATTCAGGAGTTGTAGTACGTCGTGATCGCCGTGGCCAGAGCCGCGACGTCGGGGACCCCGAGGCCGGTCGTGGGGCTCCAGCCGTTGGTGGCCGTGTAGCCCCAGTTGTTCCCCGAGGTGATGGCTGTGAAGCCCTGCACTGTTCCGCCGTGCACCTTGGGAAGGTTGTAGAAGAGCTCCGAGGCCAGGCCGATCGGGGATCCGGTCGCCTGATCCAGCAAGGCCGTAATCCCCGCCCACTGGGGTGC
>JAJYWT010000164.1 GCA_021791345.1 bacterium
GGCGGGAGCCTGGAGCGCCCCAACACCCGCAAACCGGCCCGCCAGCCCCTGGCGGACGATCTCTGGTCGCACCGCTCCGGGCGCGATCCCTTCCCTGCCCCTACCCGTTACTGACCCACGCTCCTAGGCAGGGGCCCTGACCGTGCCCACGACCGCCGACGGGCACCAGTTCGCCATCGGGCACAGCTGACAACGCGGACCCCGGGCCAGGCACACCGCCCGCCCGTGGGCGATGAGACGCAGGCTGAAGTCGGTCCACTCTGAGCGGGGGACCATCCGGCACACCTCGCGTTCGATGCGGACAGGATCCTTGGTGCGCACGATCCCGAGTCGATTCGTGAGACGCATGACATGCGTGTCGACCGGGAATCCCGGCACCCCGAAGCCGACGCCCAGCACCACGTTGGCGGTCTTGCGCCCAACCCCGGGCAGGCGCAGCAGCTGCTCCATCGCGTTGGGCACCTCACCACCGAACTCCTCGGCGAGCACCCTGCCCATCCCAATCAGGGAACGTGCCTTGGCCCTGAAGAAGCCGGTCGAGTGGATGATCTCCTCGAGCTCGGCGGGCTCGATGGTGGCGTAGTCAGTGGCGGTCCGGCAGCGTTGAAACAGGCGCGGGGTGACCGCATTGACCCGCTCATCGGTCGTCTGGGCCGAGAGGATAGTGGCCACCAGCAGCTGCAGGGGGTCGCTGTGGTGGAGCGCGCAACTCGCGGGGTACAGGACGGCCAGCGCTGCCACCGCAGCCCGCGCCCGCTGGCGGGCGCTCCTGGGCTGACCTGACTCCATGCGAGGCCATTCTCGCTCGCCCGAGCCCACCGGCGCTCTCGTAGTGCGGCCCGGTATCCTGGCATCATGTCGGGTTCCACCATGGCAGCCACCGGCCGGCGGCTGGCCGGCTCACGGCTGGCGATCGGGCTGCTCGCCGTGCTGGTCACCTTCATCGTGGCCGGATGTGGGGCCTTCGGAGATGTCGGCGACCCCACGGATGCGCACATCCTGACCGCTCCCGGCGCTCCGGTCCAGCAGCGCGACAGCAAGCTGTCCCTGGAGGTGCTGCCCAAGCCCCCGGCGCACCCGGACTACAAGGTGATCATCTACCACAACGTCAACACCGTGGGGGAGTTCGTGCCCGAGAGCCTCACCGTCCCGGTGGGGTCCACCGTGGAGTGGATCTGGACCGACCAGTACGACCAGCACAACGTCTGGTGGGTGGACCAGGAGTTGGTCAACTCCCCCACCCGCGGTGCCGGGTTCAAATGGGCCGTCAAGTTCCTGGCCCCGGGGGTGTATGACTACTACTGCACGCTCCATCCCGGGATGCTCGGACGTGTTGTCGTCACCGGCTAGGATGCGCCGACGGCTCTTGCCGGTCCTGGCGGCGCTGCTGCTGGGTGGCAGCCTGCTGGCGGCCTGCGCCAGCCCGACCGCCGCCCCGCGGGCCGCGCTCCAGGACTTCCTGGTGGATGTGCATGCCCACTCGGTGGTGTACGCGTACACCCTGCTCACCAACTCGGCCGAGGACCGGACTCCGTTCGTCCCCTTCTTCAATTGGGTGAAGTCGAGCCGGTCCAGCTTCAAGATCGTCTCCCTCCATATGGTGAACGCGGTGGACGCCGAGGCCACGGTCGCCGTCAGCTCTCCAGGAGCTTCAACCCGCTATGTCCAGGTGCAGATGGTGGAGTCGGGCAACGCCGGCGACTGGCTGGTGAACGCCCCCTTCGTGACCGAGGGCGACCGAGCCACCAGGCTCTTCGAGTAGCGAGGCCGACCCGCCCGACGCTGGCCGCCTCCCGGTTCCTCTTCCGTGCGCCCCGGCCCACCCGGAGTGGACTGGCGCCGCACCCCGGATCGCTCCGGGCGGCAGCCCACTGTCCACCATGTGCGACTTCGCTTCCCCGGCGGACCCGGACAGTACGCCGGGTGCGCCGCGGACGTTGACCCGGTGGGTGTCTTGGGCCAGAGTGATGGGGTCACCGTGCGGCAGCTGGGGATCGACCCGGCTCACCTGGGCTGCTCGGTGCCGCGGTCCGACCGCAACCGCATCCGGCAAGCAACGCCCCGGGCGGCGGGTGGGAGCTCGGGTAGACTCGGGCGGTGGAGCTGGTCGCCGACCATTCGCTTCTCAGGTGGGAAGCAGCATCTGGCGGGGCAACCGTCGGCTTGAGGAGAGCGGGACGAACACCCTGCCGCAGGCCAGGCGCACCGGCTTCTCGGGCGACGGTGGCCTCGATCAGCGTTCCGCGTCGATGAGACGCTGGCCCCCTCGAAACGTCCCGCCTCCATCTGATCCCCGCGGCGAGGAGCAGGCCAACGTCCCGGGGCCGCTGCGCGACCTGCCCCCCGCGTTCTGGGGACTGGCCGTGCTCACCGGCATCGGCGCAGGTCTCGGGGCGATCGTCATGATGGCGGTGCTGCGGTTCATTCAGCACCTGGCCTTCGACTATCACTCCGGCGAGTACTCAGCCGCCGCTGCCGCCCACGGCCCCGGACGGATCGTGGCCGTGGTGGCAATCGGAGGGCTGGTGACCGGGGTGGGACTCTGGCTGCTCCACCGCTCCGGCAAGGGAACCGGCGGGGAGCCAACCGAAGTCGTCTGGACCCATCGCGGCACGATCTCGGTCTCGCGCACCCTGCTGAGCGGCGCGCTCTCGGAGGTGACGGTCGCGCTGGGGGGGTCGATCGGCAGGGAGGCGGCCCCCCAGCGCACCGGCGCAGCCGCCGGAGCACTGCTCGCGCGCCGGTCCCGGCTGACCGCCGAGCAGAGCGCCCTGCTGATCGCCTGCGGCGCGGGCGCCGGTCTGGGCGCGGTCTACAACGTGCCCTTCGCGGGTGCGCTCTTCGCCGCCGAGATCTACCTGGGATCGCTCTCGCTCACCGCGGTCGTGCCCGCCCTGCTCACCTCCGGAGTCGCCACGGCGGTTTCCTGGCTCACCCTGCCCCGTCACGCGGTCTACTCGATCCCTCATCTGGCGAGCCCGGATCTGGCGATCATGGTTTTCGCACTCGCGATCGGGCTGCTCGCGGGGCTGGCGTCGGCCGGATACGTCCACCTGATCGGATGGGCCAGCGACCACCGCCCGAGGGGACGCCTCCTGCTTGTTGAGCCGCTCCTGGCGTTTACCGCGCTCGGCTTGATCGCGGTGAGGTACCCTCTGCTGCTGGGCAACGGCGTCGACCTGGCCCAGTTCGCCTTCACCGGCTCCGGCGCCACCCTCGCCCTGCTGGCGCTGGCCGGCCTCAAGCCCCTGGTCACCAGCGCCTGCCTGCGCAGTGGGGCCATCGGGGGCCTCTTCACCCCGACGCTCAGCTTCGGGGCGGCCTTCGGGGCCTTGGGCGGCCATCTGTTCCTCCTGATGGTTCCCGGTGCCATGACTGCCTCGTACGGGATGCTGGGGGCGGTGGCGCTGCTGGCAGCGGCGATCGAGGCGCCCCTCACCGGAATCGCCATGATGATCGAGCTCACCCACAGCGTGAATCTGGTGGCGCCGATGGTCCTGGCGGCCGTGGCCGCCACCTTGGTCTCGCGACGATTCGACCTGCGATCGATCTACTCGGCGAGGCTGCCACCGCCATAGCTCGGCCGCCACCAGCGAGGGCTCACCCCGACCGCGCTCGGGGTCAGGTCTGGGGAGCCACCTCTGGAAGGTCCCCGATCGGCTTGGTGTTCCCGAAGATGTCCTGCTCGGCATCCTCACCACCCCCGGCCCGGCCACGGGATGGAAGTCGGTCCGAGCGGCGGTCAGCCAGCCCCATCACGTGGTCGCTGATCCCCTCCCGGCGCAGCACCTCCCAGCCCTCCTCCAGGGAGAGACCGTTCTCGACCACCACCAGGTCCCCTTCGGTGCGCACGTCCCAGCCGATGTTCTCCAGCCTCCGCAGCACGTCGCTGAGCACCGCTATCCGTTCGTGGATCAGCTTGCCGGCCGCCGCCAGCCGGACGGAGACCGGCAGATTGGCCGCCGTCGGCCGGTCGGGAAAGCCGAAGGAGTGCATCTCCAAGTAGGTCTCCATGCCCCGGGAGATCGGCTCGTGGGTCACCTCCGCGAACTCCTCGGAGGCCCGATGGATCGGGCGGAAGACCAGCCTCACGGGTGGGTCTCGACCGGCAGGATTACGGAGAAGCCGATGTTGCTGGCGGGGCCTTGGAGCGCCGGCCCGGTCGAGCTCGGGGGCGAGTAGTTCTGCTGTTGGTTGATCAGCATGTGGTTTGTGATCAGGAACGGTCCCCGGCTGTTCTCGCGGATGAAGCCCATCAGCGCCATGATCAGGGACACCGCAACCCCCACCGCGATCAGGGAGACCGCCTGGCCCCGCCCGGCGTCACCCCAGCGCAGCTTGCCCCGGCTCACATACTTCAGGTAGATGGTCAGGGCCACGATGCCGACGCCGGTGAAAGCGACCAGGGCGGTCAGCTTCCAGGGGATCATGGCGCCCCACGGGATCAGCAGACCACCCTGCCAGATCGGCACATTGGCGTTGGCCGCGAAGACGTCCTCATAGCTCCACGCCAGCGACGAGGGGGTCGATATCAGCATCCAGGCCCCGAAGGAGAGCACGGTGCAGACCGCCAGCGCCGGCGAGCGGAAACCGCTGGCTCGCACCCGACGCCAGAGATAGAAGATCCCCACCGTGAAGATCGAGCCCAGCAAGAACACCTGGAACAAAAAGGCCACGCTGAGACCACCCAGCATCATGTCGTACCAGGAGGCGTAGGCGTGCAGCTGGATCTCCTTGGCGTACTCCCAACCCACCAGCGGCTGGGCGATGGTGAACCCAATCGCGTAGATGAGCCCGTAGTGGCCCATCCAGTCCAGGTAGGGCCGCACGTCCGGCCGGCGGCCGCTGCGCAGCAGAAGGCGGATCCCAGCGGTCATGGCGATGATCGCCCCCGCCCAGGCGATGTTGCCCACGAAGCGGTGGATCTCCAGGGGGATCTCGGTGGGATTCATCAGGATGGCGGGCAGGTCGAAGGCGTTGCGCGGGGTCAGCATGTAGGAGGCGACCATGTTGATCAACAACATCTGCAGCTCCGCGTTGATGAAGAGCAGAATCTCCAGGCCGATGCGAAGCCCCCGCACGCGCCCCAGACGGTCCCACCTCGCATAGAGCGGGTAGAGGCAGACGATCTCCCCTACGAAGGCAGCCGCCTCGGCCACCAGCGGCCAGAAGAGCACCCTCTGGATGTCGACCCAGAAGTGGGACCAAAGCCCGAGGAACAGGATCATGATGGCAAAGATCGCTAGAGAACCTCCCACCGCGAAGGTCGCCCCCAGGGCGGTGACCAGGCCTCGCGAGAACCGGTCGTAGCGCTCGCTCTTGCGCTTCCAGCCCACGAAGTCAGAGACCGCCAGGATGATGTATCCCCCCTGCTGCCAGGCGGCGAACTGCACGTGCGCGAGCATCAGCAGCGCCACCAGAGCGGTCGCCACCCCGGTGGAGATCGGGACCTGGGTGAGCTGGGGTGTGGCGGAGGCTAGCAGTGGCATCTCAGAGGTTGAACAGTCGGCCGACGGCCAGCATGGCCTCGAACAGCAGGAACAGGACGGCGAACAGCCCGGGGACCATCACCTCCGGGCGGCGCCAGGGCTGGCGCCCGGGGGTGCGGTCAAGGAAGGGTACCAGCATGAGCAGGGTGGTACCCAGCCCGGGCACGATGAAGACACCGACCGGGATCATCCAGGCCTGGGGGAACTGCACCAGCAGCTGGTCCAGGGGCAGGAAGAACCACTCCGGCGTGGGCACGTAGTTGAGGGCGGCGGGGTTGGCGGCGCGCTCCAGCGGCGCTCCCACCACGATCGCCATCACGAAGATGATCAGGACCAGGGCGAAGCTGACCACCGCATCCTTGAAGACCTGGGAGGGGAAGAACTCGTCCAAATCGACCGGGACCGCGTAGCCGGGATCGCTGGGGAGAGCCGGATATGGGGCCTCCGCGGCCGCCATCCGGCGAGCCCGCTCCGCCTCCGTCTCCTCCTCCACCCCCTCGTAGTTGACCCAGGAGCCATGCTCGCCGTGACGGCGCAGCAGGATCAGGTGTAAGCCGATCATCGGCACCAGCAGCGCCGGTAAGAGCCAGATGTGGATGGCGAAGAACCGGGTGAGAGTCGCCGGGCCCATCTGTGGCCCGCCCCGGAGGATCTCCTCGATCTGGGTGCCGAAGATCGGAAAGTAGCTGATGATGTGGGTGACGACGGTCGCGGTCCAGTAAGCGGCCTGGTCCCAGGGGAGCATCGAGCCCGTGATCCCCAGTCCCAGCACCAGCAGGAACAGCACCACCCCGATGATCCAGTTGAGCTCCCGGGGCTTCTTGTAGGAGCCGCTGACGAAGGTGCGGACCATGTGCAGCCCGATGACGATGAAGAGGATGTAAGCCCCCCACAGGTGCATCCCTCTGACAATCGCCGCGAACTCATCGTGATGTTCGATGAAGTTGAGACTCTCCCAGGCCTCGGTGGTCGAGGGCACGTAGGTCCAGAGCAAGAACATCCCGGTCACGATCTGGAGGATGATCACGATCAGGGTCGCCGAGCCCAGGGAGTACGCCCAGGCGCCCCGGCGAGGCACCGCCTCATAGAGCAGCTGGTGCATGAGGTCCGTCACCCCCAGGCGCTCGTCCACCCAACGGTAGGTCGTCGCCATTAGCCCGGAAACCGGCCGCGTGAGCTTGGCCGCTATCGGGCTGCGTTCCAGACCCTGGGCCACCTCACTTGCCCTCGGTGAGAACATTGCGCACGTAGAGGGTGGTCCCAACCAGCTTGTGCTCGTAGCGGAAGAGCGGCTTCGGCGGCGGACCGGCGATGTTGGTCCCGTCCATGCTGTACTCCCCGCCGTGACAGGGGCAGAAGAAGACGTTGAGGTTGATGTCCCAGTGGACGTCGCACTGCATGTGGGTGCAGACGTTGGAGAGGGTGATCAGCTGCACCTGGTTGTCCAGGTTCAGCTTGACCACGTACACGGTGCGTGGGACGGGCGGGACCTGCCAGGCATCGCCCCCCTGGTTGAGCATCACCACATAGGCGGTGGGAAGCCCCACCGGCACGTGCTGGATGTCGGCCACCAGAACCCAGGGCTGCTTGAACTTGTAGAACGCCGGGCTCAGGATCGAGCCCACGATCGGGGCGGCGATCAGGAGCCCGGTCCCGGCCCCGGCCACGTTGATGCCCAGGATCATGAACTTGCGCCGCGACATCCGCCGCTTGGAGATTGGCAGCTGCGACTCAGCCATTGCCCTGCACCACGATCAGGATGAGCAAGGACAGGCACAGCCCCCCCAGGAAGAGGAACGTAAAGGCACTAGCTCCAATCGTGAGCCAGGCCGACATGTGGTCACCGCCCGAGAAGAGCTGCTTGACCCGGCGCAGAGCCATGGTGAGGCCGACGAGCATGATCGCGAAGAAGCCGGTGATGATGATGCCGAGGTACCAGGCCGACTCGAAATACTGATAGCTCACGGCAGGATTCCCGGAGGGGCGTCGAAGTTCTGGGCCGACTGGCGGAGGTTGAGCAGGCAGGCGCTCTGACCGGTAGTCTGATCGATCCCACAGGGTAGCTTCGAATTCTCCTTGATCACCCCCATGTAGATGGAGAGAATCGCTGCCGCCAGGCCGACGACCACGATGCCACGGGCGGCGGCGGGGCTGATGCGCAGTCGGAGCGTGCCTTCCTCGCGCAGTGAGCGGATGTAGAGCACCAGGTTGGCGGCGGTGGCGAGGAACGCGATCAAGAGCGCAACGTACCGCAGCAGCACCAGCTGCTGCGGTATCACTGACGCGGGCAGAGCGGCGCCCGCCATCCCCAAGAGGGCGACCACGGTGAACGTGGCGGCCGGGCCGCTCTCGGCGACCTCCTGGTTGTGACGCCAGAAGACCCAGTTCGCTCCCAGGACGACGACCGCCAGCAGCACCACCTGGCCCACGAACATCGACCCGGACCCGAAGATGAAGAGGTTGTCGAATGTGCCTGGAGCGGCGGCCTTGATGGTGCCAGCCAGCAGGAAGCCCGTGATTGGCTGGGCCATCAGGAACACCGTCCCAATCGCGAAGCTGATCCGCGCAGCCCAGCGCTGGTAAATGACCTCAGCCTCGGTCTTGGCGCGGTGACCCCTCCAGATCGCGACGGCCGCCAAGAACAGTGCCGCCCAGGAGAGCGTTGCCCCCGCGTAGTGGAAGAGCAGCGGCCAGTAACTCGGAGAGAACATGGAGTGGGCCGCGCTAATCGCCGTCCCAGGGGTCAGGGCGTAGCTGTCCAGCTGGACGATCATGAAGAGAAACAGGAACTGGATCGTGGAAAACGCGAACCCCACCGCGAGGTGAAGCCGGGGGTTCATCTTGTCCCACCGATATATGTAGATGAGTAGCAGCGGGACCCCCACGAAGAAGCTGGCGAAGGCGATCGTCAGCGGGAGCAGCAGGAGATTCAGCAGGGTGCCGATCAGGCGCCCGTACAGTCCGGTTAGGAAGACCACCGCGAACACCGCCCAGGTCGCCCCAAAGCTGTAGAGGTACAGGATCGAGTGCGCCAGGGTCTTGGCGTAGCGCAGGCAGCGTTCGTCGCCACCCCGGCGCCTCCCTGCCAGCTCCATGAACGGGGTGATCCCAGCCGAGCCCAGGACAAAGCCCACCACGGTGATGTGAAGCAGGAAGACGGCCCCGATCGCGATCTCGGCACCGAGGGTGCCGAAGGGCAGTCGTGGTTGTGGCACCGGGAAAGCTGACAGCAGCACTGCGCCACCATGCTGACGGGATGACACCCCCTCTGGCAACTTCCCATCGTGATCAACCCGCCCGGGTCGATAATCGTCTGGTGCTAGAACCCCTGGTCCTGATCCACGGGGGCGACTCCTACCTGGTGGGAGCCGCCGCTCAGGAGTTCCGGGACCAGCTCTGCGCCGATCTGATCTCAGAGCTGGGGCTGGAGGAGTTCCGATCCGCGACCGACCTGGATGAGATCGAACGCAGCCTGGCCACCCCGCCGTTCCTAGCGGTGCGGCGGGTGGTGATGATCTGGGACCCACCGCAGATCGCCCCGCCCAAGAGGCAGGCCACCACGGCAGCCGCCGACTCCCAGCGGAAGCGCGACGGGCAGGAGGCAAGGCTGCGGGGCCTGCTCCGAACCCTGGCCGCCCGGGCCGAGACCACAGCCGCCTGCGTCGTCGTCAGGCAGGCGCTCCCGCCCTCCTCGGCCGCAGTGAAGGGGATCAGGGCCCTGGGAGGCGAGGTAAGGCTGGTGGCCGCCCCCAGGGGGCAGGACGTCACCCGTCACGTCGAGTCCCGGGCGAAGGCTCGGGGGCTGAAGCTTCCCCCTCAGGCGATCCACCTGTTGACCGATGTGGCCAACCAGGACATGGGCTGGTTGGAAAGCGAGCTCGACAAGCTCGCCCTCTACGCCGCGGATGGGCACCCCGTCACGCCCCAGGTCGCCCGCCTCCTGGTCCCGGCCGCCCCGCCGCAGGAGCTCTACCGGCTGACGGACGCCATCTTCGAGGATCCCAGCAGCGTGGGCCGCCGACTCGATGCCCTCTGGGGCCGTCCCGACGTCCAACCCCAGGTGTTGGTTGGCACCGTGGCGAGGGTCCTGCGTGATCTCATCGCCTACTCGGATCCCGATCAACGTCCCGCCCTTGAGAACACTCCCGCCTGGCGTCTGCGTAAGCTTGCAGCTCAGAGTTCGCGAGCTGGAGCCTCCCGGCTCCGCCGCTGGCTGGTGGAGCTGTCCGAGCTGGACTGGCTGACCCGGACCGGCCAGGTGGATGGGCGCGAGGGTGTGGACCTGCTGCTGGCCCGGATGGCCTTCGAGGTCCAGATCGGCTGACCTGACCCAGCCGGATCAGCTGCGCTGCTCAGCGGCTCCCGCGGTTCGCCTGGTCCTGGCGGCTGTCCGCTCGGTCTTGGTGCGGCTCTTCGCCGCCGCCGTCTTCTTGGAGGCGGCCGCCGGCTTGGACGCCTTGGGAGTCGCCTTGCGCTTCGGACTCGCCTCCGGCGGCGCGGCTGCACGCTCGGCCCCCACTCGGGCGGCCAGCTTCATCAGCCTCGACTTGCGCCGGGCGGCGTTGCGGCGATGCAGAACCCCGTGCTCGGCGGCCTTGTCGAGAGCCGAGGTCGCCGCGCCGACTAGATCGGCGGCCCCTTCGGGAGTGGGCTGAAGCACTGACCGCCGGGCCTTGGCGACCGCGGTCCGCACCGCCGATCGGACAGAGCGGTTCTGGTCGTGCTTACGCTGCGCGGAGCGGATGCGCTTGCGCGCAGAGCTGCTGTTGGCCAATTTATCCTCGCCGGAAGATGGCGCCGCAGGCGCCGACTGAAATCCTGCAACTCAAGTGAGGCAGGACTGGCAGTATATCAAGCGCAGCCGGGAGCCGCCTCGGCCCCTCGGTAGAGTGAGTCGGATGTTTCGCATCTGTCCCGCTCCGGCCAAGCTGAACCTGGTCCTGGAGCTCACCGGCCGCCGTCGTGACGGGTACCACCTGCTGGCGGCGGTGTCTCAGACAGTGGGCTGGCATGATCTTTTGGGAATCGAGCTTTGCGACTCCGGCGATTCGCCCCGGTGCTCCCTGTGGGTGGCCGGGCCGCACGCCCACGAGGTGCCGAAGGACCAGGAGAACATCGTGATCCGAGCGGTGGAGTTGCTGCGCCGGGCGGGGCGGGGCTACCCAATCTCCCGGATCGTGCTCGACAAGCGGATTCCGACCCAGAGCGGCCTGGGAGGAGGATCTGCGGATGCGGCCGCGGTGCTCCGAGTGGCCAGCCGAGATTGCCCGGACCCGGACCTGGCGGCGATGGCGCTGCAGTGTGGCGCCGACGTACCCTTCGCTCTTCTGGGTGGCGCTGCCCAAATCAGCGGTGTTGGTGAGCAGCTGACCCCCCTGCCCAGCCTCACCCAGGGGGTCTTCCTGATCACCATGCTGGGTGAGGTCTCCACCCGGGCCGCCTACTCGGCCGTCGCGGCGGAGGACTTCAGTAAGGGGGAGCGCGCCGAGGCGGTGGCCCAGGCGCTCCGTCAGGGGAAGTTGCCCGACCCCAAGCTGCTCGGCAGCTCACTGCTGCCGGCGGCGCTACGGGTGACGCCAGGGCTGGCAGAGCGGCTGGGGCGACTGCGCGCCGCCACCCCCGAGCTTCACTGGGCCATGACCGGCAGCGGCGGCGCATTCTTCAGTCTGGTCGCGGACCGGGACCAGGCCCAGCGGGCGGTGGCCCGGCTCTCCACCCTGTACCCGACCCTGCCGCTCAGAGCGACGACGCCCGAGCCGGAGTGGCAGGCAACAGTCTGAGGTTCCAGGCGGCGGTTGCCCTCGGCAAGGCAACCGGTGGGCTGTCTCGGCGCCTCCACATGGGTGGCGGGACCACCCTTCCTGGCGACGTCGCCCGCTGGGTGGACCCGGGGGTGCTTACGACGATGGTGCGGTCGGTGAGATCGGGCACGGTCTTGGTGACCGGCACCAACGGGAAGACCTCCACAGCCGCCCTGCTCCGCCAGGTTCTGGAGATGGCCGGAGCACGGGTCGGAGGCAACCCCAGTGGGTCCAACCTGATCTTCGGGCTGACCGCCGCCGCGCTCGGCCTCGCCGACCGAGAAGGCCGGATCGACAGAGACTGGTTGGTGCTTGAGGTTGACGAGCTGAGCGCGCCGCGGGCGGTGCAGGAGATCCGACCGACCGGCCTGGTGGTGCTCAACGCTTTCCGGGACCAGCTCGATCGCTCCTTCGAGGTCGACCAGATCGCCCAGCGCCTGACCGCTGCCACCGCCGCGCTGCCCGCCGGGAGCTTCTGGGTGGGCAACGCCGACGACCCCAGGGTGGCGGCCATGGCCGAGACCGCGGCCATGGCCGGCGCGCAGCGCCTGCTCTTCGGATTGGAGGAGAAGATGGGACATCAGCTGCCGGTGGTTTCGGACGCAGCCGTGTGCCCCCGCTGCCGCTCTGAGATGGAGTTCCAAGTCGTCTTCTATGCACACTGCGGCACCTACCGCTGCCCAAGCTGCGACTTTGAACGCCCCGAGCCCCAGTTCCTGGCCAGTGGAGTGCGCCTCTTGGGGCTGGATGCGGTGGAGATGACCATAGGCGGAGCCGACGGATGGGCGATCGAAACCCGGGTCAACCTGGGCGGACGCTTCAGCGCTGCCAACGCCGCCGCTGCCGCCGCGGCCGCCTGCGCGATCGGGGTCGCGCCGGCCGCGATCGCGGCCGGGCTCGAGGCCTTCCATGCAGCCTTCGGACGGTTTCAGATCGTGCCCTGGCAGGGCACCGCGGTCAGACTCATGCTGGCCAAGAACCCCGCCGGCCTTGAGGAGAACCTGGCGGCCGTGATGGAACTGGATCGCAGCCCGGTCTTGGCCATCGCGCTCAACGACCTGGTCGCGGATGGGCGGGACGTCTCCTGGATCTGGGACGTGAACATGGAGCGGCTGCTGCGGGGGCGGCCGATCCACGTGGTCGTGTCCGGTCGCCGCGCCCGCGAGCTGGCTCTTCGTCTGGGCTACGCCGGCGTCCCGCGGGAGCTGGTCACCGTCTGTCCGACCCCCCGCACGGCGCTGGACGCGATCGTCGCCATGGCCACTCCGGGCGTTCCGGTTCCGGCACTGCTGACCTACACCGCCATGCTGGAGTGGCACCGCTTGCTGACCCGTGCTGCTGCGGCCGCGGGGCGCCAGCCGTGATCGAGCGCAAGCTCCGCCTGGGGCACCTCTACCCCAAGGAGATGAACCTCTACGGCGACCGAGGCAACATCCTGGCACTCCTCCGTCGGGCCGAGCTGAGGAGTATCCGTCTGGAGGTCGTCGAGATCGGGCTGGGGGGCGGCTGCAACCGGCTGATGGATTCGTGTTCTGGCTTCTTCATCGGGGGGGGGCAGGACCTGGACCAGGAGGCGGTCGCCCACGACCTCATCTCCAACAAGGGGGCGGCGCTCGAGGATGCTGTCCGCCGGGGCAAGCCCTTGCTCGCGGTCTGCGCCGGCTTCCAGCTGCTCGGCACCCACTACCTCACCGCCGGGGGCGTCCGCATCCCGGGCCTCGGGCTCCTGCCGCTGCACACGGAGGCGGGCACCCGGCGCCTGGTGGGAAACCTCATGGTGGCCGCCGATCCGCGACTGGGGCTGCGCGACCCCATCCTGGTGGGGTTCGAGAACCACAGCGGCCGCACCCTGCTGCACCCGGGGGCCAATCCGCTGGGCAAGGTCCTCCACGGTCGCGGCAACGACGGGGACAGCGGCCAGGAGGGCGCCTGGCTGGGTACTGTGGTGGCCACCTATCTGCACGGGCCGCTCCTGCCCAAGAATCCCAGCCTCTCCGATTGGTGGTTGAGCCAAGCGGCTGGGGGAGCACCCCTGGTAGAGGTGGACGACGCACTCGAGCGCGCCGCCCGAGCCGAGGCGATCGCCCTCACCACCCATCCGCCCAGAGCGTCAAAGTGGAGGCTCCTCGGAAGGGGCTTGGTCAGAACAGAGAGCTGAGGCCTGCCGCGGACGGGTTGGCTGGGGGCCCGGGCAGCACATGGGTCGGCTTGGTGATCGCGAAGTGTGAGCCATACCCGGAGAACGTGACGCTCATGTCAACGGTCAGGGTCACACTCCCCTGCGCTCCGGAGAGCGCGGATGACCCGAGCAAGCCCAGAGCGGCCAGGTTGAGGCTCATCCCGCCGTTCACCGACTCCTGGACCGGCAGGCGCGTGGACCTGGAGATGTAGAAGTCGAGGTGCAGAGGATTAAGGTTCACTAGCTCGGCCAGCCCCTGGAGTCCCGCTCCAGCGCCCTCCTGGGGCGCCCTGGCAAGAGCGCCCGCCAGGATCCTCTCCAGGCGGGTGCCCGAGATCGTGGCCTCTATGTGGTTGACCGCCTTCCCATTCAGATCGGTGGGACCGAGGTTCGAGACCGCGGTTGCGCCCTTGACCGCCTTGGCCAGTGATTTCAAAGCCTCTGGCATGCTGGCCCACGATCCGGGAAGTCCGCCATGGATTGAGGCAGGGACGACCCGGTTCCAGGTGGTGCCGTTGAGGCTCAGATACTCCATCCCGGCAACCTCCCGCACGTCAACCGGGGCTGGCAGCGCCGGTGCGAAGCGATAGGAGGCCTCGTAATCGGAAGGGCTCTGGAACTCCAACCAGCCGGTGAGGGTCGAGGAGTTGAGCCCCCTCGCCAGCTCTGTCAGCTGCCGCCGGCTGGAGGCGGGCAGGCCGCTGAGTCCGGCCAGGGTCAGCCTGGCCGAGCCGGTGAAATCGGCCCTGAAGCTGGTGCTGAGCACAGACGAGGTGGCGGAGTCGAGAACCCCGGCGGCGACCGCGGTTCTCGATCTCCCCGCGGGGATGGATCCGCAACCCGCCAGCAGCACCAGCGCCAACGCCGCCGCCGCTCCGCCCACAAGTTTGGCTCTGACCACGAAGCTCATGCTAACCCGCATCCCACTGGACCGCGCCCGGCCAAGTCGCCCCGCGCCGTCGGCGGCACCTCCTGTGACCAGGACTACGTAGTAGCGTAGGCGAGGTGGCGGAGCACCCAGCGCGCACGGTCAAGCGAAGGCGTCGTCTGGAGCATGCCACCAGACCGCGCTCAGGCGACGACTTTCCGGACCCCCTGAAGGATCCCTCCTCATATATCAACCGCGAGCTGAGCTGGCTTGACTTCAACGCCCGGGTGCTAGCCGAGGCCACCGACCCGCGGGTTCCCGTGCTGGAGAGGATGCGCTTTCTCGCCATCACCGCCAACAACCTGGACGAGTTCTACATGATCCGGGTGGCCTCGCTCCGGCGTCAGCAGCAGGAGCACTTCGAGGCGACCCACCCCGACCGGATGACCGCCAGCGAGCAGCTGCTCGCGGTATCCGAGCGCAGCCGCCAGTTGGTGGACGGGCAGCTCACCTGCCTGCGGCAGGAGTTGGTGCCGGCGCTGCAGGCCGAGGGAGTGAGGCTGCTGCTCGACGGCGACCCTCTCAGCCGCAGCGAGGAGCGCATCTGCGACGAGTTCTTCGAGCGCCAGATCTATCCCCTGCTGACCCCACTCGCCATCGACCCGGCTCACCCGTTCCCCTACCTCAGCAATCTCTCCCTCTCGATTGCGGTGATCCTGGGGGAGCCGGGGGAGGGCGCTGCCCGCGTGGCCCGGGTCAAGGTGCCGTCCTCGCTCCCGCGATTCTTCCGGGCTGGTCCGAAGGGCCCCTTCATCCCCGTCGAACGGATCATCGCCGAGCGGCTCAAGCGGCTCTTC
Organism: bacterium; assembly: GCA_021791345.1. Next base: position 15,195 of record JAJYWT010000164.1, read on the forward strand.
CCCGGCATGAAGATCACGGGTCACGGGGTGTTCCGGGTCACCCGGGACGCCGACTTCGACGTGGACGAGGACGAGCCCGACCTCCTCTCCGCGATCGAAGAGGAGCTCAGAGGCCGGCGCTTCGGGGCAGTGGTCCGGGTGGAGACGGTCGGCCACCTCTCCCCAGAGTTGAGCAGCATGCTGGAGGCGGAGCTGGGAATCCCCGAAGACGAATTCCAGGCCGTGGACGGGCCCCTGGATCTGACCGGGCTCTTCGGAGTGGTCGAGTCCCTGGATCGCCCCGACCTCGCCTATCCGGTCTTCAGCGGCACCACCCCACCGCGCCTGATCAGCGTCCAGGACCAGGAGCCCGACTTCTTCGCGGTCATTCGCCGCGGTGACCTCCTGGTCCAACACCCCTATGACTCGTTCGCCGCCACCACTGAGCGCTTCATCGAACAGGCGGCGAGGGATCCCCGGGTGGTGGCCATCAAGCAGACCCTCTATCGCACCAGCGGCGACACCCCACTGATCGGAGCCCTCACCCAGGCCGCCGAGGACGGCAAGCAGGTGGTGGTGCTGGTGGAGCTGAAGGCCCGCTTCGACGAGCAGAACAACATCCGCTGGGCGCGCCAGCTGGAGCAGGTGGGGGCCCATGTGGCCTACGGGGTGCCGGGGCTGAAGACCCATGCCAAGCTGGTGCTGGTGGTGCGCCAGGAGGAGAACGGGGTCCGCTACTACGCCCACATCGGCACCGGCAACTACAACGCCGCCACCGCTCGGGTCTACACCGACTTCGGCCTCTTCACCACCCGGCCGGAGGTCACCGAGGAGGTCGCCGATCTCTTCAATTACCTGACCGGCTACTCCCGAAAGCGCGACTACCAGAGCCTCTGGGTCGCTCCCATCAACGCCATCGAGAAGTTCGAGGAGCTTCTGGAGCGAGAGCTCGCCCACCGGCGCGCCGGGCGCCCCGCCGGAGTGATGGTGAAGGTGAACGGGATCACCGATGGGCGGGCGATCCGGGCGATCTACAACGCGGCCCGCCAGGGTCTGCAATTCCGGCTGCTGGCGCGCGGCATCTGCTCGCTCCGTCCTGGCGTGGCCGGCCTCAGCGAGTCGGTCCAGGTGCACAGCGTGATCGGCCGCTTCCTCGAGCACGGGCGGGTCTTCACCTTCGTCAACGGCGGCAACCCCGAGGTCTACCTGGGCTCCACAGACCTGATGGGCCGCAATCTCTACCGGCGGGTGGAGTGCGTGGTGCCGCTGATCGACCCGCAGCTGCGTCAGGAGGTGCTCGAGGTGATGGAGCTGATGTGGCAGGACCGGCGCCAGAGCTGGCAGCTCAACTGCGACGGAGGCTGGTCGCGAGTGGACCCACACTCCACCGAGGTGGGCATCCAGGAACTCCTGATCGCCCGAGCCAAGCAGCGGCCGATGGGTTGGGACCTGCGGAGCCAATAGGGAGGTGAGCACGAACATGGAGGAAGCACTGGGATTCCTGCGCGAGCACCACCGCGGCGTGCTGGCGACCTATCGGAAGGACGCCCGGGTGCAGATGTCGCCGGTGGTGGCGGCGGTCGACGCGAGCTCCCGGGTCGTGATCAGCACCCGGGAAGCGGCGATCAAGGCGCGGAATCTCCGCCGCGACCCGAGAGCGGGTCTGGTGGTGTTCACGGACCAATTCTTCGGCCCCTGGGTGATGCTCTGGGGGCAGGCCGAGCTGATCTCCCTCCCGCAGGCCCTGCCCCTTCTTGAGGAGTACTACCGCCTGGTGGCCGGTGAGCATCCTGACTGGGAGGAGTACCGGCAGGCGATGGTCGACGAGCGACGGGTGCTCGTGCGCCTCACCGTGACCGATTGGGGTCCGAGGAGGTCGGGGTGACCCCGCCAGGCGTTGGCTCGGAGACATTCGAGGCCGCCATCGCGGCGGTCGGCCGTTTCGCCGCGGAGCGGATCCGCCCGGGGATGCGCTTGGGGCTGGGGACGGGACGCACCGCCACCGCGTTTCTGGACGCCCTGGAGCCGCGACTCACCGGGGATCTGCCGCTGGTGGCGGTGTGCACCTCCAAGCGCACCGAGGAGCGCGCAAGGGCGATGGGGATCACCATCCTGGAGTCCACGGAAGAGCCCCTCGACCTCGATATCGACGGCGCTGATGAGATCGATCCCCAACTGAACCTGATCAAGGGCGCGGGAGGCGCCATGGTGCGAGAGAAGATCGTGGCCGAGCGCAGCCGCCGTTTCTGGGTGGTGGCCGACTCGGGAAAGCTGGTTGCGCGCCTCGGCGAGCGCCAGCCGCTGCCGCTCGAGGTGCTGCCCTTCGATTGGCGCGGCACCGCGGCCAGGGTGAGGGCCGTCAGCGGTGGCACGCCGTGCCTTCGGGGAGGCGACCAGCCGTTCGTGACGGACAACGGCAACTACGTCCTTGACCTCCAGCTGCCACCCGCCGCCCCGGAGCCCACGCGACTGGCACGCCAGCTGGAGGCGATTCCCGGGGTGCTGGGGCACGGCCTCTTCCTGCAGACGGCGACCGCCGCCATCGTCTCCGACGGCCGCTCGGTCGAGGTCCGGGGAGACCTGGACCGCGTGCGCCCGGGGATCTGACGGGGAGGGACGGGTCAGGAGCTGCGGCCCCGACGGCGGTTCAGCCCGATGATCAGGCCCAGTGGGATCACCACTCCCACAAAGCCGGTGAGGACGGCGATCCCGTTGGGGAGGTCCTTGGGATTGGACATGCCCACATAGGAGAAGAGCGCGGACAGCACCGCGACCACGATCACCACCACGATCGCCACCACCAGCACGAGGTTCTCGTGCTCGACCCGACTCACCCAGAAGTCGGGCCAGCGATTGCGGATGTAGCGGTAGACGTTGATCGCGGTCAGGCTGTTCAGGATCAGGGCGCTGATCAGCGCACTCACCGCCACCCCCCAGCGAAAGGCGCCCAGCTGAGAGATCACCCAGGCGGAGAAGTTGACGACCAGCAGCCCGACCGGGGTTGCCAGTCCGATCACCGGCAGGATGCACGAGTGCCAGTCCTCAGGAAGCGGGATGAAGACCCCGTTCTGGACCGCGCTGCCGCCGCGCCGCAGCCGGCTCACCCTGCCCCTCGTCCTGCCATCGGCTTTCACCTTCCTTCTTGCACCCTCCGCATCTGTTCCGGCATTGTGGCCGCGGTCGAGACCGCACGCTTCGGGCCTGACACTCCAGGCATCATGGCAGGAGGGATATGGACGTAGTCGACGTGGTGATCATCGTGGCCCTGGCCTACGCGGCGGTGGTGGGCTACCGCCGTGGTCTCACCTACTCCCTGTTCTCCCTCGTGGGCCTGGTGGTGGGCCTGGTGGTGGGGTCCTGGCTGGCGGCGACCGTTCCCCCCCTCCTCCACCAGTTCTCGGGCACAATCCGGTCAGCGATCGCGATCGGGCTGGTCCTGGCGGTGGCATTTCTGGGCGACGCCCTGGGCGGTTTGGTGGGAGCCCGGCTGCGGGTCACGACCCTGCGCAGCCACCTGGGGCCCGTCGACTCGCTGGCCGGGACCGCCTGGGGGCTGGTGGTGGTGCTTGCGGTGAGCTGGTTCCTGGGCCTGGTCTTCGAACAGGGCCCCATCCAACCGCTTGCCGCGCAGATCCAAAGCTCCACCATCCTGCGCACCCTCGACCGCAACCTTCCTGAGGGGCCGGCCTGGCTCGGCTACCTCCAGCACGTCTTCAGTGCGGTGCCCTTTCCGCAGGTGTTCGCCGATCTGGTGCCGCCACTCCCAGGCCCGGTGGCCCTGCCGGGAGACCTGAGTGGCGACGTCGCCATCCGCCGGGACGCCGCGGAGACCGTGAAGGTGGTGAGCTCGGGCTGCGGCGGCCTGATCGAGGGAAGTGGCTTCCCGGTGGCCCACGACCTGATCATGACCAACGCCCACGTCGTGGCCGGGACCCACGGCACCACAGTCGCGATCCCCGGGCGACTGGGTTCCCTGCCGGCACGAGTGGTCTTCTTCGACCCCCGCACCGACCTGGCCCTGCTGCTGGTCCCCGGGCTCGACCTCAACCCGCTCGCCTTCTCTGACAGCGGCTCCCGCGGCACCCAGGGCGCGGTGATCGGGTATCCGGGCGGCGGCAGCGAGCAGGTGGTGCCCGGAGCGATCCGCGGTGAGATCCAGGCGGTCGGGCGCGACATCTACTCGCAGGGACTGGTCAGCCGCCAGATCTTCGTCCTCGAGGCGAACGTCATCCCGGGCAACTCCGGAGGACCGTTCGTCAACCTCCAGGGCGAGGTGCTGGGGGTCGTCTTCGCCAAATCGCTGGTGACCAACGACGAGGGCTACGCCCTCACCGCGCGGGAGATAGCTCCGGATCTGGCCCGAGGGGAGCACGACAGCACCCCGGTGTCGACCGAGAGCTGCGTCGACTAGGCGCCGCGCGACGGTCATCCCGCCGCGGGTCGCGAGGCAGGGCGGGTTCTCCTGATCCGTCCCGTCAATGGGTGGCATCCATCGATCCCGGAGCCACGGCTCGGCGGCGCTCGGTGGCAGCCATCCAGACGATGGGTGCGGCCGAGGCCAGGCGCCAGGCCGGGCGCGGACGAGCGCTGACCGACCCGGCCCCGGCCGGATTGCCGAGGACTGGGGGAAGTGGTTCGGAGCACATGTCCCCCGTGCTGCGCCATGCCGTCAGCCCAGATCCACGAACCGAAGTGGCGACTCCCGTGGTATCGGGTAAGAGGGCGCCCGGTGCGAGCCGGCCCCATCCCGCTCCCACCCGCCTTGTCATTAGGTTAACTAATTAGGTATCCTAATAACATGACGACGAGGAACCCAACCACAGAGCGTCCCCCAGAGGGCCTGGAGGTCGCCTCCTCCGAGCTGGGCCAGCGGCTGCCCCTGGTCATGACCCTGCTGGGGCGAAGCCTGCGCCACGCGTACACCCCCATCGGGGTCAACCTGGGCCAGTACCCGGTCTTGAACTCCTTGCTCGAGCATCCCGATTCGTCGGTCTCCGAGCTGGCGGCGCGGGAGCGGGTCAAGCTGCCATCCATGACCGCGGTCGTCCACCAGATGGAGTCGGACGGCCTGGTCGCCAAGCAGGCCGACCTCAGCGACCGCCGCTGCGTGCGGATCAGCCTCACCCCCAGGGGCCGGGAGGTCGCGGAGGCCGCTCGCCGTGCCCGTGCCAGCTGGTTCGCAGAGCGGCTCGACCACCTGAGCCGTGCTGAGGTCGCCGCCATCAGCCGCGCCCTGCCAGCGCTCGAGCATCTGGTGCATCTCGACCAATGAGGTACAGCCCCAGGGCGGTGACGGGCCGCACCTTCCAGTCGCTGGCAACCAGGAACTACCGGCTGTTCTTCAGCGGCCAGCTGGTGTCGGTCACCGGCAGCTGGCTCCAGAGCACCGCCCAGGCGTGGCTGATCCTGGAGCTGACCCACTCCGCCTTCATGCTCGGCCTGGTGGTCATGGTGCAGTTCCTGCCCAACCTCCTGCTCCAACCCTTCGGGGGCGTGATCGCGGACCGCTTCCCGAAGAGATCCCTGCTCTACATCACCCAGGGATCGTTTGCGGTCGTGGCCGGGGTCCTAGGGATCACCGTGGGGCTGGGGATCGTGACCGTCTGGGAGGTGTTCCTGGTGGTCGCGCTCTTCGGCCTGATCAACGTGGTGGACGGCCCGACCCGGCAGGCGTTCGTCCCCGAGATGGTGGGCCAGGATCAGCTGGCCAACGCCGTGGCCCTCAACTCCACAGTCTTCAACGGCGCTCGGGTGGTGGGACCGGCAGCCGCCGGCATCCTCATCGCCACCGTGGGCACGGCGCTGTGCTTCGACCTCAACGCGATCTCCTACCTGGCCGTTCTGCTGGCGCTGTACCTCATGCGCCCGGAGGAGCTGCATCTATTGGAGCGCGCCGGTCGCCGGGTGGCTGGGACCCTTGAGCAGATCAAGGAGGGGGCGCGGTACGCCGCCCGCACCCCGGAGGTGGCCCTGGTGATGGTGATGATGCTGGTGGTCGGGACTTTGTCCTACAACTTCTCGGTCATGATCCCCGCCCTCGCCAAGGAGGGCCTCCACGCCGGGGCGACCACCTTCGGGCTTCTCAGCGCGGCGCTCGGAGTGGGAGCCCTGGGCGGGGCCCTGGTGGTCGCCTACTGGGGGCGGGCCACAGTGGCGGTGCTGCTGGCGGGCTGTGCCACCTTCGGTGGGTTCCTGACCCTGGCCGGCCAGGTCGGGACCGTGGTCCCCGCCATGGCGCTGCTGGTCGCGACCGGCGCGGGGATGATCGTCTACTCCTCGATGTCGAACAGCATCATCCAGCTGTTCACGCCGGCGCCGCTGCGGGGCCGGGTCATGTCCCTGTACCTGTGGGTCTTCATGGGGACCACCCCGATCGGCAGCCCCATCGCCGGGTTGATCGAGCAGTCGCTGGGCAGCCGGGCCACAATGACCATCGCCGGTCTCGCCGCGCTGGCGACGGCGGCCGGGGGGATGGTGTGGTGGGCCAGGCGCAGCCGCCGAGGAGGCAGCTACCCGGCTACCTCTCCTCCCCTGGCCGAGGCCCCGACCGCGTGAAAGCCACCGTCGACATGGATCAGCTCCCCGGTCGTCGCTGAGAAATAATCGGAGAGGAGCGCCACCACCGCCTTGCCCACCGGGCCGGAGTCCCGCGCGTCCCAGCCCAGCGGCGCCTGCTCCGCGAACACCTCGGGGAACCGGGCGAAACCAGGGATCCCCTTGGCGGCGGTGGTGAAGATCGGCCCCGCCGAGACCGCGTTGACCCTGATCCCCCGGCTGCCCAGATACTGGGCGAGGTAGCGCACCACCGCTTCCAGGGCGGCCTTCGAGACCCCCATCCAGTCGTAGCCGGGCCAGGCCTGGGTGGCGTCGAAGTCCAAGGTGACGATGCTGCCGCCGGTATCCGGCATGGCCGGCTCCAGGGCCACCGCCAGCTGCTTGAGGGAGTAAGCGCTGACTCGCAGCGCCGTGGCGGCCGACTCCCAGGGCGTCTGCAAAAAGGCACCTCCCAGCGCATCGCCTGGGGCGAAGGCAACCCCGTGCACCACCCCGTCGATCTGCCACCCCCGCTGCTTGATGGTGGCGGCCAGAGCCTCGAAGTCGGCATCCACCGAGACGTCCAGCTCCAGCACCTCGGCCGGCCGGGGCAGGCGGGCCGAGGTGCGTTCGGTGATCCGGGCCACCCGGCCAAACGAGGTCAGCACGACCTCGGCGCCGTCCTCCTGGGCCTGCTTGGCCACCGCGAAGGGGATCGAGGCGGGCGAGAGCACGCCGGTGACCAATATCCGCTTGCCACTGAGCAGCATGAGACGCAAGGTTAGCGACTCCAGCGTCCCCGGACCGGCCATCGCGGCTCAGGCTCCTCTCAGCCGGGCAGGTTACACTTGGCCGCACATGGCTGCCGGGACCAAGCCAAGGCGCCGTCGCGCCGGGCTTTCGACCCACCGTTACTCCCACCGCTCGTCTTTCAGCTGGGGCCGGCACCGGACGCTGCTGGCGTTCCTGGTGGTGCTGGGCTTCGTCGTGTCTGGAGCCAGCGGAGTGGTCGCCTACTTCCTGCCGGCGGTGGCCACGGCGATCCGGGTGACCGGGCAGTCCACCTTGGGTAAGGGGTCCAACAGCCCGAAACTGAACGGCGTCACCGCCCCGCCGCCACCGGGGCAGCCGTTCACGGTGCTCCTTTTGGGCTCGGACAACGACACCAAGTTCGTGGCCGGAGCGGTCTTGACCCAGACCATGATTCTGGTGCGGGTGGATCCTGCCACCCATCACGCGGTGATGCTGTCCATCCCCCGCGACCTCTGGGTGCCGATAGCGAGCGGGGGCAGCGCCAAGATTGATGCCGCCTACGAGCTGGGGGGCGCCAAGGACGCGGTGCAGACGGTGGAGAGTGACTTCAACGTGCCTGTCAACTACTGGGCCTGGATCGGACTGGGTGGGCTGGTGGACCTGGTCAACCAGCTGGGCGGGGTGGACGCCATCGCCCAGATGCCGGTGCTCGACGTCCAGTACCCGTATGACCTCACCGGCAAGAACCCCTACGCCAACCAGCGGATCGCGATCCTGCCCGGGCCCCAGCGGCTGGACGGGGTGAACGCGCTGACCTACGTGCGGTCCCGCCACGGCGCCCTGCTCGAGGACATCGCCCGCAACCAGAAGCAGCAGGAACTGCTGGTGGACATCAAGGACGCCGCCAAGCACATGAGCATCGCCGACATCCCCCGGATCGCCTCCGCGCTGGGCGACGAGGTCCGCACCAACATGTCGCTGACCCAGGTCGCGTCGATCGCCGGGCTGGCGCGGGACTTCAGCAATGGCGCGGTCAAGGAGATCGTGATGCTGCCCCCCGACTACAGCAGTGGTACCGAGCAGTCCGGGACCTCCACCGAGCAGGTCCTGCTCCCCAACTGGAGCGCGATCAACGCCGTGGTCCAGCAGAACTTCCCATCATGAGCGCGCGTCAACTGCTGGCGGCACTCGCCACGGTGGCGCTGATGGCGGTCTTCGGGCTGGTCGTGTACTCGGTGCTCGGCACCCTCCAGACCAAGACCACCACCACGGCGGACCCGACCCAGGAGCAGGCGCTGGTGGCGCTGCCGGGCACCGTGGTGCTGGTTCAGAACGGGTCCATCTACAGCCTGCACGGGCTCGCCTTCACCAAATTGGCAACCCCTTCCGGGAACTGGTACCAGGTGGCCCCCGGGCCCAACGGCGACCTCCTGGCAGTCGACAAGGGCAACGGCTACAGTGACCTGTATCTGCTCAGCCCGAGCGGGCAGGTGCTGCGGCGGTTGCTCCAGGAGAGCTCCCCCTACTACTTCCAGAACCACTTCGTGTTCTACCCGCGCATGAGCGCGAACGGCCAGAGCGTCTTCTACGCCTACAACTGGATCGACCCCTCGGCCGACTACAACGTCGACTTCGAGATCCAGTCGGTGCCGATGGCAGACCCCGGGGCATCGCCAACCCAGTGGAGCATCCCCAACAACTACACCGGGGGGGACGTCTCCCCGATCCCGACCGCCAACGGCGGTCTGCTCTACACCAGCTTCGACGTCAGCAGCAGCAACGACAGCTACCCCTATTCCCAGCTCACCTATGTGAGCTCCCCCGAGGGCAACCCCGTCTACCTCACGACGCCCGCCCAGAACTGCTCAGAGCCGGCACTCAACCCGGCCGGCAATGAGGTCGCCATGGTCTGCGTGAACAATCGCCTGCAGCGCGACACTCTGGAGGTGGCAAGCTGGAACGGGACCAGCCTGGGCACCCCCACGATCCTCTCCCAGGGCCCGATGGCAGCCTCTCCCTGCTGGTCCCCCACGGGCAATAGCCTGCTCTTCATGAACGTCCCATCGCGTGGGGACCCCTTCCAGCTCTACTGGATCCCCCGAGCGGCCAGCGCCAAGCCGGGTGCCCCCCAACAGGTCACCCAGAACCTCTCGCTCAACGCGCTCTCGACCCCGGTGTGGGAGTCCTGAACCGGCGCTGGTCTCAGGCGGGGGGATGACCCGGCTGCCACGGCTGGCAGAGCTCTTCGATCAGGAGGGCGACCAGCGCCGTCCAGCCGGTCTGGTGGGACGCGCCCTGGCCGCTCCCGTCATCACCGTTGAAGTACTCGTGGAACAGCAGGCAGTCGTTCCAGGAGGGGTCCTCCTGGAATTTGGCGTTGGCGCCGAACACCGGCCGCCTCCCTGAGGAGTCGCGCCGGAAGATGGCGACCGTCCGCTGGGCCACCTCATCGGCGATGCGGCCGAGGGTCATGGGGACGCCGCCCCGTCCTGGGAATTCGTGGGTGAAGTTGTCGCCCAGTCCCGCCCCCAAGAGCCGGAGCGCCTGGATCAGTAGGTAACCGGTGGGCAGCCAGACCGGACCCCGCCAGTTGGAATTGCCACCCATGATGCGCTCGTCGGAGGCCCCCGGCTCGTATCGCACCGGCGGCATGCCCCCCACCAGCTGAGACTGAAACGGCTCCTCCAGATGGACTCTGGAGAGTGATCGCAGCCCATGGTCGGAGAGAAACTCCCGCTCGTCGAGAAGACGGTCCAGCAGCTGGTGGAGGCGGTTCGGACTGACCAGCGAGAGACAGGCGTAGGGATCCTCACCGGCGGGCTGGTAGTGGAAGGCCTGGCTTTGCAGGGACCGCTCCAGGTAGCTCGAGACCCTGGGGAGCCGCTCCAGGCTGTGACGGTGCACCACCTCAGTCGCGGCGAGCGGCATCAGCCCGACCAGGCTGCGCACCCGCATCACCTCGGACCGCCCGTCAGCAAGCTGGAGGCGGTCGTAGTAGAACCCCTCCTCGGGGTTCCAAAGCCCGGGCTGGCCGTCCCTCCCGTTGAGCGCCATGGCGATGTGGGCGAAGTGCTTGAAGAAACGCAGCGCCATGTCCTCGTACTGGGGCTCCTCGATCGCCAGCTCCGAGGCGATGCGGAACATCTTGATCGCGAACATCCCTACCCAGGCGGTGGCGTCCGCCTCCAAGATCTGCGCCCCCTCGGGCAGGTGGCTGCGATCGACCGCGGATATGTTGTCCAGCCCCAGGAAGCCACCGGAGAAGATGTCGTGGGCGCTGACGTCGCGGCGGTTCACCCACCAGCCGTAGTTGAAGAGCAGGGCCAGGAACGCCCGCTCCAAGAAGGCCCGGTCCGGGGTCCCGGTGCGATTGCGGTCCCGAACGTAGATCTGCCAGACCGCCATCGCGTGGACGGGCGGGTTGGAGTCGGAGAAGCTCCACTCGTAAGCCGGGAGCTGGCCGTCCTCACGCAGGTAGCGCGGCTTCAGCAATAGCATCACCTGCTGCTTGGCGAGCGCCGCGTCGATCGGCTCCAGGGCAAGCGCGTGGAAGGCCAGATCCCAAGAGGCGAACCACGGGTACTCCCAGCTGTCCGGCATGACGATGACGTCCTCCGCCTCCAACCCCCGCCACGTCGAGTTCCTGCCAACCTGGCGCTGAGGTGGAGGAGGCGGATACCCGGGGTCTCCGTCCAGCCATCGGGCGACCCCGTACGCGTAGTACTGCTGGGACCAGACGAGCCCGGCATACGCTTGGCGCTGGATCAGAGCCGCCTCCGGGTCGCACCCCTTCGGACTGACCGAGGAGTAGAAGCGGTCGGCCTCCTCCCGCCGCTGCCGGCAGACTGCGTCGACCTCGGTGGGCCCGTCCTTCTGGGTCAAGGTCCAACGCACGCTCTCCGATGCGCCGGCGGGGAGTTGGAATTGAAAGTGAGCCGCTGCCTTGGTTCCCTTGAGGCTGGGGTTGCAGCTCCCGGGGTCGCCGCTCAGGACCGCCTTGGCGATGGACCCCTTGGGAAAGGGGCTGCGCCCCGGGCAGTTGTAGAGCGCCTCGTTGTCGGTTTCGTTGTCGCAGAGGAGCCAGTGGAACTGGCCCTCCACCTCCACGTGATATCCGTCCAGCAGAGGATGTTCCACCTGGAGGCGCCGGCCGGAGGCGACCAGCTGGGGCGGAGTGTCCGGGGGATCGGACCAGCTCCAGGTGTTGCGGAACCAGAACTGCGGCAGAAGATGCAGCTCTCTCGACTCCTGGCTGCGGTTGTGCACGGTGATCCGGCACACCAGCTCTCCCGGGCCTGCCTTGGCGTACTCGACCTCCACATCAAAGTAACGGTCGCGGTCGAAGATTCCCAGGTCCAGCAGCTTGATCTCGGGGCCGGGCGCCTGGTTGCGTTCGCGCAGCTCCTGATATGGAAACGCGTCGAACGGATAGCGGTAGAGTGCGCGCAGATAGCTGCTGTCGGGCAGGGCGTCCAGGTAGTGCCAGTACTCCTTGACGTCCTCGCCATGGTTGCCCTCAGCGTTGGTGAGCCCGAAGAAGCGCTCCTTCAGGCACTCGTCCTGGCCGTTCCAGAAAGCCGGCGCGGCGCACAGGAGCTGGCGGTCGTCGGAGACCCCCACGATCCCGTCCTCCCCCCAGCGGTAGGTTCGCAGCGCCGCGTGTTCGAAGGGGAAGTAGGCCCAGGCATCACCATCGGCGCTGTAGTCCTCCCGCACCGTCCCCCACTGGCGCAGGGATAGGTACGGCCCCCAGCTTGGTCGCGCTGGGGCGCCCCCATCCTCTTCGCCGGTGAGCCTCGACACCGGGGCATTCTCGCAAATGGACCGACCCACGAGGCCGACCGCCAGCCGGCTGCGGGTCCACGCCCAGCCGGCTGCGGATCTCAATGCGCAACCCACTTGCACAAATTGGTTGCGCAATGTATGCTGGGTCCATGGGAAGGAGGCCGAAGATCGGAGCGGCGCTGAAGGACCTGATGATCGTCCGTGGCCATCACACCTGGAGCCTCGAGGAGCTCCGCAGCGAGCTGGCGGCCACCGGGCTGAGAGCCGACTTCTCGTCGGTGTTTCGGGCCATGGCCAGGCTCGAGATGGAGGGCCAGGTCCGCCGGGTGGAGTTCGACGATGGGCGCACTCACTACGAGATGACGACCGAGCACCACGACCACCTCCGCTGTTCCGTCTGCGGAGAGGTGGCGGCCGTCCCCTGCGGCCCGATTGCGGCGGCGATCGCCCAGATGGAGAACCTGACCGGGTTCGCGATCTCCGACCATCGGCTCGTGCTCACGGGAACGTGCCTGCGCTGCCAGCAGGAGCACCGCGCTGAGCCGACCCGCGTCAGGGCTCCCGCTGTGGCGAGCCGGCTGGTGGGAGTTCAGCCGTGATTGGGGCCGTGATCAACCTTTGGAACCCGGTCCACGTAGCCGGCTTGGCGATCCTGATAACCGCGCTACTCCTGGGCATGGTGCACGGGATCACCCCCGACGAGCACACCTGGCCGATCACCTTCAGCTATGCGATCGGCAGCTATTCGACCAAGAAGGGGCTGCGGGCCGGACTCATTTTCTCGGCCGCCTTCACCCTCCAGCGAGCCCTGGCCAGTGAGCTCGCCTATCTCGGGTTCAGCCGGATTCTGACCTACGGGGATGCCGACTACGGCATCTACCTGGTGGTGGGCGCGGTGATGATCTGGGCTGGGCTCCTCATCGTGCGCAAGGGGCGCCTCCCCTTCCATTTCCATCTCCACATCCCCGGGCTGCGCCGTGAGCATGAGGCGGCAACCCCGGGGGCGACCGGGAGCGGCGAGTCGCCGGCCTGGGTCCAGGACCCGCGGCCATGGATGCCGGCTCTGCACGGCTTCATCGCCGGGTGGGGCTTTGGCGCCTTCGCCATCATCATCTACACGGTGCTGGCCCCGGCCATGCCGTCGGCCGCCCTGGGTTGGGTCCCGGGAGCGATGTTCGGGGTGGGCACAACCCTGGTCCAGGTGCTCGCCGGGGCGATCTTCGGGAGGATCGCGGCACGCCGCGGGCTCACCCCGGAGGCGATTCGCCAGGTGGCGCTCACCGTGGCCGGGCGGACGCTCACCTGGGGTGGAGCGGCGTTCGTGCTGGGCGGGGCGTTCGGCTTGGCCTTCCCCCAGATCGCGAGCCTGAGCGTCGAGACCGGGATTCACGTCCACAATCTGGATCAGCTGGGCCTGCCCATCTTCCTGGTGATGTTCGCGGTGGTCGGGATCGGAGTGACGACCATGGTCCGGGAGACCCGGGCCTGGACCAAGAGGCTCCAGGCCGCCGCATCGACGTCGCCCTAACCTCTCCCACCCACCATCCAAACGGGTTGGTGGCGAAGTGGCTGGGAGCGAAGCCTCTGCCTGTTCGGGCTCCCCTCAGTCCCCCGCCGGCCCAGGCAGTACGGGAGTGGCGCGGGAGGACTGGTTGGGAGCTACGACCGGGGTTGGTTCCGCCCCGGCCGCATTTGGCCCTGGAGCGCCAGGACGCTCCCGGGGCAGCTCCACCCGGAAGGTGGCCCCCCCGCCAGGTGTGGGCGAGTGGCGAATCGACCCGCCGTGGGAGGCGACGATCGCGGCCACGATCGCCAGGCCCAACCCGGCCCCACCTCGGGATCTGCCTCGCGCCTTGTCGAGCCTCACAAACCGCTCAAAGATCCGGTCCTGCGCCTGGGCTGGTATCCCAGGGCCATGGTCCTGGACCTCGACCACCCCGCGGTCGTCCTCCTCAGTGACCGTGACCTCAATCTCGGTGTGATCGGGGGTGTGGACCACCGCATTACGCACCAGATTGGTCACCACCTGGCGCAGCCGCGCCTCGTCGCCGTCGACCACCACCGGAGTGGCGGCTCGGACCGTGATGGGGTGGTTGCGGTCCGCCACCAACTGATCGGCCGCACACTCGACCGCGATCTGGGAGAGGTCCACCGGCCGGATCTCCAGCGGCCGGCCCTCGTCCAATCTCGCCAGCAGCAGCAGGTCGTCGACCAGCTTGGCCATGCGGATGGACTCGCTCTCGATCCGCTGCATCGCCTTGCCCAGGTCTTCAGGGTTGGAGGCGGCTCCACGACGGAAGAGCTCGGCGTACCCTCTGATCGAGCTCAGCGGGGTCCGCAGCTCGTGGGACGCGTCGGCCACGAACTGGCGCAGCCGGTCCTCCGAGGCCATGCGAGCCTCGAACGCCTGCTCGATCTGGCTCAGCATCTCGTTAAGGCTGACGCCCAGCTGCCCGACCTCCGTGCGCTGGTCAGTGGACTCCACCCGCTGCGAGAGGTCGCCCGCGGCGATCTTCTGGGCCGTGTCTCGGATGCGACGCAGTGGGCTCAGCCCCAACTGAACCGTCCACCAGGCCCCGGCTCCCAGAATCACCACGATCGCTGCGCTCACCAAGACCTCCAGCAGGCGCACCTGGGCCAGCGTCGCGTCCACGCCGCTCAGGGGCTCGGCGAAGACCAGGATGCTCGGGGGCAGACCCAGGCCGGAGTCCACCGGAGGGGTGACCGGCACCGCCAGGACCTGGTAGGAGCCGGCTCCGGAGACGGCCGGGACGGTGGCCTCCACCGCGTGTGAGGAGGCCGCGGCGAGAAGCCGTGAGGAGATCCTTGGTGCCGGTGCCGAACGCCCGAAGTAGGTTGCCCCGTAGGCGCCCCCGCTGTCAGCACGCACCAATTCCGCGAAGCTCCCGACCGGTACGTACACCCCAAAGCAGCGGTTGGTGCTGGTCTCGAGCTCATGCAGCAGACAGGAGTAGACCGAGCCTGACGAGTCGTTGAGCTGGGTGTCGACCTGCTGGGTCAGTGAACCCTGCAGGGTGAGGTAGGTGACCGCGTCAATGGCCGCGAGCCCGATCGCCACCAGACACACCAGGCCCAGCATGAGGCGGAGCCTTAGCGACACGGTCAGCTCCGCGGCAGTCGCAGCACGTAACCCATGCCCCGCACGGTGTGGATCAGGGGTGGGTCCACACTGTCGATCTTCTTCCGCAGGTAGCTGATGTAGGTCTCCAGGATCCCCGCGTCGCCGCCGAAGTCGTAGCTCCAGACGTGGTCCAAGATCTGAGCCCGCGTCAGGACACGCCGGGCATTGATGAGCAGGTAGCGCAGGAGCCGGTACTCCGTCGCGGTCAACTCCACCACCTGACCGGCGCGGCGAACCTCGCGCATGTCCTCATCCATCTCCAGGTCGGCAAACGTGATGACATTGCGGCTCTCCGTCTGGCGCCCGCTGCGGCGCAGGATCACCCGCACTCTGGCGATGAGCTCGTCCAAGCTGAAGGGCTTGGTCACGTAGTCGTCGCCGCCGACGGTCAGCCCGCGGATCTTGTCCTCGGTGGCATCGCGGGCGGTGAGAAAGAGGATCGGCATGTTGGACCCGGTCCCGCCCAGCCGCTTGGCGACCTCGAACCCATCCATGTCGGGCAGCATCACGTCCAGGACGATCAGGTCGGGTTGGAAGGAGGCTGCCTTGGCGAGCGCATCCTTGCCTGTGAGAGCGGTCTCGGTTGAGAAGTCCGCGTACCGCAGCGCGGTGGACACCAGCTCGGCCAGGTTGAGCTCGTCATCCACCACCAACACCTTGGTCTGGTCAGGCACAGCGCCTCCAATCTTGCTGCCGCCACCTGAGAGTTGCCTGTGCGCACCCTGAGACCACGTGGGGAATGGTCGCTCATTGCACCGCGTCACGAGCGACGCAAGTCCCACCAAGCTCCCAGACTCGTCTCAGCCTTTCCAAAGCTGGGGATGAGATCGTGGTCCTTGCTGGCCGCCGCCGGCCATTCAACCCTCCCTCCCCGCAGCGGCCCGGCACAGGCCGGGCCGCTGTATCCGGGGCCGGACCTCCCTCCAGGTCAACACTGGCACCTGATAGTCTTGGAGTTCGGATCAGAGCCATACACGACTGTGGGCAGGCGCTCAAGGTTGGGGGGCCGTCGTGACCCCAATCGACAGCCCCACCAGTCTGGTCGCAGGTTCGATCTCAGGGGCCGTGGCGCAGCGGCAGCGCGCTTCCTTGGCATGGAAGAGGTCGAGGGTTCGATTCCCTCCGGCTCCACGCCGTGCGTCTTGCTCGCATCCTCGACATGATGGATGACGGCCGGGTGATGCGTTCCTCGTCGCCCAAGCTAGGCGGTCTGGGGTCGTGGAGTAAGAGATGTAGCACGGTGGCCCGGTGATCACCACGATGCGAGCATCGATCTCTGTAGTACGGTATCTGGTCCCGATCAGAGGATCGCGTTATGGCGATCACGGCTAGCGAGGCGCGTCGACAGCTGTTCCCGTTGTCGAACAGGTCAACGACGATCGTACCGCGATCGAGATCACATCCAAGCGCGGCAACGCTGTGCTGATGTCCCTGGCCGAGTACGAGGCGCTTCAGGAGACCGCCTACCTGCTCCGGTCGCCCACGAACGCTCGCCGGCTGCTGGAGTCACTGGCGCAAGCGCAGGCGGGTGAACTGATCGGGCATCCACTCGACACCGCCGACGAGTGAGGCTGGCCCTTACGCCGCGTGGGTGGGAGGACTACGCCCACTGGCAAATCGCCGACCGGCAGAAACCCGAACGGATCAACCGCCTGATCGGCGAGGCGCTGCGCGATCCGGCGGCGGGCATCGGGAAGGCCGAGTCTCTCAAGCAGACGCTCGCCGAACTATGGTCACGACGGATCGACGACGAGCACCGACTCGTCTACCAAGTTACGGGTGACGACCTGATCGTGCACCAAGCGCGCTACCACTGTGGAAAGTAACCGAGCCCTCCATGTCGTCTGATCCTTCGCTGACTCGGCGGATCTATGACCTCTGTCACCTGACGGCGACTTTCGTGTGCGCTATGGAGCCGTGGGCTGCGAGTAGTTCGAGACGGACCTGTTCGACAGTGATCCCGCACTCTTAAGCCAGGTCGCGCAGAGGCTCGCGCCACTGGTGCCGGACCGTATCGACGCCCTTGCGGGCCTGGAGCTCGGCGGCGTGGCGCTGGCCACCGTGCTCTCGCTTGCCACTGGAGTCCCGGCACTGGTCGTCCGCAAGCAGGCCAAGGCGTATGGCACCAGCCGGACTGGCCGAGGACGGCGAGGTGGCCGGCAAACGACTGCTGGTGGTCGAGGACGCCGTCACCTCGGCCGGGCAGATCGGGCTTTCAGTCAACGACCTGCGTGACGCCGCACCCGAGCTGACGCAGCGCCAATGGCCTGTGGCGCCTCGGCCCACACGAACCGTTCACTGGCGGGAGTTGGAGGCGAGTGCGACGTCGGGCAGCTTTGGCCGGAGAAACGTTGCAGTCCAGCGTTGGGTGGGATCCGCGAGGCTACCCGTGCGACCCGAACCGTGGGTTGCCGGTCGGCCCACAGCATGATCTCGCTAGGAACATGGCCACTTCATCCCCCGGCTCCAGTCGGCCGGTACCGCAGGGCGACCGCTCCCGACCCGAACTCTGTACGATTCAGGAGTTTGAGACAGATGCGCTCGCGCAGTCCGGCGAGCAGCGTCGGCCCGTGTCCCGCCAAGACCGGGTGCACGAGAAATTCGTACTCGTCGACCAGTCCCAGATCCGCCAACGCCAGAGGAAGCGTCACACCACCCACGAGCAGGCCTTTCCCTGGCTCCTGCTTGAGACGGCGAACCGCTTCTCCTATGTCGCCCCGGACCAGTTCGGCCCTCCAATCGACTGCGCTCACCGTACTCGACACGACATACTTCTTCGCCCGGTCGATGGTCTCGGCGAAGAGGATGTCCGCCTCGCCCATCCAGGCGGGCCACGTATCCGTGGTCGGGCGCCGCCACGCCGACTCCATCATCGCGTAAGTGATCCGGCCGAACAGCAACGCATCAGCTTCTTGCAACTGGGCCGTCCAGTAGCGCATCGACTCCTCATCCGGGACGATTCCCGCCTCGTGATGGCAACAGCCGTCGAGGGTGATGTTGATCGCGTATCGAAGTGGTCTCATCTGCCTGCTCCGCTCAGGTGGGCGACATTTCGGCTACTGCCAGTTCCTTCTCTCATGGGATAGCAGGCACGGTTCGCCGCGTGCCGACTTTGGGATTGATGATCCACCGGATCGTTGCGGACGGGTGTTGGCATAGATCCGCTGTCACAAATGCAACCCGACCAGCTTCGAGAGAGGCGCCGGATGAACCGGGGCAAGCAGCGCATCGGCAGCTGACTCACCAAGTGGCGCTCCCTGCCAGCCAGAGCTTAGCGGTCACCAGACCATCAGAAATCCAGCGTACGAAGTCTCGTGGCCTCGCCACCCAAGCGAATGCCGGGCGTCGGGAACGGGAGTGCCGGAACGCCACCGTAGCATTCCTCGCCAATTGCATGAGCGAGCGATACAGGACGGTGGAGCTCAACGCCCTTGCCGAGGCGATCGTGGAGGCCAAGGACGCGGCGGCGCGAAGTAGACGCTGGCCTGCCAGTCATGCTCCTCCCGCTCAGGACCTACGCCGACATCGCCGCATCCGCTCCCCTCCGGCGACAGCCGGAGGGGGATATCCTACTTCTTGCTGGGCGACCATGAGTCTTTGACACCTGTCATCGACGCTCCTTGCCAAGGCGACTCTCAACCATGACCCGAATCTCGCGCGTTGGCGACGTCAGGCGCCTCGACCTCGGGTACTTCATACGCCCGGCGACCGAGACCGGCACCGGACACTCCCGGGTCGAGCCAGTCTACGGCTACCTCGTAGTTCACCCCGAGCTCACGGTCATCTTCGACACCGGGATCGGTGCCGCTGACCCCGAAACCGAGGAGCACTACCGGCCGCACCGCCGACCGCTTGAGATGGCCTGCTCAGACGTGGGATGCAGCGTCGAGGCGATCGACATGGTGATCAACAGCCACCTGCACTTTGACCACTGCGGCGCGAACCCGGCGCTCCCCGGTCGGAGGATCGTCGTCCAAGCGGCGGAGCTGGAAGCAGCAGGCGCGGAGACCTACACCTTCTCGGCGCTGGTCGATTTCGACGGCGCGATCTACGATACGGTCAAAGGGGAAGCTGAGGTCGCCGATGGCCTTCTGGTTGTGCCCACCCCCGGCCACAGTCCTGGGCACCAGTCCCTTCTCGTCCAGGCCCAAGACGGCACCCTCCTCATCGCCGGGCAGGCGACGGACTTCGCCTCGGAGTACGGGAGCGCGCAGCTCGCGCGTCGCGCGTCCCTCGAGGTTGGCCGCCCCGTCGGAATGTGGCCCGACTGGCTCGACCGCATCGAGCGGTTCGACCCCGCCCGGGTCGTCTTCGCCCACGACCGCGCCACCCTGGCGCGCTGACAGGGCTGGTCGACGGCGGGGAGAGTTGTCCAGGGGAAGACGCCGCTATCTCTCCCGGGATGGCGGTGATGAGGGCCCCGCATGTCGGTCCAGGTGATGTGGGAGTTTCGATCGGCTGGACGCCGCCGGGAATACCTCCGGCGCCTGGGTGGTGTGGACGTGGGCTCCGGGGCGGAGCGATGTCGGGTTCATCACCGGCCATCAGGCCCAGGAGGCGGCGGTCCATCACTGGGACGCGTGCGAGGCGGACGGCGAGCAGCTCACCGCCGCACCGGAGCTGGCGGCGGATGCAGTGGATGAATTCCTCGCCTTCTCGATCTCCAGTGACGCCGATCCTGCGGATCCCCCTCGGCCGCCGCTGGGCGGATCCCTGATCCTCGCCTGCAGCGATGCTCCTCAGGCATGGACGCTATCGAACGGCCTCCATCCCGGCACCGTGGCAGTCCAAGCGGGCGTGAACGGCAAGTTCCCGGTGCTCAGGGCGACGGCCTGGGAGCTGCTCCTGTGGCTGTATCGCAGGGTCGAGCTCGACCTGGGGGAGGTGCCAACGGGTCTGCCGGATCGGCTCCGCGCCCTCTGCTTCACGGACCGAAGCGCACTGAGCGGGCTGGCGTTCGCCTCTTGTCCCTCGTCCATGCCACCGCCGGACGACCACTGAGCAACGGGCGGCGTCGGTGGGCTCCAGAGCACCTGAGCGGGCAACAGCCCGTCTCGCACCGGCCGGGACCGAATCCGCCGAGACCGCATTGGACCCTGGCGCCTGGTACGGCCGACACCCAGGCTCAGGCTTGCGACCTGAGGACCCAACTCAACCGAAGACAGTTGGGAGCGGCTGTAGCCAGCCGCTCCCGGTGTCTCAGCGGCTGGTGGCGCTGCCCTTGATCGGCGCCCGCAGGACCGGAGCGATGAGGCAAACGTTGGTCGCCCCGACCGCCACGAACAGCAGTCCCACCAAGCCCAGGACCAGACCGAGAACCCCACCGAGATCGATGCCGACCCCGATCAGGACCAGCCCGGCCACGATCCTGACACCGCGTCCAAGCCCTGTCGCCATGAATCTTGCCACTGCCATTTGCGCGTCCTCCAAATCGGATTGCCTCTACTCACTTGGACGCAGCCGGGGCGCAGAAGGATGCAGCCGAAGTCCACCCCCCGGCGAGGAGACCTCCAGCAGGTGACCTGACCGGGTGCCACAGGGCCGGCCCGGTCAGCTCGGGGGCGTGGCGCCCGCGAAGGCCCGGCGGAGTTTGTCGCGGGTGGCCTGAAGATGCTCTGGAATGACCTTCACGTCGGCGAGCACCGGCATGAAGTTCGTGTCACCCGACCACCTGGGAACCAGGTGGAAGTGGAGGTGCTGGTCCACCCCGGCTCCGGCGATGCGGCCCTGGTTCCAGCCCCCATTGAAGCCGTCGCAGCCCAGCTCCTGTCGGAGCACCGCGGTCGCGAACTGCAACTCGCGGGCCACGTCCACCATCTCGGCGGGGTCCAACCTCGCGAGGTCGCCCCCATGGCTGCGAGGTGCGACCAGGAGGTGCCCGGGGTTGTAGGGGTAGCGGTTGAGAAGGCTGACGGCAGCGCCCGCGCGATGGACCACCAGATCCCCATCGTCGTTTCGGGGATCGCCAGCCGAGCAGAGAAAGCAGCCCCCCTGGGACTGGTCGTCCACACCATCGATGTAGGTCATCCGCCAGGGCGCCCAGAGAGCTTTCATACTCGTCCTCGAATTCACTTCCCAATTGACGCGCCCGTTCTCGGACCCGTAGACTACGCGGGTACCAGGGTAAGGGAACTCCTTGTCTCTGCCCCCCACCCGCCTGCGGGCGTATTCGAGGTTTGCTTCTTCGTGGGTTCTGTGATCAAAAAGCGGCGCAAGAAGATGCGCAAGCACAAGCACAAGAAGATGCTGAAGAGAACCCGCTGGAAGCGTCGTAGCGCCTGAGGGCGTCTGACCGGAAGCTCGCTGGGCGCGGTCTTCTATACTGAGGCGCCCAGGGGCGATAGCTCAGCTGGAAGAGCGCTGCCCTCGCACGGCAGAGGTCAGGGGTTCGAATCCCCTTCGCTCCACCACTTGGCCACGGTGGCGACCTCGCCCCTCTGAGGCTCGCATACCCGGGCCCGGCGGCGACCGCCCCTAGGCGGGGTGCTCGGTCACGCAGCCGGCGACCCGCGGTGGAGCGCCACAGCGGCGCGACCGGGGTTCCGGTGGCGCTTCACGCCACCTCTGGGGATCCCGCATGCTCCTTCAACTTCACAGTCGGCAGAACCGGGAGGGCTCACCAGGAGCCACGGGGCCGCGGTGCCGAGTGGCCACATTGACGTAGTGGTCGACCGCTCCTCGGTCGGGTGGCTCGCCATGAGCCCTCGTTCCTGATCCCAGTCACCGCCCCCCCCCCACCGTGGCCCGAGGATCTTGCCGGCATGCCTTCCGCCGTCACAAGCCTCGGTCCGGCCCTCAAAGTTCGCGGCCCTCGGGCACCGGCCCTCCCAAAGTGGCGAAGTTGTCATGCGCGCCCGGGGGACCACTCGGCCGGCCCACCCGACGCATCTCGGGATGTGGACTCCCGCATCGCGCCGTTTCTGGGAGCGCCGTTCCGTGGGAGAGGCGGAGACCGGCCTTTAGCTGCGCCCGGCTCTCACCGTGCCTCAGTGTCGGCGGTGGGAGACTCGGTGCGCGGGTCGGTCAGTGCGCCGCTGGGACGGGGA
>JAJYWT010000240.1 GCA_021791345.1 bacterium
GAGCGCCGAGGATGGCGGCTTCAAGACCGGGTCGGGGCTGCCTCTGCTGCCGGCCTACGAACGGGATCCCGGGCGCGTCGACCCGCCACCTCCCGGAGCCCCGCCCTACACGAGAGGGATTCGGGCCGACGGCTACCGGCGCCGGCTCTGGACCATGCGCCAGTACGCGGGCTTCGGGTCGGCGGAGGCCACCAACCAAAGGTTCAAGTACCTTCTGGAGCGCGGCCAGACCGGCCTCTCGGTGGCCTTCGACCTCCCCACCCAGATGGGCTATGACTCCGACGATGAGATGGCCCGGGGCGAGGTCGGCAAGGTGGGAGTGGCGATCGACCATCTGGGGGACATGCGGACTCTGCTGGCGGACCTGCCGCTCGGGGAGGTGACCACCTCCATGACCATCAACGCCCCGGCCAGCCTGCTGCTGCTGCTGTACCAGCTGACCGCCGCCGGGATGGGCATCCCCGGGACCGCCCTGGGCGGCACCATCCAGAACGACATCCTCAAGGAGTACGCGGCCCGGGGCACCTACATCTTCCCCCCGCGGCCCAGCATGCGCCTGATCACGGACACCTTCGCCTACTGCCATCGGGAGCTGCCGCGCTGGAATCCCATCTCGATCTCCGGTTACCACATCCGGGAGGCCGGGGCGACCGCTCCCCAGGAGCTCGCCTTTGCGCTGGGCAACGGCCTCGCCTACGTGGAGGCCGCGCTCGCGGCCGGGCTCGAGCTCGATGACTTCGCGCCGCGGCTGAGCTTCTTCTTCAACGTCGACAACGATCTCTTTGAGGAGGTCGCCAAGTTCCGGGCCGCCCGGCAGCTCTGGGCGACCCTGATGGCGGAGCGCTTCTCGGCCCGCTCGCCGAGGGCGCTGCAGCTGCGTTTTCACGCCCAGACCGCGGGGGCGACCCTCACCGCCCAGCAGCCGCTCAACAACGTGGTGCGGGTGGCGATCCAGGCGCTGGCCGCGGTGCTCGGAGGGGCCCAATCGCTGCACACCAACTCCTACGACGAGGCGCTGGCCCTGCCCTCCGAACCGGCGGCCACCCTGGCGCTGCGCACCCAGCAGCTGCTGGCGTTCGAGTCCGGGGTTGCCAAGGTCGCCGATCCCCTGGGCGGTGCCCATCTGGTGGAGGCGCTGACCGAGGAGCTGGTGGTCCGGGCCCGGGCGCTGATCGACGAAATCGATCGCCGGGGTGGCGCGGTCGCGGCCATCGAGCAGGGCTTCTACCAGGACCAGATCCAGGAGTCCGCCTACCGCCGTCAGCAGCAGATTGAGTCTGGCGAGTCGGTGGTGGTCGGCGTGAACCGCTTCCAGGACGAGTCGCCGCTCGAGGTACCCATCCTGCGGGTCGACCCGGCCCTGGAGGCGGAGCAGCTGCGGCGGCTGCTGGAACACCGCCAAAGTCGCGACCAGGCTCAGGTCCAGCACTCCCTGGATGAGGTCGAGAGGGTCGCGAACGGCCCGCAGAATCTGCTGTATCCGATGGCCGCGGCGCTGCGGGCGGGGGCGACCGTCGGGGAGATCTGCGCGCGCCTGCGCGGCGTCTTCGGGGTCTGGCGCTCTACGGGCTAGTGGCTCGGCCCGCTGGGCGAAGCCGGCTCCGCTGACCGGTCCCGGTGGCGGGTACGGTGGTCCGGCGCGCATGGTCGGGCGCGCCCAGGATGAAGGCGGCACAGGCTGGGGCGGTGAGCGGCTTCGAATAGCGGAATCCCTGGACGATCTCGCATCCGTAGGAGCGCAGCGCTGCCTCTTGCGCCAAGGTCTCCACCCCCTCAGCCACCACGTCCAGCTCCAGGTCCCGGCCCACGGACAGGAAGGCGCGCACCACGGCCGAGCTGCGCCGATCCCGGGGCAGCCCGGCGACGAAGGACCGGTCGACCTTGAGGATCTTGACCGGAAGATCCACCAGGCGGGCGAGGTTGGATTGCCCCGCGCCCACGTCATCCAGGGCGCTCAGGACTCCGTGTCGGGCCAGCTCCCGCACCGTCGCCACGACCCGCGGCTGCATCTCGCCACCCAGCTCGTGCTCGGTCAGCTCGACCACCAGCCGTGAGGCCGGTATCCCATGACGCGCCAGCTGCTCCAGCGTCCGCCGGGCGAAGCCGGGGTCGGTGAGCTCGGTGGGCAGAAAGTTGACGCCCAGCTTCACCTGGTCGATCCCCTGGGACACCCAGGTCCGAATATCGCTCAGGGACTGGTCGAGGATCCAGCCGCTGAGGCGCTCCATCTCATGGAACCGGTGGGCGACCTGCACGATCTGCGGTGGCGACACCATCCCCAGGCGCGGGTGGCGCCATCTCAGCAGCGCCTCCACCCCGGTGCAGCGGCCGCTCCGAAGCTGGATTATCGGCTGATAGACGACGCGGAGCCCGGACTCCCGGGGGCTGTCCAGGGCGCTCCGCAGCTCGGAGCTCAGGCGCAGGTCGGCCATCGCCAGGTCGTGGAGATCGGACTGGTAGGCGCACCAGCGGTTGCCACCAGCGCGCTTGGCGGCGTACATCGCCGAGTCCGCCTCGCGCAGCAGGCTGGAGGGATCGGAGCCGGGGCGGCAGATGGTGAAGCCCAGGCTCGCGGACGGGCGAACCAGCTGCCCCTGGAGCTCCACCGGGTCGGCCAGGGCGCCGAGCAAACGGCTGGCGAAGGCGGGGGTCTCCTCGGCGGTCAGCGGCTCGACCACCGCGACCAGCTCGTCGCCCCCGTAGCGGGCCAGCAGGTCGGAGGGGCGGACCTTCGCGCGCAACCTGGTGCTGATCGTCTGCAGCAGCTCGTCCCCGGCTCCGTGGCCGAGAGCGTCGTTCACGGTCTTGGTGCCGTCCATGTCGATGAAGAACACCACCGCCTGCCCCTCCCGCCCGGGGTCGGCCGTCACCTCGGCCAGTCGGCGCTGCAGCTGATGGCGGTTGGGCAGCCCGGTCAGGTCGTCGTGCTCGCTCTGATGGCGCAGCCGCTCCTCCCAGAGGGCCTTCTCCGTGCTGTCGCGGGCGGTCACGATCCACCCGGCGGCGCGCTCCTTGCCGTAGTGCACCTGGTTCCGGGCTAGGGCAATCACCCTGACCCCCGCCTCCAGGGGGAGCGTGATTTGGAGGCGATTGTCGACCCAGCCCGGCCCACCTCCCGAACTGCCGCCTCCACCCGCGGCGGCGACCAGCACCGAGTCCATGGACCGTCCGAACAGCTCCGGCGCCAGCTGCCCGAACAGGCTGGCGAAGACCGGGTTGGCGTACCGAGTCACCCCCCGGCCATCGACCAGCGCCACCCCCTCGTCGACCATCTCCACCAAGCTGGAGAGGAGGTTGGCCCGGTCCTCCTGGATCCGCCGATCCGCCCGGCTGTCCAGGAGCGCCTGCTCTCGGGCGGTGGCGGTGAGGGCGGCGCCGGCCACCTCGGCGAAGAGCTCGAGCACCTGCCGTGCGCGTACGCCGAACGCCCTGGGCCGCACCGCGAGCGCCCCCAGCACGCCCACGCAGGAGCCGGAGAGCTGGTCCCGGATCGGCACCCCGACCATGGAGTCGCTGCCCCGCATCGTCAGCACCACCGACAGAGCGCTCCGGGGATTGCAGCTGCGCCGGCGCAGGCTCCGCACCAGCAGCGGGCGGTGATGGGTGACGACCCATCCTCCGAGCCCCTCCCCGAGCGGGCGAACGTGGCCGGTGGGCAGATCCGCGTGGCCGCTGACCGCCACCACCATGGAGCTCGCCCGGTCCGAGCTCACCAGCAGCAGGCGAGCCGAGTCGGCGCCGACCGCGGCCGCGGTCGCATCCACGATCGCCTGCAGCAGCTTCGGGGGTGGCGGCTCGTTGGTCCGCCCCGCGTGCGGCACCGGTGGGCCCGACCACGCCGCCGCGCCGTCCGCCGACGCAGCTCCAGTTGCGGTGGGCACGCTGGCAGCTTAGATCGCCCCGGGCTGCTTCCTGCCGGTGGTCACCGCTTCGCGACAACCCATCCCCGACCCGGCGGGGTCAGATGCGGGGAATCGCCTCCCCCAGGACACTGCGGAATCTGAGGTCGTGATAGAGCTTGGCCGTGAGGGGGTGGCGACCTCCGGCGACCTGGAGGTAGCCGGCCGCCGCCAGCGCAGCTCCCAGAGGTGGGCCGATGAAGTAGATCCACAGCACCGAGTAGCTGCCGAATACCACGGCCGGCCCCAGGCTGCGAGCTGGGTTGAGGCTGCAGTCGGTGTAGGGCGCGCCCTGCCAAACGAGCAGCGCGATCACGATCCAGAGCACAAGTGGCGTGAGCCGGGCGGTCCTGGCCGAGGAGGTGCAGACGAAGATCGCCAGGACCAGAATCCCCGTCATCAGCGCCTCCACCCCGATCGCCTGCACCGCTGACACCCCCGGGTGGGGGGCGGTCAGGCCGTCCTGAACCGAGGCCGCCACCGGCCCCCACGCGAGCTTCAGGGCGAAGTCGCCCGCCACCGCCCCCGCGAACTGGCCGCCCCAGTAGCCCAACAGGTCCCCCGTGGAGACGTGCCCGCCCACGAAGAAGGCGAGGGTCACGCAGGGGTTTACGTGCGCGCCGCTCAACCGTCCAAAGGGGGAGATGGCGATCAGGCTCCCGCAGCCGGCAAAGAGGAGGCCGGTGATGAGCAGCCGCACGCTGACCGAGGGGATGAGATGCGGGACCGGCGAACCTTGGCCGAAGTCGAGGCAGACCGCGCTCAGCCCGCCCAGCACCAGCAGAAAGGTGCCGAGGAACTCCGCCCCCCACTCGGGCAGGTGCCAGCCGGGCTGGGCCGGGCGCTGCAGGGCGGGCGGTTGGCAGCGCCGCCACACCGCGCGCAGGAACGTGCTCATCGCGGCTCGGATCGGAGAAGGCTCGGCCGGCGACCCGTGCGATCGGAGAAGATGAGGCCGTGGCCAAGCAGGAGCGGCCCGGTCAGGGCCCCAAGCCAAGCGCGGATCCCGCCCGGGAGCCGACCAAGAACGAGCGCCTCATCAATCAGCTGCGCAAGCGCCGCCACGACGCGGTCCATCGCGGTGGCGAGCCCGAGCGGCTGCAGCGGCGCAAGGGGCGGCTGACCGCTCGCGAGCGAATCCGCCGGCTGCTCGACCCCGACAGCTTCACCGAGCTCGACGCCTTCGTGGTCCACCGTTCGGAGCAGTTCGACATGGCGGAGCGGCGTGTGGCGGGTGATGGGGTGGTCACCGGCTTCGGCGAGATCGGCGGGCGCCGGGTCTTCGTCTTCTCCCATGACGCCTCCTTCATGGGCGGCTCGCTGGGTGAGGCCTTCGCGGAGAAGGTCGTGAAGGTCATGGAACTGGCCGAGCGCACCGGCTGTCCCCTGATCGGGATCAACGACAGCGCCGGGGCCCGGATCCAGGAGGGCGTCGTGTCCCTGGCGGGATACGCCGACATCTTCTACCGCAACGTCCGCTGCAGCGGGGTGGTGCCCCAGCTCTCCCTGATCGCCGGGCCCTGCACGGGGGGAGCCGTCTACTCGCCCGCGATCACCGATTTCACCTTCATGGTGCGCCACGTGGGCTACATGTTCATCACCGGCCCCGAGGTGGTCCGGGTGACCACCGGCGAGGACGTCGACTTCGAGCAGCTGGGAGGGGCGGACGTCCACTCCCAGCGCAGTGGGGTGGCCCACTTCGAGGCGACCAGCGAGGACCAGGCCTTCCAACAGATCCGTGAGCTGCTCTCCTTCCTGCCTCAGAACTCCAGGGAGGCCCCTCCCAGGGTACCGACCGCCGACCCCTGGGACCGGGCCGACCCCGAGCTCCAGGAGATCATCCCGAGCAGCCACCGCGAGCCCTACGAGATGCGCGACGTGATCCACCGGGTGGTCGACGACGGCCGCTTCCTGGAGGTTCAGCCGCTGTTCGCCCCCAACCTGGTCGTGGGCTTCGCCCATCTCGACGGCGCCAGCGTGGGGGTGATCGCCAACCAGCCCAAGCACCTGGCGGGCTCCCTTGACATCGCGGCCTCGGTCAAGGGGGCGCGCTTCGTCCGCTTCTGTGACGCCTTCAACATCCCGCTCGTCACCCTGGTCGACGTGCCCGGGTTCCTGCCCGGCACCGATCAGGAATACGGCGGCATCATTCGCCACGGCGCCAAACTCCTCTACGCCTACGCCGAGGCGACCGTCCCGAAGCTCACCGTGATCACCCGGAAGGCCTACGGCGGAGCCTATGACGTCATGTGCAGCAAGCACCTGGGCGCGGATTGGAACGCCGCCTGGCCCACCGCCGAGATCGCGGTCATGGGCGCGGAGGGCGCGGTCAGGTTTCTCAGCCGGCAGCGGGGCTCGGGGCCGCCTCTGGCCGAGGCGGAGCTGGCGGCCGCCTACCGCGAGCAGTTCGCCAATCCCTACCACGCGGCCGAGCGCGGCTATGTCGACGACGTCATCGAGCCGCGCCAGACCCGGGCGTGTCTGATCCGGGCACTGCGCATGGCGTCCACCAAGCGGGTGCGGGGGCCGGAGCGCCGCCACGGCAACATCCCTCTCTGAGCACCCGCCGCGATCTGCGGCGAGGCTCAGCGGTCGCGCCGGGCGCCGGGCGCGGGTTCCACCGCCCTCAGGGTCGGCGGCTTCAGCCCGGCGTCGGCGAAGGCCGCCCGCAGACCAAAGTCGATCGCGCGCTGGGAGTGCTCTGGCCCTACCGCCACCACCGCTCCGGAGAATCCCGCCCCGGTGAGCTTGGCTCCGTAGGCTCCAGCCGAGCAGGCCGCCTCCACCGCCAGGTCCAGCTCCGGGGCGCTGACGTCGAGGTCGTCACGCAGGGAGCGGTGCGAGTCGGACATGATCCGGCCCAACTCCTCGTGGTCGGTGCGGCCCAGGGCGTCCAGCGCCCGCTCGACCCGGTCGCGCTCGCTCAGGGCGTGGCGGGCGCCGCCGCGGATCTTCGGATCCGGCAGCCGATCCACCTCCTCCGCCGAGGCGTCGACCAGGCGCTCATGGCCGAGCATCCTGCCCGCCGCGGCCAGGAGAAGGCGCCGCTGGGGGTAAGGCGAGTCGGCGAGCCGGCGGCGGCTGCCGGTGTCGATCACGAACAGTCGGTCGCCGGCCGCGGCCGGATCGAACGGCGTGGGCAGGACGGTG
>JAJYWT010000053.1 GCA_021791345.1 bacterium
CCCGTCGGTAGCCACCCCGGGCCGGATCGGCCGGCGCCTCGAGCCGCCGAGTGGCTTCACCGGCCTGGTTCCCGGCAAGGTCGGTGCCGACCAGAAGGCGAGCTGGCCGGTACGTCGGGGGCACGGCTCTTCGGCCCTTGCATGAGTCGAGAGCCCGGCGGTGGGCATGAGTGGTGCGCGAGGCCGCTGGACTTCCCGCCTCCCTACCTGCGGGGTTCACCGGCGGTGCCGGGCACTGCAACCGGGGCTCGCGTCTGCCCGATGGCGGCGGCCGCGCTCGACGCGGTGGCGATATCATCGGGGCGAGCTGGCCGGCACCTTCAGGGCATGGGCGAGCTTCTGAAGTGCGCCAGCAGGAGGGCCTTCCCAATCGCGGAGTCGATGATCGATGGAGTCTCGGCGGAGGCCTCGGACCCGTCTAGCATCGCCGCTCCTCGCTGGATTCAGGTCGAAGCCAGCCAGTCGTGGCTTCAGCTTCTTCGAGACTATGCCAGCCTGACCAAGCCCGGGGTCATGAGTCTGCTCTTGGTCACCGAGTTCCTGGCCATGGTCACGGCCGCGCGGGGGTTCCCGGGATGGGGGCTCAGCGCCGCTGCCCTGGCCGGCGGCGCCATGGCCTCTGGAGGGGCATCGGCGATCAACTGTTGGTTCGATCGGGACATCGACGCGGTGATGGGCAGAACTCGCAATCGCCCGGTTCCCGCCGGGAGGATCTCGCCCCGTTCGGCAGTGGCGTTCGGCCTCGGGTTGACCGTCTTGGCGTTGGCCACCTTCTGGTTTCTGGTGAACCCGCTGGCCGCAATCCTGTCGCTGGCCGGGGGGGCCTTCTATGTCCTCGTCTACACCTTCTGGCTCAAGCGCACCACCAAGGAGAACATCGTGATCGGGGGGGCGGCCGGGGCGGTGCCGCCCCTGGTCGGCTGGGCCGCCGTGACCCACTCGATTGGCGCGGTCGGGTTGCTGCTGTTCCTACTCGTCTTCCTGTGGACGCCTCCGCACTTCTGGTCGCTCTCCCTGATCCTGCGCCGTGACTATCAGGCGGTGGCGGTGCCGATGCGGCCGGTCGTGGTCGGGGTGCGCCGGACCAAGACCGGGATAGCGGCCTACGCCACCATCATGACCATCGCCAGCTGCCTGCCGGCGCTGTGGCTGGGACCGCTGCAATTGGTGGTGGCGCTGGGCCTGGGGGCGCCATTTGTGGCGCTCAGCTTCCGCGTGCTGGCCGAGCCGATCGGCACG
Source organism: bacterium (assembly GCA_021791345.1). Next base: position 1,240 of record JAJYWT010000053.1, read on the forward strand.
GTGTGGGCGCGGCGACTCTTCCTGTTCTCCATCGCCTACCTCTTCCTCTACTTCGTGGGCACGGCCCTGGTGGCTGTCGCCGGGCGGTGAGCCGGCGCCCGCCGCCAGGATGACGGCGGCAGCTCAGGGCGGGGCCATCCAGGGGCCGATCTGCTCCCCAAGTAGAATTGCTGAATTGGTGACCCAGATCGCTGAGCTGCTTCCCGGGCTGACCTACCTGGGCGAGGAGGAGGTCCGGACCGTGGAGCGCGCCTATCGCGTCGCCGAGCGCGCCCACCAGGGCCAGTTGCGGCTCTCCGGGGAGCCCTACATCAGCCACCCGCTGGCGGTCGCGGGCCTGCTGGCGGAGATGCGCCTCGATCAGGACGCGCTGGCAGCGGCACTGCTGCATGACGTGGTGGAGGACACCGCCATCTCCGCCGAGGAGATCCGCGCGGAGTTCGGCGACACGGTCGAAAAGCTGGTCGCTGGAGTCACCAAGTTGGGGCGGATCAAGCTCCACTCCCAGGCCCAGGTGCAGGCCGAGAACATCCGCAAGATGCTGATCGCCATGGCGGAGGACCTCCGCGTGGTGCTGATCAAGCTGGCGGATCGGCTCCACAACATGCGCACGATCGAGTATCTGCCGCCGGAGCGCCAGCGCCGCATCGCCCAGGAGACCGCGGACATCTACGCGCCGCTGGCCCATCGCCTGGGGATGTGGCAGATGAAGGCGGAGCTGGAGGACCTCGCCTTCTCAGTGCTGGACCCGACCAACTACGAGCGCGTGCGCCAGGAGATCCTCACCCAGCGGCGGCAACGAGAGACCTCGCTGCTGCACGCTCAGAGCCGCCTCCAAGCGGCACTGGCAGAGGCGGGGATTCACGCGGAGGTGGCCGGGCGGCCCAAGAACATCACCAGCGTTTACCGCAAAATGCAGCAGGCAGGCCGGAGCATCGACGAGATTTACGACCTGGTCGCGCTGCGGGTGATCTGCGACGACATCAAGGGATGCTACGGCTCGCTGGGAGTAGCGCACTCGCTGTGGAAGCCCATCCCCGGTCGCTTCAAGGACTACGTCGCCATGCCCAAGGGCAACGGCTACCAGTCGCTCCACACCACAGTGGTGGGCGAGGGCGGAGAGCCGGTGGAGATCCAGATTCGGACCTGGGAGATGCACCGCACTGCGGAGGAGGGAATCGCGGCCCACTGGCATTACAAGGAGGGAACCCGGGCGGACCAGCGCCTCGACCAGGGCTTCGGGTGGCTCCGCTCCTTGCTGGAGTGGCAGAAGGAGCTGCTGGACGCCGAGCGCTTCGTTGAACACGTGCGCCTGGACGTTTTCCAGGATGAGGTCTTCGTGTTCACACCCCGGGGTGACGTTCTGAGCTTGCCGTCCGGCGCGACTGCGATCGACTTCGCCTACCGGATCCACACCGACGTGGGGCATCGCTGCCTCGGCGCGAAGGTGAACTCGCGGATGGTGCCGCTGGACTACCGGCTGCAGAACGGGGACATCGTCGAGATCCTCACCACCAAGTCCGAGCGTCACGGTCCGAGCCGGGACTGGCTCAACTTCGCCAGGACCAGCAGCGCTCGGGAGAAGATCCGCCAGTGGTTCAAGCGGGAGCGCCGCGAGGAGAACGTCGCTCGCGGCAAGGAGCTCCTGGACCGCGAGCTGCGGCGGATGCGCGGGCTGCAGCTGGCGGCGATCCCAGCGGCGCGCCTGCAGGAGCTGGCCCGGGAGTTCAGGCTGCCCGACGTGGTGGACTTCTTCGCCGCCATCGGGTACGGCGAGATCGCCGCCCGCACGGTCGTGCTCCGCTGGGCGGCTGGTGAGGAGGAGCCGGCGGAGCGGCCCGGCTCTGGACCGCCGATCCCGCTGGTCTCACGGCCAACCCCGAGCGGAGGGGTGAAGGTGGCCGGGCTGGGAGACCTCTTGACCAACATCGCCAGGTGCTGCAAACCGGTGCCCGGTGAGCCGATCAGGGGGTATGTCACCCGGGGGCGCGGCGTCACCGTGCACCGGGACGACTGTGTCAACATCCGCCATGCAGGGGATCCTCGGCGGATCGTCCAGGTGGAGTGGGATGCCGACAGCCGCCAGGTCTACCCGGTGCGCCTGCGCATAGAGGGGCGGGACCGGACCGGCCTGTTGCGCGACGTCGCCACCGCCATCGCCGAGACCAAGGTCAACCTCAGCGGGGCGGCGGTGGAGGTGGAGGGGGACCACACCGCGGTCATCTCCACGGTGGTCGAGGTCACCAGCCTCACCGAGTTGAGCCGGTTGCTGGAGCGGCTCGAGCGTGTGCACGATGTGCACCAGGTGATGCGCGAGGTCGGCTGAGCGCCTCGGGGCGGCACCGTAAACTGCCCTGGAAGTGGCTGGACTCACCCGACCGCGCGGCACCGACGACCTGCTCCCGGAGCGGTTCGAGGCGATGGAGCGCGCCCGGCGGCTGGGCACCGAGGTCGCCGCCCAGTACGGCTATCGGGCGCTGGAAACGCCCATCTTTGAAGCCACCGAGCTGTTCGTTCGCGGGGTCGGCGACACCACCGACGTGGTGACCCGGGAGATGTACAGCTTCGAGGACCGTTCCGGTAGATCGCTCACCCTGCGCCCCGAGGGGACGGCCCCCGTCGTGAGGGCCTTCTGGGAGTCGGACCTGCGGCAGGCGTCGCTCCCGGTCCGGCTCAGCTACTCCGGCCCGATGTTCCGCTACGACCGGCCGGGACGCGGACGATACCGGCAGTTTCACCAGTTCGGGGTCGAGGTGCTGGGGGAGTCGGAGCCGGAGCTGGACGCGGAGGTGATCGCGGTCGCCTGGCGCTGGCTCTCCGAGCTCGGGCTGGGTGGCACCAGCCTGCAGCTGAACAGCATCGGGGACGAGAGCTGCCGTCCGCGATTTCGCGCCGCCCTGCTGGAGCATTTCGGTCCCCACCTGGCCCAGCTGCCTGAGCTCGACCGGGAGCGCTTGCGCCGCAACCCGCTGCGGATCTTGGACAGCAAGGACCCCGACGTCGCCGGACTCCTGGCCGCTGCCCCCAAGACCACCGACTTTTTGTGCGATGCCTGCCGCGAGGCCTTCCTCAGGGTGCAGGCGGCGCTGGTGGCCTACGCAATCCCCTTCCAGCTCAACCCGCTTTTGGTCCGGGGCCTCGACTACTACCAGCGCACCGCGTTCGAGGTCTGGCATGAGGACCTCAAGGGTGCGCAGAACTCTCTGTTTGGCGGTGGCCGGTACGACGGGCTCTCGGAGTTGCTCGGCTACCCGCGCTGCCCCGGAGTCGGGTTCGCGGCCGGCCTGGAGCGGGTGACGATGCTGGCGCCGCAGCCGCCGCCTTCATCACCACCTGGGGTCTGGGTGGTGGCGGCTCATCCCGATGCGGCCGCTGCGGTCATCCAGCTCGCCGAACGGCTGAGGGGTGCCGCCTTGGCGGTGGTGACGGACGCCGGGCAACGCAGCCTCAAGGCCAAGATGCGCAGCGCCGAGCGAAGCGGAGCGCAGTTGGTCTGTATCGTCGGGGAGGCGGAGCTCCGCCAGGGAGTGGTGACGATGCGGAGCCTCGGTGACGCCAGCCAGGTCGCCCAGCCCCTGGCGTCTGCCGTGGATCATGCGCGGGCGCTGCTGTCGAAGTCGCCCTGAATCGAGGAGGCGTCGTGTGAGAGACCGGAGGATGTGCGGCAGCGTGGACGCCGGCGACGAGGGCCGAACCCTGGTGGTCGCGGGCTGGGTGAATCACCGCCGCGACCATGGCGGGCTGACCTTCATCGACCTGCGCGACCACACCGGTTTGATCCAGCTGGTCTTCAATCCGGCTTTGGCCCCGGAGGCCCACGCGATCGCCCAGCACTGCCGTCTGGAGTGGGTGCTGCGGGTCCAGGGAAAGGTTGGGCGCCGCCCTCCCGGCAGTGAGAACCCGAACCTTCCCACCGGCGCCTTCGAGATCCGGGTGGAGAGCTGTGAGGTCCTGGGACAGGCGGAGGCGATGCCGCTGGGAGTCTCCGACGAGCAGGTAGCGGAGGAGAAGGTGCGGCTGCAGTACCGGTACCTGGATCTGCGCCGGCCGCGGATGCAGCGCAATCTCCGGGCTCGTCACCGCTTCATCAAGGCGCTTCGCGACGTGGCCGACCGGCTCGGGTTCATTGAGATCGAGACCCCGACCATGATCCCCAGCACCCCGGAGGGCGCCCGGGACTTCATCATCCCGAGCCGGATGTGGCCAGGTCACGTTTGGGCCTTGCCCCAGTCGCCCCAGATCTACAAGCAGCTCTGCATGGTGGGCGGGTGCGACCGCTACTTTCAGATCGCCCGCTGCTGGCGGGACGAGGATCTGCGGGCCGATCGGCAGTTTGAGTTCACCCAGCTGGACCTGGAGATGTCATTCGTCGAGGAGGATGACGTCTTCCTGGTGCTGGAGGAGATGGTGTCCACCGCCTTTGGGACCGCGTTCGAGATTCCAGTCGAGACTCCCTGGCCGCGGCTGCCCTACCGCGAGGCGATGCGGCGCTTTGGCTCGGACAAGCCGGACACTCGTTTCGGCCACGAGCTGAACGACGTATCGGAGGTGTTTCGGGCGTCGGGGTTCAGGGTCTTCCGCGCCGCCCTGGACCAGGGTGGCTCGGTGCAGGCCCTCCGCGTTCCGGGCGGGACCGAGCTCAGCCGCGGGGAGCTGGAGGGGGAGTGGCTCCAGGTGGCCAGGACCTACGGTGCGGCCGGACTGGCCTACCTGTGGCTGCGCTCGGGTGAGTTCGAGGGAGCGATCGCCAAGTTCCTCTCCGAAGAGGAGAAGCAGGCCTTGACCGCGCGGCTCGGTCTTCAGGAGGGGGACTGCATCTGCTTCACCGCCGGGTCGACGCCGGTAGCTCAGACGTCGCTGGGGGCGGTGCGCCTGCATGCCGCTCGTCGGTTCAGCTGGATCCCGGCGCACCGGTTCGACTTCCTGTGGATCACGGAGTTCCCGCTCTTTGAACGCGACCCGGCGACCGGCCGGATCGGGTCGGTCCATCACCCCTTCACCCAACCCCATCCCGACGACTGGGGGCTGGTGCGCACCGACCCGACCGCCGTGCGATCGCGGTCGTACGACATCGTCTGCAATGGGGTGGAGCTGGGCAGCGGCTCTCTGCGGATCACCAATCCCGAGCAGCAGGCGCTCATCTTCGAGGCGCTGGGCCTGAGCGCCGCGGAGGCGGAGCGCAAGTTCGGGTTCCTGATGAGCGCGTTCCGGTACGGTCCGCCGCCCCACGGAGGCTTCGCGGCGGGGGTGGACCGCATGGTGATGCTGGGTGTCGGGGAGAGCACCATCCGGGAGGTGATCGCATTCCCCAAGACCCAGAGCGGCGCCGATCCCATGACCGGGTCACCCACCCCGGTCGCTCCGGAGCAGCTGGCCGAGGTCGGGCTCCGCCTGGCGCAGGGTCGCGAGCGAGGCGGGCCGGCCCAGGGCGGCGGCGGGGAGTGATACCTTGACCAGGGGTCCGGGGCCCCGCCGTTTGCCAGCAGCCGACCCTAGTGACGTATTTCTCGGGAGCGCCAACAGAGCGGGCGGCCCACGAGCCTCCCGGAGAGGATGTGGAAGGCCGCGTGCGGTGCACCCACCTGGTTTTTCAGGGATCGGAGCCGGGCCGGCGGGTGCTCCCGGAGCCATCGTCGGAGTTTGAAGTGAGTCTCTCAGGGGCAAGTACTGGGGTGATGAGTTCCCGCACCGCCGCCCAGACCGAACTGCGAATCCCTGCGGATCGCGACTACATCGTGGTGGCCAAGCGGACTGCGGCGGCGATGGCCAGCGTGGCGGGGCTGGGCGTGGAGGCGCTGGACGAGTTGAACATCGCCATCGCCGAGGCCTGCGAGCACACGATCGGCGCGGCGCTCAGCGCCGGCTTCGCGGACGCCAAGGTGCGGATCGGGTTCTCCGTCCAGGAAGACGCTCTGAGGGTTGACGTCAGGCTGCTCACCGGCAAGGCTGAGCCGCAGGAGCGCACGGCGGCCGCGGTCGCGGCCAGCCCGCTGGCCGAGAGGGAGGCGTTGGACATGGCGATCCAGATGCTCCGGTGCTTCGCCGACGACGTCGACTTCCAGGCGGTGGGGAGCGGGCTGATGCACGTCCGTCTGGCCAAGTACCGCTGGCGGTGACCGAGGCGGGGTTTCGGTCCTCCCAGACCTCCCCCAGGTTCGACCGCGATCTCCAGCACCGGCTGTTCGCCGAGTACCGGCGCACCCGAGACCCCGCCATTCGGGAGCAGCTGGTGGAGCAGTACGCCGCCTTGGTGCGCTCGCTGGCTCGTCGCTTTGCGGGTCGCGGCGAGCCCCTCGAGGATCTCGAGCAGGTTGGCTACCTCGGCCTGATCGCCGCGATCGACCGCTTCGAACCGGAGCTGGGTCTGGAGTTCACCACCTTTGCCACCCCCACTATCCTGGGCGAGATCAAGCGGTACTTCCGGGACAAGAGCTGGGCGGTGCGGGTGCCCCGCCGGCTCCAGGAGACCTACACCAAGGTGGTGAGGGCTCAGGAGGAGCTCGGCCAGCGCTGGGGCCGCAGCCCGAGTGTCGCCGAGATCGCCAAGCATCTGGAGCTGGAGCCGGAGGAGGTGCTGCAGGCGCTGGAGGCGGGACCCGCGCACCGGGCGGTTTCCCTCGACGGTCCCGCGCCGGGGGGCGAGGAGGCGGGTGAGATGGGGGATCGGATCGGGCAGGAGGACGAGAACCTGGACCGGATCGAGCTGCGCCAACTGCTGGGGTCGGCGCTGCAGCACCTGACCCCCCGGGAGCAGGAGATCATGCTGCTGCGCTTCGTCGAGGAGCTGCCGCAGACGGAGGTGGCGCGCCGGCTGGGCATCAGCCAGATGCACGTGAGTCGTCTGCAGCGGGCTGCGCTGGAACAATTGAAGAAGGAGATGCCGGAGTGAGCCTGGGCCGTCACCGGCCCGGCTGCTAGAATCCGGCGGAGCCTGCAGGAGCTGTGACAACTTGCTTAGTGATCAGATTCGCGCGCAATTTCTCGACTTCTTTCAGCAGCGCGGACATCTGCTGGTGCCCAGTGCGTCGCTGGTGCCGCGGGACGACCCCAGCCTGCTTTTGGTGTCTGCGGGGATGGTCCCCTTCAAGCCGTACTTCCTGGGGCTGAGGGAACCTCCGGAAGAGCGCCTCACGTCATGTCAGAAGTCGTTCCGCACGGTTGACATCGATGAGGTCGGCAGCAGCCCGCGCCACGACACCTTCTTCGAGATGCTGGGCAACTTCAGCTTCGGCGCCTACTTCAAGGCGGAGGCGATCGCCTACGCCCACCAACTCCTGACCCAGGGGTTCGGACTGGACCCGGATCGCCTCCACTACACCGTCCACCCGGAGGACGAGGAGTCCGCCCTGGCCTGGCAGCGGGTGGCCGGGGTCGACGAGCGCCGGATCGTGCGGCTCGAGGACAACTTCTGGCAGGCGGGTCCCACCGGACCCTGCGGCGTGGACAGTGAGGTCCATTACGACCTGGGCCCTGAGTGGGGCGAGGGTCCCGAGGAGCGGCCCGGCCAGGGGAGCCGCTTTCTGGAGATCTGGAACCTGGTCTTCATGGACAAGGAGCAGTTCGAGGACGGCACCGTGCAGCCGCTGAGGCGGCCGGGGGTGGACACCGGGATGGGCCTGGAGCGGATCGCCATGGTGCTGCAGGACAAGCGGTCGATCTTCGAGACGGATCTCTTCCAGCCGATCATCGATGATTTCGCCGCCCGTGCTCGCCGCTCCTTGAACCCGGCGGAGGCGGTTAGGCACCTGCGGATCCTCGCAGACCACACCCGAGGCGCCTGCTGCCTGATCGCCGATGGCGTCCTCCCCTCCAACGAGGGCCGCGGCTACGTCCTCCGCCGGATCCTGCGCCGGGCGCTCGTCAGCGCTCGGAGCCTGGATGTCCGCGGCGGTCTGGAACCTGGGGTGGCGGTCGTGGCCGATCTGCTGGGCAGCCAGTATCCGAACTTGCGCGAGCAGCTCACCACCATCCGCAGCATCCTGGGACAGGAGCAGGGGCGTTTCGAGGAGGCGGTCGGACGCGGCCTGGACCGTTTCTACGAGCTCGCGGACGCAGCCCCCACGGGCATCTCCGGAGACGACGCCTTTCGCCTCCACGACACCTTCGGCTTCCCCATCGAGTTGACCATGGAGCTGGCTGCCGATCGCGGGCTGCGGGTGGACCGGGAGCGCTTCGAGCAGCTCCTCAACGAGCAGCGCCGCCGGGGCCGGGCGGGCCGCGCGATCGAGGATCTGGGCGTGACGCGGCTGGCGCTCCCGGCCAACCGCTTCGTGGGCTACGAGCTGACCGCGGTGGACACCGAGGTGCTGGCGGTGGTGCGAGATTCCGAGCTCACCGAGCTCACCGAGCCCGGCATGGTGGGGGAGGTGGTACTCGCCGAGAACCCCTTCTACGCCGAGGGCGGTGGCCAGTTGGGAGACCGGGGTCGGCTGGTCTGGGCGGGCGGGGCCGCGGAGGTGCTCGACTCCCAGCCCACCGTCGAGGGGCCCGCCGTGCAGCGGTGCCGGCTGATCTCCGGCCGGCTCGAAGCCGGGCTCACGGTCCGGGCGGAGGTTGACCTCGACCGGCGCCTGGGCTGCGCGAGGCATCACTCGGCCACCCACCTGCTCAACCAGGCGCTGAGGAGCGTGCTGGGTGCTGGCGTGGTCCAGCGGGGGTCCTTGGTGGGTCCCGACCATGCCACCTTCGACTTCGGCTGGCCACGCCCCATCGCCCCGGAGGAGCTGGCCGCGGTGGAAGCCCTGATCAACGCCCAGGTTCGGCTGGATCTGCCCCGGAAGGTGGAGCTGTTGACGGTCGATCAGGCTCGATCCGCCGGGGCGCTGGCACTTCCCGACGAGCTCTATCAGGAAGTGGTGCGGGTGGTCAGCTTCGGCACCTTCTCGAAGGAGCTCTGCGGGGGCACGCATGTGGAGCGTTCGGGTGAGCTGGGGGCGGTCATGCTCGCCGGATCACGCAGCGTGGGGCAGGGGCTGCGAAGAGTCGAACTGCTGGCCGGTGAGGCTGCCGAGCGCCACTGGCGGCGGCAGGCCGAGCTGCTCACGGAGACGGGGACGGTGCTGCGGTGCTCGTCCGAACAGCTTCCAGAGCGGGTCAGTTCGCTCAGGGACCGGGTCCGCGAGTTGGAGAAGGAGGTTCGTCAGCTGCGCCAGCTCGGCCCTGAGCGCGCCGGTGGCACGTCCACGACCGAGTCGGTGGCAGGAGTGCCCCTGGCGGTTCAGGATCTTGAGACCGATCTCGACCGCGCGGAGACGCGGCGGCTGCTGGACCAGACCCTCGCCCTGGCGCCCGAGGGGATGGCGGTGGTCTTGGCCGGAAGTCAGGTGATGGTTACAATCTCCGAGGCGCTGGTCGCCAAGGGCCTCAATGCCGGCGCCATGGCCCAGCAGGTGTGCCGGGATCTGGGCGGCCGGGGCGGAGGCAACCAGCAGCTTGGACAAGGAGCGGTCCCGCGGGAGGGACATCAGGCTGCGGTTGAGGCTGTGCGCACCGCCTTGAGAGCCGCTCTGGAGGACGCTTGAGATGGCACCACCGCCGGACACGGCTCGTCGCGAGCCGCGGTTTCACGTGACCGCGCTCGACATTGGGACCCAGGTGATCAAGGCGCTGGTGGTCAAGAAGGAGGCCGGAGAGGCGATCGTGCTCGGCGTGGGCCGGGCCGAGCAGGGCCCCGGCAACCTGGACCCCGCGGTCCCCCCGGACTTGGAGGCGGTGGTCGAGGGCTGCCACACCGCCCTGGAGGCTGCGGAGGACATGGCGGAGGTGATCCCCACCCGGCTGGTGGTCGGGATCGGGGGCACCAGGGTGCGGGTGGTCAGCACCAACGCGGCCAAGGTGCGCGGCCGCAGTCACGACCGCATCTCCAAGCGCGAGCTGGAGGATCAGGTGGAGTCAATTCAGCGCCGCGCGCTCCGAGATGCGCAGGCGCGCCTGCAGGAGGAGGCCGGCTACCGCGGCGAGCAGCTCCGCCTGGTCCACTCTTCGATCACGGCTGCCAAGGTCGACGGCCAGCCGGTACTGGACCCCCTGCGCTACCAGGGGCAGAAGCTGGAGCTCACCGTCTTCAACACCTTCACGAGTGAGGAGCACCTGGCTGCGGTCGAGGAGATCGCTCAGGCGCTGGACCTGGAGCTGCTGGAGACGGTGGCCGAGCCCTACGCGGTGGCGCGGCTGGCCGCGACGCCGGAAGTGCTGGAGCGGGGCGGAATCTTCATCGACATCGGCGCCCGCACCACCACCGTCACCATGGTGCGCGGCGGCGTGCTGGAGTCGGCCCGCATGTTCGAGCTCGGGGGTCGGGCGTTCACCCGCAAGCTGGCCCATGACCTGAACCTATCGCTACCGATGGCGGAGTCCCTCAAGGTCCGTCACTCGGCGGGCCTGGTCAGTGGGGACGAGCAGGCCAGGGTCCGCCGCGCCATGGGCGAGTCCGCGGAGGTGTTGGCCCAGGGGGTTGCCCTGGTGCTCCATGAGCTGGCGCTGGCCCAGCCCCTGCCAGCTCAGGTCTGGCTATGCGGGGGCGGGTCCCTGCTGCCGGAGATCCTGGAGCAGCTCTCGGTGCTGCGCTGGACCGACTATCTGCCTTTTCTGCAGCAGCCCCGCTTCCTGCGGCTGTTGCCGGAACAGCTTCCCGCGGTGCACGACACCACCGGCCTGCTCACCTCGGCCGCGGACATCACCCCGATGGGGCTCGCCTATCAGGCGGCGGCGGAGATCGAGGCCCCGCCGCCCGCGGGGCCGACGTGGGAGGAGATGCTGCAGCGGGTGACCGGGCTCATCCGCCGTTGACTCCCTGCCCGTGCGATCATGAGTAACCGCAGCTGCGGCGTCAGCGTTTCCGGTTCTGACCCGCGGGTCTGATCAAGATGTCGAAGCTACTCTACGTCGAGCCCACCGACGAGATCACGGATCTCGTCGACAGGATCCGCCGAGCCGAAGGGGAGCGGGACCTGGTCTTCGTCGTGCCTCCGGATGGCCGGGTGCTGCGGTCGGGGTTGGACCTGCAGCTGCTGATGCAGTACGCCAAGGGCTTCCAGAAGCGGGTCAGCGTGGTCAGCTCCGATCCCCAGATCCAGGCGCTGGCGATGCGAACCGGCTTTCCCACCTTCGCCTCGATCGCGCAGATGGAGCAGAACGCGCCGTTGCATTCGGTGGTTGGGGGCACCTCCGCCGGGGCTGCGGCTGTGGGGACAGCCGTGGCCCTGACCGGGAAGGGTGCGGCCACGGTTGTGGAGTCGCCGCCCGCCCCCCCGGAGGAACGCGCCGTGGCGCGTCGCAGCCCCGCCACCATGGCGGTGTCCCCGAGCGGTGGAGGAGCGTCCCGGCACTGGTGGCAATCCCCCACAACCCGGCGCTGGACGATCGGGACGGGCGTCGCGATCTTCGTGGTGGGGGTGCTGGCGATCCTGCTATTGCTGCCCACCGCCACCATTGACGTGGGGGTCCAGTCCCACAAGCTCAGTGATGCGGTGACGATCCAGGGCAACGTCAGCGGCGGGTCGGGCAGCGTGCTCGACGTGATCCCGGTGCAGGCCCTGTTGACCCCCACCGAGACCCAGACCTTCACCGTGAGCCCCAGCGGGACCCAGGTCCTACCACCGACCCCGGCCACCGGCAACCTCTACCTCTGCTACCAGTACACCGGTCCGGGCAACTACAACGGGGCGGCCACGCTCACCTTCACCGGGGCCGTGACGCCGGAGTTCTCAGACCAGAGTGGCAGCGGCAATCTGGGCTTCACCACCACCAGCGCCGGCCAGAGTGGCTCCTATACCCTGCAGTCCTGCAACCAGGGCCAGGGGCAGGGCCAGGCGTCGGCATCGACCTCCTCGCCGGCGCTGCCGGTGCAGGCCGACTCCAATAGCCTGGGAGCCCAGGGAAACGTGGGGGCCAACCAGCAGTGGGGGTGGTCGAGCAGCAATATCCAGTCCAGCGCCTGCGTCAGTCCGGCGGGCGCCAACGACTGCCTCCTCACCGGCTTCGTCAACCTCTCGCTGGCCAACCCGGCGCCAATGACCGGGGGCAAGAACTCGACCACCGAGGCGGTCTTCACCAGCTCCGACATCTCTTCCGCCCAGACCCAGGAGCAGCAGCTGGCGGCGCAGCTGACCGCCAAGGTCGAGCGCGACCTCAAGAGTCTGGCCGGGCCCTCGAACGTGATTGCGCAGGACTCGTCCGGCAATGGGGTGCAGCTGACGGTGAAGGATCCGACCCTGCCGACGGTGGGGCAGACCGGCCAGAAGGAGACCCTGACCGTGGCGGTGAGCGCGGCCGCAACCGCCTACAGCCCCGCCGCCGCCCGGTCGGCGGTGCTGGCGGATCTGAAGTCCAAGGTGCCGGCCGACGGCGAGCTGCTCCCCGGCTACAAGCTGGGCCAGATCCAGGTGGCCTCAGCCGGCCCCGGCGGCAACCTGACCTTGACCGCCAGCGCGGTCGGTTACTGGGCTCCCAAGGTGAACCTGGCCCCCTTCAGCAGCCGGGTGACGTTCATGAATCCCGGCGCGGCGCGCAGCTACCTGCTCTCGCAGCTGCCCGGGGCCAGCACCGTCGCGATCCACCAGACACCCTTCAGCCTCCCCTGGCTGCCGCTGCTGTCGAGCCGCATCCACCTGGTCCGCCAGGCGGTGACCGGCGGTTAGCTCGCTGGTCGGTCTTCCCGGCTGGCCGGCGACCGGTCGGATCCTGGCCGTGGATCCCGGGCGGGTTAGGGTCGGGCTCGCTCTGAGCGACGAGTCCCGGACGATCGCCCAACCTCACCTCACGGTGGCGGCAGTCAAGGAGGATGCGCTGCTGGCCGCGATCGGTCGGGTGGTGCAGGAGCAGGAGGTGGTCGGGATAGTCGTCGGGCTGCCGCTTAGGATGAGTGGGGAGGCCGGGCCAGAGGCCGAATCAGCCCGGGGGCTCGGACTGAGGATCGCTGCGGAGACTGGGATCGTGGTCGGATTCTGTGACGAGCGCCTGACCACCCGGCAGGCGGAGAAGGAGATGTTGGGTCAGGGGGCGAGGCGCCGGCTCCGCCGGGACGCCGGCGATCGGGTGGCGGCGGCGCTGCTGCTCCAGGGGGTGCTGGCGGGGAGCCGGGTGCGGGAGTGGTGAGGAGGCACCCGTGGCGCACCGCCCTGGTGGCGTTGCTGGTGGTGCTGGTGGTGGGCGGCGGGGTGAGCGCGCTGTTGGTGCGCCGGGCCCTTGACCCCGTCCAGCAGGACCCCCGGCAGCAGGTGGTGGTGACGGTGACCAGGGGAGAGAGCCTGGGTCAGCTGGTCGGCACCCTGGGGAGGGACCATCTGGTCCGCTCAGAGCTGGTCTTCGCAGTGTACGCCCGGGTGAAGGGGCTGGCCGGGCGGCTGCATCCGGGCAAATTCGTGCTCGATCGCGGCATGGGGGCGGCCGAGCTGGTGGCGGTGCTGGAGGGCCCGCCATCCGTCCTGCCTCTGAGGGTCACCGTGCCCGATGGGTTGACCGCCCGCCAGGAGGGCGCGCGGCTCCAGGCGGATGGCCTGTTCTCGAGCGCCAGCTACATGCAGCAGATAGATGGCGGCCACTTTGCGGGGATTGCGCAGCTGCCCGGGGCACCCCCGGGGGCGAGCTGGGAGGGGATGGCCTACGGGGACACCTTCATGGTCGATCCCCATATCACCGCCCACGAGTTCCTCAAGCTGCAGCTGGAGGACTTCGACCGGCGCGTCCGCCGAGCGATCCTGGCCGGCAGTGCCAAGGTCGGGCTGACCCCGTACCAGGTGTTGGTGCTGGCGTCGGTGGTGGAGGCGGAGGCGGTGACCCGCAAGGACCGAGCCCTGGTGGCGGGTGTCTTCTTCAACCGTCTCCACCGGGGAATGCCCCTGCAGAGCGATGTCACGGTGATCTATGCGATGGCGCGGGCGGGCGCCAGCCAGCAGCCCTTCAGCACCTCCTTTCCCTCTCCGTACAACACTTACCTCCATACCGGGTTGCCCCCAGGCCCGATCGACAGCCCGGGCGCGGCGGCGATCGCCGCCGTCCTGCACCCCACCCCCACCGCCTACCTGTACTTCGTCTCGCTGCGGAACGGCAGGATGCTCTTCGCGGTGACCGCGGCTCAGCACGAGCAGCAGGTTCAGCAGGCGGGGCTCGGTTGAGGGCCACCGGCCCGCTGCGTCAAGGAGGGCTGGGGTGAGGCTGCTGGAGGCTGCGGTCTGGGGCGTGGCCGGAGCCGGAGGCGGCTACCTGGTGGGGCTGCTGTGCCTGTACCTGGAGGGCGGGATCGGGGAGATGGAGGAGTGGGAGCGCTCCGGCAGGAGCTGGATCGAGAGCTACCTGCTGCCCGGGCTCGGGCTGGTCGGCTTCTTCATGTTCTTCGCCAAGGAGGGACCCTCAGTCGCGCTGCTGGTCCACAGCCTGTGGATCCTGGTCCTGATCCAGATCCTCGCGTTCGACCTCAAGCATCGTCTGATCCTGGATGTGATCACCCTGCCGGCGATGGCCGTGGGGGTGGCGCTCAGCCTGGTCAGCCCGGACCTCAGTCCCCTTCGGTCCCTGTTCGGGATTGCGGTCGGGGGGCTGGCGCTGCTGCCCTTTGCGGTGATCAGCTCGCTGTTCCACCACGGCGAGGGCTTCGGCTGGGGGGACCTGAAATTGGGCATGGTGATCGGGGCGATCACCGGGATGAGCCTGAGCTACGGATCCCTCTACACGCTCTGGGCGCTGATCGCGGGCACCCTGATCGGTGGCGTGGTGACCGTGCTGCTCCTGGTCACGCGCCGGCTCAGCTTTCGTGACGCGGTGCCGTACGGACCATTCCTGGTGGTCGGCTGCGGGGTGATCCTCTACTTCATGTGAGGCGCACAGAGCCGTCGCTCGTGGGCATCTGTCCGGTCGTGGGCGGCCCCGAGAGCTGTCCTTCGACGCTGCTCGGGAACAGGCCAGGGCCCCCTGCTCCGGGTACCGATCAATCGATCGCAGCCCCCTCGGCCATGCTGCGGGCCGACTCCACCATCTCAAACAGCGCTGAGATCGGCTCCGCGGCCAGGGAGCGTCCCGCCTCCTTGCGCAGCCGGGCGATCGCCTGGTCGTGGTCCAGCGCCCGTCGGTAGGGGCGGTCCGAGGTGAGCGCCTCGAACACATCCGCCACGGCCACGATCTGGGCGCCGAAGGTGAGGTCTGGCCCCCGAAGGTGGCGATGGTAGCCGGAGCCGTCCAGCCGCTCATGGTGGGAGGCTGCCATCTCGGCGACGTCGCCGAGCGGCCACAGCGGAGCCAGAAGCTGGTAGCTGATCTCCGTGTGGGCCTGCATCTCCATGACCTCGGCGGGATCCATCGGTCCCGCCTTGTCGAGGATCGAGTTGCTGATCGCCAGTTTGCCGAGGTCCTGGAGCAGGGCGGCCAGGCAGATGCGGTCAGCCTCCTCCTCATCGAGGCCCATCACCGCCGCCATGCGCCGAGAGAGGAGCGCGGTGCGCGTGGAGTGGGTTGCGGTCCAGGGCGACTTGGCGTCGACCACGCCTGCGAACACCTGGCCAATCTTCAGCATCTCGGCGAGGGTCGCCGTGGGGACGCGGCGCGGATGCGGATCGAGGTGCGCCACCTGCTCCGGATGGGTGATGGTCGCGAAGCGGTCCCAGAGCTTGTCTCCCCGCGCATGGACCAGAACCGCGTCGACCAGCTGGGGGTCGAACCAGGTCCCCCGGCGCCGCCGCAGCACCGACTCCACACTCCGCCGTCCCCCCAGCCGCCAGAAGATCTCAGCGGTCTGGCTGAGCAGGATGATGCGGCTGAGCAGGGGGATCTCCTCCCCCTTGAGCCCGCGCGGCCGCCCCGAGCCGTTCCAGTGCTCGTCCAGGCACAGCACCGCCTCGGCGGCGGGCTCACCCCAGCCCAGCTCGCGCACCAGCTCCGCTCCGCGGGTGCAGCGGACCTGGACCAGCTCACTGGCAAGGCCGGGGCCCTTGGACCCCAGGGAGACCAGCTGGGCCATCTTTCTGGTGATGGGGGCGGCGGGGGCGGTCTGGCGGATCGCGAAGAGGACTGACTTCCACTGGCTGCTCCAGTCGGCGATCTTGAGCCGAGCCTTGGTGGAGCGGTCATCGGCTCCGAACCAGTGGGTGACGCTGTAGGCGTTGGCCGAGCAGCCGGCGTCCTTGAGCAAGAGGGCGTAGAACAGCTCCTGGCGCTCCTGGGGGCCGAGCCCCACCCAATCACCCAGCTTCATTCCCAGCCAGCACGACCTGAGCGCATGACCCATCGGCTCGCCCTCGGCCAGGTCGAGGGCTCGGGACAGGGACGCCATCACCAGCGAGCTGGGCATGGCTCCCTGGAAGTCGGCACGCAGCGGGGTGGGGGCGGGACTGGTGCTCATGCGAGCGCAGGATCTCACCGGGTCGATATGCCCGAGGTCGCGAAACTGCACCGGCTGCTGAAGAGGTTGTAGCAATGGCGTTAAGGTGGGCACGGTCGCGGCGGTCGGGAGGTGAAGTCCCACCGCCATTGAGAAGCTGGGATCATCTGACCTGAGGCGACCGCAGGGGAGATCCCGAGGCTCGCGGCCACTGGCCTGGCCAGCTCAGAACATGCGAAAAGGAGACCGCCGATGATCGACGCCGGAGAGCTTCGAGCCGGCACCACCGTGGAGCGCAACGGGCAGCTGCTCGAGGTCCTGAGCTTCGAGCACATCAAGCTCGGGCGGGGCACCGCCGTGGTGCGGACCCGACTGCGCAACCTCAACACCGGCGCCGTCACGGAGGAGACCTTCCGGCCCGAGGAGCGGTTTCCCAGGGCGAGGATCGAGAAGGTCGAGGTCCAGTACCTCTATAAGGACGGAGACTCCCATGTGGTGATGGACACCTCGACCTTCGACCAGGTGACGCTGAGCGAGGAGCAGTTCCAGGAGGCCGCCAAGTGGCTGAGGGAGTCTGACCACCTCTACCTGCTGCGCTATGAGGACCAGGTGCTGGGGGTGGAGGTTCCGATCTCGGTGACGCTGGAGGTCACCCAGACCGACCCCGGCTTCAAGGGCGACACCGCCACCGGCACGTTCAAGCCGGCAACCCTCGAGACCGGTGTGGTGGTGGATGTCCCGTTGTTCGTGGCGGTCGGGGATCGGATCAAGGTCGACACCCGGACCGGCAAGTACTCCGAACGCGCGCAATGACCAGCCCCCGCATCGCCGGTGCCAGGCCTGCGGGGCGGGTGCGGGTCGCCAGCGAGGTGGTTGCCTCGATCGCGGCGATGGCAGCGCTGCAGACCCACGGGGTGGCGGCGATATGCCAGAACCTGGGGGTCGGGGGGACTCGTCCGCTTAGGGCCGAGCAGAGCCACAAGGGGGTGCGGCTGGAGATGGTCGGGAGCTCCGCGATCAAGGTCGAGGTCTACGTCTGCATCACCGGGGACGCATCGGTACCGGAGCTGGCGGAGCAGCTGCAGGGAAGAGTCGAGAAGGACCTGCAGCAGATGCTGGGGCTGGAGGTGGTGGAGGTCAACGTTCACGTGGTCGAGATCGAGGAGGTCTGAGTGGCTGGCCCCAGGCATCGGGGACGGCAGGCAGCCGTCAGCGTCCTCTTCGAGGTGGAGTCGAGGCCGGGGGAGTGGCAGGATGCGCTCTCGTACGTCGCCGAGGTGCAGGAGCTACGGCCCGATTCCACAGCGTTCGCCACAGAGCTGGTCTCCGGGGTGCTGGCGCACATGTCCGAGATCGACTCGTTGCTGGAGGCCGCCTCCGTCAACTGGCGCCTGCAGCAGATGGGGGCGCTGGAGCGGGCGGTGCTGCGGCTGGCCGCCGAAGAGCTGGTCTGGCGTCGCCAGGATCCCCAGGCGGTGGTGATAGATGAGGCGGTTGAGATAGCCAAGGAGCTGGCCGGGCCGGAGGCAGGCGCCTTCGTGAACGGGGTGATGGGCCGGGTGGTCAGGGAAGGGTGGGTCCCTCAGGGAGGTAGTGGGGATGCTGGCGCCGAGCCGAATCCTGCAGGTCGGTGAGCTCAACTCCCTGATCCGCGCCGACCTGGAGGAGGACCCGGATCTCGCGGACGTGTACGTCGAGGCGGAGATCGGGACCTGCAGCCGTTCTGCGGCCGGGCACCGCTATCTGACTCTGACCGACTGCCGGCCCCAGGTGGCGGAGCCCGCCTCGATCAGGGCGGTCATGTTCCGCGGGGCGGGCCGAACCCTGGACTTCGAGCCCCAGACCGGCCAGCGGGTGATCGCCCATGGGCGCGTCTCCTTCTACCCCTCCCGCGGAGACGTGCAGCTCTACCTGGACCGCCTCGAGCCCACCGGCATCGGGGCGATCGCGATCGCCTTCCAGCAGCTGGTCGCCAAACTGGAGGCGGAGGGCCTCTTCCGGCCCGAGCGCAAGCGTCCGGTTCCCTTCCTGCCCCGGTCGGTGGCGGTGGTCACCTCCCCGAGGGGGGCCGCGATCAGAGACGTGATCCAGGTGATTCGCCGCCGCTGCCCGATCACCTCGGTCCTGGTGCTGCCGACCCTGGTGCAGGGGGAGGGTAGCCCGGCAGCGATTGTGGAAGCGCTCCGGCTGGCCGACCGCGTTGGCCCGGATGTCATCCTCCTGGTCCGGGGCGGCGGCTCGCTCGAGGACCTGCAGGCGTTCAACACCGAGGAGGTGGCCCGCGCGGTGGCCGCGCTGGCCCATCCCGTAATCACCGGGGTCGGGCACGAGACGGACACCACCGTGGTGGACTTCATCGCGGACCGTCGGGCTGCGACCCCGTCGGTGGCGGCGGAGCTCGCGGTACCCGATCTGGAGCAACTGCGGGCGGACGTGGCGGCCAGGCGGTTGCGGCTGCGCCGGGGGTTCGACGCCCGGTTGGGTCAGATGGCCCAGTCACTGGCGCAGCAGCAGGCGAGGCTGCAGCGGCTGGCACCCCGCGTGCGGGTCGAGGCCGGACGCCAGGATCTGGACCGGATGACCGCTCGGCTCCAGCGCGCGGGTCTCCGGATCGTGTCCGAACGACGCTCTGAGCTGCTGGGCCGCCTGCGGCTGCTCCAGGCGAAGGGCCCGGGGCCGCGGCTGCTGCGTGCCCGTGAGGAGTTCGCAGGCCGGGTCGGGCGTCTCTCGGCCCTCAGCCCGCTGGCGGTGCTGAGTAGGGGATACTCGATAACCTACCTGGCGGACCAGGCGGTGATGCTGCGGGATCCCGCCCAGGTCAGGGCTGGAGATCGGCTCACAACCCGGGTGGCCGGGGGGACAGTCACCAGCACCGTGATCGACTCGAAGCCGCTGCAGGAGGTGGGCGATGGAGCGTGAACCCGGGGCGCAGGCGGCGGTCGTGACGGCCGCCACGGAGACCCTTGACTACGAGGCGGCGTTGGGAGAGCTCGACGCGGTCCTGCAGCGTCTGGAGGACGGCAAGGCGCCCCTCGAGCAGGCGATGGAGCTCTACGAGCGGGGCGTGGCGCTGGTCAAGCGCTGCTCGGCCCTTCTGGATGGCGCTGAGAAGCGGGTGATGGAGCTTTCGATCGGACCCGACGGCGAGGTGTCCGAGCGCCCCTTCCAGCCGGGCGCTGAAGCCGACCCAGGCGCCGGCCGGGACGCTTGACCACAGGTAGTGGCCCCACTCTTCTCCAATCAGTTCATATGGGTGCCCGCTCTCGCCTGGGCGATCGCGCAATGCCTCAAGGTCGCGACGGACTCGTGGAGGCGGCGGCGCTTCAGCGTACGGTCGATCGGACTCTCGGGAGGGATGCCGAGTTCCCACACAGCTCTCACCGTTTGCCTTACGACCCTGCTGGGTCGGCGTCTGGGCACCGGCTCACCCGTGTTCGCCGCCGCGGCGGTGCTCACGGTGGTGGTGATCTACGACGCCACCGGAGTGCGGCGCTCCGCCGGCCAGCAGGGGCTGATCCTCAACCGGATGATCGAGGATCTGCGCAGCCACCTGGGCCTGCGCTACGAGCGCGTGCGCGACTTTCTCGGCCACACTCCCTACGAGGTGCTGGCCGGGCTGATTCTGGGGTTTGCGATCGGGATGCTGCTCTGACGGCGCGACCGGACCTTGCGGAGCCCCTACCATCCAACCGACAACCCGCACAGGAGATGAGGTGAGCGTGGCCGAGCCCCGAGGAGTGATCGCCTTCTTGCTCAACCTGCACGAGGATCCAGAGGCCCCTCCGCTCTTGCAGGCGCTGTCCTTGGCCCGGGCGGCCGGGTTCCAGACCGTGGTGGCGCAGCGGGACGCCGAGAGCGTGATCCGGCCCCAGCTGCCGGGTCTACGCTTGCTGGTCTGCGTCGGCGGCGATGGGACCCTGCTGTACGGCGCCCGGCTGGTAGCCCCCGCCGGGGTCCCGGTCCTGGGTGTCAACCGAGGCCACCTGGGCTTTCTGGCCAGCGTTGAGCTGCCCGAGCTGCCCGCCGCCATCACCGCCTTCGCGGACGGGAGGTGCCGGCACCAGCTGCGGGGGACCCTCCGCGGGGTGATCACCTACGACGGAGCCTCACTCCCCGCAGAACGGGTGGAGATCGCCGTGAATGAGGTGGTCCTGAAGGCGGATGCGTTCAATCTGGTCCGGATCCGGGTCCGGGCGGACTCAGACCTCATCGGAGACTTCGACGCCGACGGCCTGATCGTGGCGACCAGCATCGGGTCCACCGCCTACTCGCTATCGGCGGGCGGCCCCCCCCTCGACCCCGCGGTGCCCGCGCTGGTGTTGACCGCGCTCAACCCCCACGCGATTCTCACTCGCTCCCTGGTGATTCCCGACAGCTGCGAGGTGGTGGTGGAGATGCTGCGGGGCCGAGCCGTGGTGGCGGCGGACGGCTTCCCCTGGGGAAGCCTGGTTGAGAAAGGGGAGATGAGGGTCGGCCGCGGGCCCCAGCTGGACCTGTGCGAGCCCCCGGGCACCGCCGGGTTCTTCTCCCGACTGCGGTCCAAGACCGGCTTTGGCAGAGTGCTTAAGGTGCCCGCGTCCGCTGGCGAGGTGGACCTCCACCCGCTTTCCGATCCTTGGGGCTGAGTTTGCTGGTCGAGCTCAGGGTCGAGAACCTGGCGGTCATGGCGCGGGCGGGATGCTCCTTCGGTCCGGGACTCAACGCGGTCACGGGCGAGACCGGTGCGGGCAAGTCGGTGCTGCTGGCCTCCCTGGCCCTGGCCCTTGGTGGGCGGGCCGATCCGCAGCTCGTCCGGGCCGGGTCGGAGCGGGGGTCGGCGCATGCGGTGTTCTCAGATGTGCCCGGGTCTGCCGCAACGGCGCTGGTGGCGCTCGGCGTGGACCCCGGGGATGTGCTGGTGCTGGGGCGGGAGCTGCTGCGGTCGGGACGAACCAGCGCCAGGATCAATGCCCAGACCGTGCCGGTGTCCACGGTGCGGGAGGTGGGAGAGGCCCTTCTGGAGGTCCATGGCCAGGGAGTCTCCTCCCGCTGGCTGATGGAGTCGGAGCAGCGCCAGGCGATCGACGCCTTCGGCGGCGAGATGCTGATCGCGCTCAGGGACGGGGTCGCCGAGCTCTTCGACCGGCGCCAGGAAACCCTCGCTGAGCTCGTGCGGCTGCGGGGGCTGGAGCATCAGGAGCAGCGCGAGCTGGAGCAGGCGGTGCTGGATCTCGAGGAGCTGCGCGCGGCCGCCCTGGTGACCGGAGAGGACCGTGACCTCCTCAGTGAGCGTGAGCGCCTGCTGCATTCGGCGCGCCTGCGCGAAGCCGCCGAGCAGCTGCATCTGGCGGCTGGCGGAGGCGACCCGGCCGATGCCGGGCCGACCCTGGCCCGAGCCCTTCAGCAGGCTCGCGGGCTGGCCGGGATCGACCCGGAACTGGACCGGGCGGTCGCGCAGGCCCGGGAGGTGGTCGTGCTTTTGCAGGAGCTGGTGCTCCAGCTGAGCTCATATCTCGACACCCTCCCCGACGACGACTCCCGCCTGGGCCAGGTGGAGGAACGGCTGGCGCTGTTGGAACGGCTGGCCCGCCGCCACGGCGGCAGCCTGGAGGCGGCGATTGAGCGCCGGGAACAGGCGGCCCGCCTGGTCGCCGAGCGCGGTGGCATCACCGGTCGCCTCGGTGAGCTGGAGGCCGAGCTGGGAGCGCTGGACGGCCGTCTGGCGGAGGCCTGCACGAAGCTCACAGCGGCCAGGGAAGCCGCCGCCCGGGAGTTGGAGCGTGAGGTGACCGGGGATCTGCGCCAGATGCTGATGCCCCATGCTCGGTTCGCGGCCCGGGTCTGGCGCCAGCTCGGGCCGGGCGGGATCGCGCTGCCTGACGGCACCGCGGTGGAGGTCGGGCGTGACGGGTGGGACCGGGTCTCCTTCGAGCTCGCGGCCAACCGGGGGGACCAGCCGCGTCCACTGCGGGACACCGCCTCCGGGGGCGAGCTGTCGCGGGTTGCGCTCGCCCTGCTCTCCCACCTCAGCCAGCGCTCTGGAGTCGGCACCGTGGTGTTCGACGAGATCGACCAGGGGCTTGGGGGCGAGGCCGCCAACCGGGTTGGCGAGCTCCTGCGGCAGGCGGCTCAGAGCCGCCAGGTCATCTGTGTGACCCATCTGGCGCCTATCGCGGCCCGAGCCAGCACCCACCTCCGGGTTGTCAAGACCGAAGAGGGTGGGGGTGTCAGCAGTCGGATCGAGCAGCTGGACCAGGACGGACGGGTTGAGGAACTTGCCCGGCTGCTGGCCGGCGAGGCGACACCGAGGGTGGCCAGGCAGCACGCGCAGGAGCTGTTGCTGGCCGTGGGCCGTTAGGCCATGGGGGATTGGCACGAGCGGCTGGAGCTCGAGCGGTTGCCGGAGCTGCTCGCCAAGGCGCAGCGGGGCGAGGTCGAGCTCGGCGACATCAGCCTCGCGGTCCTCAGCCACCAGCTGCGGGAGCTGGTGGTCGGGGCCGAGGGCGAAATTGACCTACTCGGGGCGGCCGAGTCGCTGCAGCTTCTGACCCAGCTGCTCGAGCTGAAGATGGGCCGCCGGCTTGACGAGCTCAGCGACGAGAGCCTGAACCAGGGCGAGGCCATCTCCGAAGAGCCCGACCTGGGGGCTCGCCTTGAGGAGTATCGGATCTTCAAGGCCGCCGCGGGAGTCCTGCTGGCCGACTCGTCGGCCGGGCCACGAGCCTTCCTCAGGGTGCTGGGGGTGCCTGTCGACCCCCGCCCATCGCTCCACCTCAGCCCGGAGCAGCTGGCGGTCGCCTTCTCCGAGCTGCTGACGCGGCTGCCCGAGCCCGAGGAGGTCCAGCTGAGGCTGCCCGCCTACACCGTCGAGGACAAGGTGGAGGAGCTGCGCACCCTCCTCAGGGAACGGGGAACGCTGGAGTTTGACGAGGTGTTCGCCGCGGCCCGGGACCGCTTGGAGGCGGTCGCCTTCTTCCTCGCCCTGCTGGAGCTGGTGTGGAGCGGCGAGGCCACCTGCGACCAGGGTGAGCCCGCCGGCCCGATCCGGGTGGAGCGATCCCTTGGTTGACCCCACCGCGGCCGCCGACGGGTGGGGTCAGCGGCTCGCCGAAGCCCTGCTGGCGGTGCTGTTCGTACGGGCGGAGCCGATCGCGGTCGCGGATCTGGCGGCCACTCTGGAAGTCGAGCCCGCCCAGCTGCACGACCTGGCCGGGATCGCATCGCTGCTGCTGCAGGGGACCGGGCTGATGCTCCAGGACCACCGGGGCGAGCTCCAGCTCGTGAGCCACCCCTCGACCGCCTGGGCGGTGGAGCGGGCGGTGCGGCCGGAGGTGGCGAGTCGACTGTCGAGGCCCGCGCTGGAGACCCTGGCGATCGTCGCCTACCGTCAGCCGATATCCCGATCCGCCATCGAGGCGATCCGGGGGGTGAACTGTGAGGCGGTGCTGGACCGGCTCCAGCGTCACGATCTGGTGGCGGAGATCGGGAGGTCGGAGGGGCCAGGGCGGGCCCGCCTGTTCGGCACCACCATGCACTTCCTGCAGGTGGTCGGGGTGGCCCGTATCGAGGATCTGCCCCCGCTGCCGTCGGGGGGTGACGAGGGCTGGCTGGTGCAGGCGGCGGAGGCCGGCGATGGCAGCTGATCGGCTCGGTCGTTTCCTGGCGCGGTCCGGCCTGGCCTCACGCCGGGCCGCCGACCGGCTGCTGCAGGAGGGGAGGGTGCAGGTCAACGGCCGGACCGCGCCCCCCAACGGGATGATCGTCGACCCCGAGCACGACCGGATCGCAGTCGATGGGGTCGTGGTTTCGCGGGCCGCCCAGCCCCGCCGCCATCTGGCCCTGAACAAGCCGGCCGGGGTGGTCTCGACCGCCCATGACCCCGGCGGCCGCCCGATCGTGCTCGACTACGTCCCCGAGCGTCAGGGGCTGTTCCCGGTCGGACGCCTCGACATCGACTCCCGCGGGTTGATCCTGCTGACCGATGACGGCGATTTGGCCATGCGCCTGACTCACCCTCGCTACGGCGTGCCCAAGACCTATCGACTCACCGTCCCCGGTCCGGTCTCCGGCCGCCAGCTCGAGCAGCTGCGCTCGGGCCCGGAGCTGGACGATGGTCCCACCCACCCACTGGCGGTCAGGGTGTCGCGACTCAGCTCGCGGCGGACGGTTTTGGAGGTGGTGATGGCGGAGGGCCGGCATCGGGAGGTGCGACGCATGTGCTCGGCGGTCGGGCTGCCCCTGACGGACCTGGTGCGCGTGGAGTTCGCCGGGATCAGGCTGGGAACCCAGCCGGAGGGAACCGTTAGGGAGCTGAGCCCAGCCGAGGTCGGGCGGTTGCGCCAGCTGGTCGGGCTTTGACGGCCGCGCACCCCATCATCACCATCGACGGGCCCGCCGGGGTTGGCAAGTCCACTGTGGGAAGGCTCGTTGCTGAGAAGCTCGGGCTTGCCTTCCTCGACACCGGCGTCTTCTACCGGGCGCTCACCGTGTCCGCTTCCCGCCGCGGGTTGGGGGTGGGACAGGAGGCCCAGCTGGCGGAGCTGGCCCGGAACTTCAGCGTGGAGGTCAACACCGCCCCGCGCCCCGTCGGCTGGCTCGCTCGGGTCGATGGCCGGGACTTGGATCTCGAGCTGTGGGACCCGGAGCTGGCTCCTCTGCTCGCGTTCGTCGCGAGTCTTCCCCAGGTCAGGCGGGCGCTCCTCGAACTCCAGCGCCGGAGCGGGCGCGGCGGGGCGGTGGCGGTGGGCCGCGACACCGGCACCGTGGTCTTTCCCAAGGCGGATCGAAAGTTCTATCTGGACGCTCCGCCCGACGTGCGCCTGGAGCGGCGCCGCCAGGAGCTCCGCCGCCGGGGACTGCCCACTCCGGATGAGCTCATGGTGGAGGAGGTGCTGGACCGGGACCGGATGGACCGCTCGCGCGCGGTCGGCCCCCTCAGCGTCCCCGAGTCGGCCACGGTGATCGACACCAGCGCGCTCTCCGTGGAGGAGGTCACAGAGGTCGTCCTGGCAGGCTGCGCCGGACTCGGTGACGTCTTCGGGTGACGAACCAGGCGGCGGGGTCCGTAAGGTGGTCCCACTCGTGAGTGTTGAAACAGCTTCGCCCACCTACGTATCGTTCGATCTGGAGACGACCGGGCTATCACCGAAGTCGGACGCGATCATCGAGATCGGCGCTGTGAAGTTCGATCAGGCGGGGGTCCTCGACACCTTCTCCACCCTGGTCGATCCCGGCAGACCCGTGCCCCTGGTGGTCCAGCGTCTGTGCGGACTCCATGATCAGGATCTGGTCGGCCAGCCGGTGCCCGCCGAGGCGGTGGCCGAGCTTGCGATCTTCTGCGAGGGGAGCCTGCTGGTGGGCCATGGGGTCGGGTTCGACCTCGCCTTCTGCGCCGAGTTGCTGCCGGAGGCGTTCGCCCGCCGAGCGGCGGTCGACACCTCGGAGCTGGCCCGGACCTTTCTCCCGTCGGCGCAGAACCACAGCCTCGAGGAGCTCAGCCGCAACCTGGAACTGCTCCATGACCGTCCCCATCGCGCGCTCTCCGACGCCGAGGCGACCCGGCTTCTGCTGTGGAGGTTGGTTGAGTTGGCCAGGGAGCTGCCCGCGCCCCTGCGCTCTCAGGTCATCGACCTGTGCCGCGACGGCCCCTGGCCCGGTGGCCGGTTCATGGCCGAGCAGCTGGCCGCTCACGCCGCGACCCCGGAGCGGAGCATCCCACCGGTGCCGCTTCCGGTCCTGATCGAGGACCATCCGGCCCCCAAGGGGGAGCTCGACCAGCAGTTCGTGCTTGACGCCTTCGGTCCGGGGGGGCTGCTGGCCGCCGCCAACTCTGAGTTCGAACTTAGGGAGGAACAGCAGCAGATGGCGCTCGCCGTGACCCAGGCGTTCCAGCGCGACCAGGAGCTGCTGGTGGAGGCCGGGACCGGGGTGGGCAAGTCCTTGGCCTACCTGCTGCCGGCCCGGGAGTGGGCGGCGAGGCGCGGGGAGCGCGTGGTGGTATCGACCCACACGATCACCCTGCAGGAGCAGCTGCTCGGCCAGGACCTGCCCCGGCTGGAATCCGCTCGACCGCTGCCGGTGCGAGCCGCGGTCTTGAAGGGCAGGGGGAACTATCTCAGCCTGCGACGGCTGGAGCGCTGGCTGAGGGCGGGAGCCGCCGAGGGGAAGACCCGGGACGCTGACGAGCTGCGCTTCAAGGTGCGCGCCTTGATCTGGTCCCGCGAGACCAAGACCGGGGACCGCTCGGAACTGCGCCTGGCGGGGCGGGATCCGGAGTTCTGGGAGCGGGTGGGGTCCAACGTCGATGACTGTCTGGGGCCCGCCTGCCACAACTGGCGCGACCGGCGATGCTTCATGGCCCGGGCCCGGCTGGCGGCGCGTGAGGCCGACCTGGTCATCGTCAACCATGCCCTCCTGCTGACCGACGCCGACAGCGGCGGCTCGGTCCTTCCGGAGTTTCACCGCCTGATCGTCGACGAGGCTCATCACCTCGAGGAGGCGGCGACGCAGGCCAGGGGCAAGCGCATGGCCGCAGGCTCGGTCCTGGCGGTCATCGATCGTCTGCCGGAGATGGGGGAGGCGGAGCTCGGCCAGACACTCCGCGCGGCGCGCCAGACGGTGATCAACGCCTTCGGGGACCTCCGGCTGCTGGCCGGTGCCGAACCCGGGCGGGGCTACCAGCAGGCGGTTGTGAATCCCCGGCTCACCACCTCGGCACATTGGCCGCGGGCGGCCAAGTCGCTGCAGCGGATGCAGCGGGCGCTGGACGCCGCTGCCAACGGGCTCCGCCGTGCCGGCGAGGAGGGGTCGATCACTCCCTCGCTCTTTCCCCAGCCCGACAACGCCGCCAGGGAGTGCCTGATGGCAGGCGACGCACTCGCCGGGATGGCACGCCTGGCCCAGGTCGCCCTCTCGGCCGCGGCGGAGGTCGAGCCCGCGGCCCAGGTGGTCTGGGTGGAGGTCGAGCGGGGGGACCGGGCGGTGCTGCGCACCGCCCCGATCGAGGTTGCGACCGCGCTGCGCTCGGAGCTCTTCGACAACTGCCAGACGGTCGTGCTGACCTCCGCGACCCTGGCCGTCGCCGGTTCGTTCCGCTACATCCGTGAGCGCCTGGGGGTCGAGGGAGCGGAGGAGCTGGTGCTGGACTCCCCGTTCGACTATCTGCACCAGTCACTGTGCTGCATCCCCCGGGGCGTTCCTGGGCACGGTGACCCCGCCCATCCGATCGTGGTGGCGCGGATGGTGGCCGAGATCGCAGAGCAGCTCGGCGGCCGGACCCTGGTGCTCTTCACCGGCTATCAGGCGCTCCGGGAGGTGCACCAGCAGCTCCGCGGAAGGCTGCAGAGCAGAGGCATAGTGGTGCTCGGCCAGGGTCTGGACGGAACCCGCAACCAGCTGTTGCGCAACTTCCGCCAGCACGGTAGGACCGTGCTGCTGGGCACCAACAGCTTCTGGGAGGGGATCGATCTGCCGGGCGACATCCTGCAGTGCGTGGTGATCGACAAACTGCCCTTCCCGGTCCCCAGCGACCCCATCTTCCAGGCCCGGGCACGCGGCCGGGCCGACTCCTTCTCCCAGCTCGCTCTGCCCGAGGCGGTGCTGCGGCTCAAGCAGGGATTCGGCCGGCTGGTGCGGGGCCACGGTGACCGTGGCGCGGTGGTCATCTGCGACCCCAGGATTCTGGAGAAGAGCTACGGAGAGAGCTTCGTGGCCGCCCTGCCCCACGCCCGATTCAACTACGATCCAGCCGATGAGGTGGCCGCCGTGGTGAGCGCGTTTTTGGGCCAGGGGGACCGCGGTGAGTGAGGGGGCGCGCCCCCTGCGGCTCTCCCTGGTGCAGCAGGCGCCCAGACTGGGCGATCTGCGGTCCAACCTCGAGGCCACCGCCGCCCGCCTGGATGAGGAGGCCGGCGCGGGCCAGGACCTGGTGGTCTTCCCCGAGCTCAGCCTTTGCGGCTATTTCTTGAAGGACCTGGTGCCGGAGACCGCGATCCGGCTCGATGGCCCCGAGCTGCGCGAGCTGGCACTGGCTGCCGGCAGGGCGCGAGCGGTGGTCGGAGCGGTCATCGAGTCTCGCGACCACCGCTTCTTCAACGCCGCGGTGGTGGTGGGGGCCGAGGGGGTCCTGCATGTGCATCGCAAGGTCTACCTGCCGACCTATGGGATGTTCGACGAGCAAAGGTATCTGGCGGCCGGGTCCACCATCCAGTCTGTGGATCTGGAATTTGCCGGCTGCGGGACCTGGCGGATCGGGGCTTTGGTCTGCGAGGACCTCTGGCACCCCAGCGCCCCCTACATCCTCAGTCGGCAGAGTGCCGACCTCATAGTCTGCCCGTCGGCAAGCCCGGGCCGGGGGGTCTCTGGTGTGGAGCTGGGGACCGCCAGCCTGTGGCGATCGATGTTGCAGAGCTACTCGGCGCTGTTCACCACCTTCGTCGCCTACTGCAACCGGGTCGGGTTCGAGGACGGCCACTACTTCTGGGGAGGCAGCTCAGTTCACGGCCCCGAGGGGCAGGAGCTGGGGCCAGCCGCATCCGACGAGCTGGGGGTGAACCGGGTTGCCCTGGACCGGCGCCTGCTACGGAGGGCCCGCATCGCCTATCCGCTCCTGCGGGACGAGCGGACCGACATTCTGAGGTCTGCCCTCAGGGAGCTGGACCCAAGGTGAGCGAGCTCGACATCAACCCGGAGCTGGTGCGCCGGATTCTCAAGGCGTTCATCCGCGACGAAGTGCTCAAGGTTGGGGCCCTGGGTGTGGTGGTCGGTGTCTCCGGGGGGATCGACTCCGCGCTCGCGTACTGGCTCGCCGTGGAGGCGCTCGGCAACCAGGCGGTGCTGGGGGTGGCGATGCCCTACCGGCACAGCTCCAGCGACAGTCTGGAGGATGCCCGATCGGTGGCGCAGGCCTTGTCGGCGCAGCTGCTGGTGGTGGACATCAGCGCCCAGGTGGACGCCTACTTCACCCAGTACCCGACCGAGAGTCACACCCGGCGCGGCAACAAGATGGCCCGGGAGCGGATGGCGGTGCTCTACGACATCTCCCACGACCGCTCGATGCTGGTGCTGGGCACCTCCAACAAGTCGGAGTTGATGCTGGGTTATGGGACCCTCTATGGAGACATGGCCCATGCCCTGAACCCCCTTGGGGACCTCTACAAGACCCAGGTCTACCAGCTGGCGGAACACCTTGGGCTGCCGGCCAACCTGCTCAGCAAGCGGCCGTCCGCAGACCTCTTCGCGGGCCAGCTGGACGAGGATGACCTGGGGTTCTCCTACACCCAGGCCGACCTCATCCTTCACCGTCTGGTCGAACAGCGCGAGCCGGCGTCAGGGCTCTACGAGCTGGACATCCCCCGTTCCGTGGTCCAGTCCGTCCTGGAGCGCGTCAGGCGG
The DNA here is from genome assembly GCA_021791345.1 of bacterium. Next base: position 30,920 of record JAJYWT010000053.1, read on the forward strand.
AATCAGTTCAAGCGCCGCCAGCCGCTGATCGCCAAGCTGTCGGCGAGGACCATCGAGATGGACTTCCGCTATCCCCGCGATTGGGGTTACTGACCCGGGTGGGGACCCTCCACGTCGTGGCGACCCCGATCGGTAACCGCGACGATCTCTCGCCGCGCGCCGCTGAGATCCTGCGGTCCGCCCGGGTGGTGGTGGCTGAGGACACCCGGCACAGTGGCCGCCTGCTGGCGGCTATCGGCGCCCATCCCCGCTACCTGGCGTTACCGGGGGAGCAGGAGCGGCGCCGCACCGAGTCTGTCCTCGACGCCCTTCAGGAGGGCGACGTCGCCCTGATCTCCGACGCCGGCATGCCTGCCATCTCCGACCCGGGTCGGGAGGTGGTGGATGCCGCCAGAGGGGCCGGATTCACGGTGCTCGCCGTGCCCGGACCGTCGGCGGTGGTGGCCGCGGTCGCCGCCAGCGGGCTCCGGGCCGACCGCTTCACCTTCCTGGGCTTCCCGCCTCGCCAAAGGACCCGGCTGCGGCGGCTGTTCGAGGCCGCTGCGGCGTTTGCGGTGGTCTTCTACGAGTCTCCGCACCGCCTGGCCACCACCCTGGAGTGGTTGGACGAACCCCTCGGGGATCGGCGGTTGGCGGTGGCCCGCGAGATCTCCAAGCTCCACGAGACCTGGTACTTGGGGACTGCAGGCCAGCTGGCGGCGCAGTTCCGGGCCGATCCGCCCAGGGGGGAATGCACGGTGGTGGTCGAGGGACCCCGAAGCGCTGGGACGGCCGGTGGCTGAAGTCGACCTCATCGACGCCCACTGCCACCTGGACGAGATGGCCCGCCACGGGGTTGCGGTCACCGCCGCGCTGGAGCGGGCGCACCAGGCCGGCGTGCACCAGGTGGTCACCAGTGGCGACGGCCTCGACGACAGCCGGGAGGCGTGCCGGCTGGCCGAGCGGCATGCCGAGGTCCACTTCACCGTCGGCTGGCACCCCAACAATGGACGGCCGCCAACGGACCGTGAGGTGGAGGAGCTTCGCCAGCTGCTGGCCCACCCGCGGGCGGTCGCCGTGGGGGAGGTGGGGCTGGACTACCTTGATCGCCCTGCTCGGCCAGCTCCGTCCCCCGCGGTGCAGCAGGAGGTGCTGGCCCAGATGCTGGTGCTGGCCGAGGAGGTGGGCAAGCCGGTGGTGATTCACATGCGCCAGGCCGGAACCGACCTCGTGTCGCTGCTGGACCGCAGCCCGCGGGTACCGGTCCTGCTGCACTGCTTCAGTGGGGACGACGCATTCGCGGCCCAAGCGGCCGCGCGGGGGCTGCTGTGCTCCTTCGCCGGCAACGTCACCTTCCGCTCTGCGGGGCCCCTGCGCGCTGCCCTTCGGGTTGTGCCGTCCGCGCTCCTGGCGATCGAGACGGACAGTCCCTTTCTCGCTCCCGAGCCCCACCGGGGCTCGGTCTGCGAGCCGGCCCTGGTCCGCGCCACCGCCACCCGGGTGGCGATCGAGCGCGGGGAGTGCCTCGACACCCTGGCCCGGGTCACCACTGCCAACGTGCGCCAGTTCTTCAACCTGCCTTGACCACGCTCGACCTCTGCCGCCCGGAGACCGTTCGGGCGGTCGCCCGGCGGTTCCGGGTCCTGCCCCAGCATCGGCTGGGACAGAACTTCTTGATCTCCAAGGAGGTGCGGGACGCGATCGTCGGCGGAGTGGATGTCACGATCCCGGCGCTGGAGATCGGCTGCGGCCTGGGAGCCCTCAGCCAGGGGCTGCTGGAGGCCGGGGTCGAACTCACCGGGATGGAGGTGGATCCCAACTGCGTGGCCGCCCTGCGCCTGCTGCAGGCAGGTCACCCGAGCTTCCGCGTGATCCAGAAGGATGCCCTCTTGGTGGGCGCGAACGAACTGGGCCTGCCAGCCCCCTACCAGGTGGTGGCCAACCTCCCCTACCAGATCACGGGGGCCCTCCTGCCCCGGCTGCTGGAGTGGCGGCCCCAGCCCTCGCGGTGCCGCCTGTTGGTGCAGCGCGAGGTCGCCCGACGCCTCACTGCCGAGCTTGGGGACTGGTCCTTGGCCACCTTGACCCTGCGGCTGGTGGCGACCGTGACCCTGGAATTCGATGTCGACCCTGCCAGCTTCTGGCCTTCGCCTCGGGTCTGGAGCTCCCTGATCGAGCTGCGGCCCCGCCCCGGCGCTCGGCCCGAGCTCCTACCGCCCCTGATCGGGCTCGCCCGTCCCATCTTCCAGATGCGCCGCAAGCAGATTCACCACGGGCTGACCCGGGCTCTGGGAGGTGACGCCAACCGCGCGGCGGCGGCGCTCGCCGCCGCCGACATCGAGCCCACCCGAAGGCCGGGCAGCCTGGGGCTGGAGGAGTGGGAGCGGCTTCTCCAGGAGCTCGGACCCCTGCAGCCCGGATGATATATTCGCCCCCATGACGGCTGTGAGCCAGCAGGTCAGCGAGGCTCCGCCGCCAGCTTCCCCCGGGACGTCGGGTTTCCGGGAGACCCTGCGCAACCGCGACTTCCGGCTGCTCTGGGGAGCTCAGGTGGCCGCCCAGCTGGGCGACAAGTTCTTCGCCTTCTCCCTGCTGCTCTCCATCTACTCCCTCACCCATCTCTACCTGAGCGACGCGGCCCTGCTGCTGGCGTACACGATCCCGGCGGTCTTCCTGTCGGTTCCCGCCGGCATCTTCGCGGACCGCTACGACAAGAAGACCCTCATGATCTGGACCAACCTCAGCCGCGGAGTGATGGTGCTCGGGGTGCCGGCGCTCGAGCTGACGGGAGTGGCCCAGCACCAGGTGCTGCCGCTGTACGCGATCACGCTCGTGTTCGCCGGGGTGGGTCAGCTCTTCGCACCCGCCGAGGCAGCCAGCATCCCCAGCCTGGTCAAGCGCAGCCAGCTCTCGGCAGCGACCTCGCTGTTCACGGTCACGATCGTGCTGACGATCGTGGTCTCCGTTCCCCTGGCCTCGATCGCCCAGAGGCTCCTGGGCCTGGAGGGACCCTACTACTTTGGGGCCGCGCTCTTCATGCTGGCTTCGGGCGCGATCTGGCTGATCCGTCCGCGACTGGCGGTCGTCAAGCCCGACGGCGATCTCGTGCCGGAAGTCAACGGTGGTTCGTTCCGGGAGGTGACCGAGGTGCTGGCGGTGATCCGCGACAGTGCCGTTTTGCCGTTCGCCTTCGGCATGCTGACCCTGGCGCTGGTGATCGTGTTCACGATCTTCGCGCTCTCAGCTGGCTACATGCAGCACGTACTCCTGCAGTCGCCGCAGAACAGCTACATCCTGCTCATTCCTGCCACCTTCGGAATGGTGCTGACCGGGATGTTGGTGAGCCGTCGCAACTCGAGCCAGCACGGGGTGGGGAGCGTGGTGCGGGGGTTGATCCTGGCTGGGGTCGCGATGCTGGTGTTGGGGGTCCTGCCCCCGGTCCTGGCGGGGTTGCGGTTGGACGCCACCCTGGTGCCCCTGGCGATCGTGCTGGCGGTCATCTTCGGAGCCGGCCTGGGATCGGTCTTGATCCCCTGTCTGGTGCTGATTCAGGAGGGGACCGAGGAGTCCACCAGGGGCCGGATCTTCGGCGGGGCGTTCCTGGTGATCAACCTGGCGATCGCGCTGCCGTTGCTGGTCGCCGGGGCGGTCGCTGACGTGGTCGGTGCCAGCGACGTCATCGCCTTCATGGGGGTCTGCCTGCTGGCGACCGGGCTGGTGGCCGGGGTGAGGGCGTGGGGGCGCAGCTGAGTCGCCGCACTCGCGGTTACAGATCGGTTGCGAGTTGTGGCGGTTCGCCAGCAGCCGGTGCTGCCGAGGCTCAGGGCCAGTTCAATGGCCGCATGCGCGCCGTAGTCAGCTGTGAGGGGTGCGGGCACCGTCAGGAGGTGGCCCGAGACATCCTCGCCCCCAGCACCTTCCACATCATCTGCCATCGTTGCGAGCGCAGCTTGGTGGTGAGCGTCACCGAGGCTGACCTCCGCACCGCCGCCGCCATGCAGCGCTCCCGACCGCGAACCCCGATCAGCTGAGTTCAGACCGCCCAGCGGGAGAGACCCTGGGGAATCTCCTCGCGACTCTCCGCCGCCTTGCCGATCGCGAGCTCATCAGTGTCGAAGGCCAGCGGGAGCTGGCGAGCCAGCGGCAATAGCCGCCCGTCCTTCGCCCGCCGGCTGAGGCGGGCCCGCCGGTCCGGATCCTCAGCGGAGCACCGCACGCTGCAGTACTTGGCGGTCTGCTTCTTGACCAGATTGGAGCAGCCGGAGCGGGCGCAGATCCGCAGGACTGGCAGGGCACGTCGGGGGCGGGGCACGGGGGCCATCTTAGAACCTCCTTGGGGGGGGCTGTCAATGGCGAAAACTCCCAATAAAATATGGCAATTCGCCCAAGGGCGCCGGGTTCCGGTTGTGCCCTGTTTCCCCACTTCGGGGTGTGGACAACTGGGGCCCCGCGCCGCCTCGGGGGCTCCCGGCGCTAGCCGATGGGCGCGGTTGCGACCCCTGTTCCTGTCCCCGGTCGGAAGCTTCATGGTCGCTTCACTTGGGGGGATCCGGATGCCCGCGGTGGTGCCACCCCGCCGGGGCGACACGGTGGAGGCGGACGCAGGAAACCGCGCGACCGGGGCCCCGGGTAGGTGGACCAACCGATGCTGTCTCCAGATGGCGGGTGGCGCAGGCCGTGGCCGTGCCGACCGCCTCCGCTGGTCGCATCGCCATCCGTCCGCTTCTCCGGGCGCACGGGCCCGTTGGTGGGCGCACCAGGAGTCGAACCTGGGGCCTCTACCGTGTCAGGGTAGGCCTTTGCCAAGCCCTCGAACACTTGTCCGTTTTGAAGTCCACAGCAGAGCTACCCTGGGAAAGCGCCTGTAAGACAGCGCTACCCGTGCGAGTCTGGAAGCAAGCGTCAGAGCGCTACCCATTACGGATCCTGGGCGCTCCGTGACCCGTGCGACGCCTCTGGCGGCCGACGGCGGGAAGCCTGGCTGGACGTGGCCTCGTAGGCGAGGTCGGCGACCCAGACCGGGTTGCTGTACCGACAGCCGGGATATCCGTGGACGGGCCGAGCCTGCCTCGCGCTGCCCGGAAGCCACCGCGCAGGGTGTCGAGAGCCACCGTTCCGTCTGGTGGCCCGGGGCGGCCGTGCCGGACCGGCCCAGCTCCACGCGGTCTGACGGTCGTCCTCACTATGCGAGACTTCGAGCCGCATGTTCTTGACCTTGAGCACGACCTACCGGCCGGCCACCGACCTCGGATACCTGCTCCACAAGAACCCAGCTCGGGTCCACACCCTTGAGGTGTTCGGCGGGGTGGCCCACGTCTTTTACCCCGAGGCCACCACCGAGCGTTGCACCGCCGCCCTCCTCCTCGAGATAGACCCGGTCGACCTGGTCCGGCGGCGAGGCCCTGGGGCGCGGACCCCGGCAGCCGGCGGGGTCGACCAGTACGTCAACGACCGCCCGTACGCCGCGACGTCCCTCCTCTCCGTGGCACTCGGCAAGGCGTTCGCGTCGGCGCGGAGCGGCCGCTCGGCTGACCGGCCGGAGCTTGCGGCTCAGGCGATCCCCCTGGAGGCGACCATCGCGGCCCTGCCGTCGGAGGGAGGCGCGGACTTGGTGCGCCGGCTCTTCGAGCCGCTCGGGTACAGCGTCGAGGTGAGTTCCGAACTACTCGACCGCAGCTTTCCGGAGTGGGGCGTGTCCCGGTACCATCGGGCGACTCTTCGAGCCACGGTCCGGCTCGCCGACCTCCTCACCCATCTCACCGTCCTCATCCCCGCCCTGGACGGCGAGAAGCACTACTGGGTTGGTGACGCCGAGGTGGACAAGCTCCTGCAACGAGCGGGGGAGTGGCTGGGGACGCACCCAGAACGCGATCTGATCGTGCGGCGGTACCTCCGCGACCAGCGCGGCCTCACCCGGGAGGCGTTGCGCCGTCTGACCGAGGAGGACGACATCGACC